>NZ_JAVXUS010000001.1:0-508252 GCF_032334135.1 Halomonas sp. I1
AGGTGCTTTTGCCACCTTTCACCGCCTGCAACGTTGCCCGTCGCCGGCAGCGGATGCGTACTTTACGGATCACGAGCGGATAGCGCAAGGACTTTTTGCAGGATCATCTTGTCGTTCACCGAAACCGGCTCGACCCCCTCAACCCTCGAGACAATGCCCAAGGTGGCGCTGCAGCACGACACATAGGCTCAACGCCCATCGCGACTCGCGCCCGGCACCAGCGAGTCCGGCCCGAGGTCGGAGATCGTACGCGCCCCGGTGAGCGTCATCGCGACGCGCATTTCCTTTTCGAACAGCTCGAGAAGGTGGGCTACGCCCGCTTCCCCGGCAGCGGCAAGGGCATAGATGAAGGCACGCCCCAGCAATACGGTATCGGCGCCCATGGCGACCATTCGCACGACATCAAGACCACTTCGCACACCGGAATCAGCCAGTATGGCGAGGTCACCCTTGACCGCGTCAACGATGGCGGGCAAGGCCTGCGCGGTGGAGGGAACGCCATCAAGCTGGCGGCCACCATGGTTGGAGACGACGATGCCATCCGCCCCGAAGCGCACGGCATCACGCGCATCCTCGGGATCGAGGATGCCCTTGATGATCATCGGGCCATCCCAGAACTCGCGAATCCACTCCAGGTCCTTCCATGAGATAGAAGGGTCGAAGTTATCGCCCAGCCAGGCGATATAGTCCTCGAGCTCCGTCGGCTGACCGCGATAATCCGACACATTGCCCAGATCATGGGGGCGCCCATGAATCCCCACGTCCCAGGCCCAGGACGGGTGCGTCGCGGCCTGCAGCATTCGCCGGACCGACGCGTGCCTGCCGCTCATGCCTGAATGGGCATCACGATAGCGCGCGCCCGGCACGGGCATGTCGACCGTGAAGACGAGCGTCCTGACGCCCGCCGCCTTGGCCTGCTCCAGAACATGCTTCATGAACCCCCGGTCCTTCAGCACATAGAGCTGGAACCAGAGGGGGCGATCCACCGCCGAGGCGACCTCGCCGATGGGGCATACCGATACCGTGGACAACGTGAACGGCACCCCTTTGCTGGCAGCAGCCCTGGCCGCCTGGACTTCGCCTCGCCGAGCATACATGCCAGCCAATCCCACCGGAGCCAGGGCGACGGGCATCGACAGGGGCTCGTCAAACAGCTTCGTCTCCAGCGACAGACTGGACATATCCTTGAGCACACGCTGACGCAAGGCGATGTCGGCAAGGTCCTCGACATTGCTTCGCAGCGTGTGCTCTGCGTAGGCACCCCCATCGGCGTAATGAAAGAGAAAGGGAGGCACGCGTCGCCTGGCGGCTTGGCGGTAGTCCGTGGCAGCTGAAATGATCATGGCAAGTCCGGTTTTGACGCTGATGACAAAGGCAATATAAATTGGTTTTACCAATTTATATTGCACCATTATCGCACGTTATGGTGCGGCGAAATGCCTGTCAAACCCCATTTTGCTGCCAGTCATTGGCTATAGCCGGCCACCCCGTCCACGGCACGCTAGCGATGATGTCCGACCCACCTCTCCCGCAGTAAATTGGTATGACCAAAAAAGACGACGAGACAGCTATTGGTAATACCAATTCCACGTCAGTATCATGCCCACAGAGATCCGCTCCGCAGCGAAGGCCACGCCATGTCTTACCAGCCCGTCCGTCAACCCCGCCTCGCCGATGTCATTACCGAGCAGCTCGAAGGCCTCATCCTGGAGGGTAGCCTGAAGCCCGGCCAGCGACTGCCGGCAGAACGTGAACTCGCCGAACGTTTTGGCGTGTCACGCCCCTCCGTGCGCGAGGCGATACAGAAGCTCGCTGCTCGTGGCCTGCTGACCAGCCGCCAGGGTGGCGGCACCTTCATTACCGAGGAGCTTCACAACGGCTACGCAGACCCCCTGCTCGACATGCTCTCCCGCCATGGTGAGTTCCACCTGGACTTGCTGGAATTCCGCGATGCCATGGAAAGCCTGTCGGCCTACTATGCCGCCTTGCGCTCCACGCCCACGGACAGGGCCGTGCTACTCGAGCGTTTCGAGGAACTCGAGGCATGCTTCGCCAGTCGCGACCCGGCAAGCGAGGCCAGAGCCGATGCGGCTTTCCACCTGGCCATTGCCGAGGCCGCTCACAACGTCATGCTGCTGCACACCATCCGCGGCATCTTCCACCAGCTCGAACGCAGCATCGTCGACAATCTGGGCCATCTTCTCGACAAGCCTGACGCCCGACAGCAGTTGATGGCGCAGCACCGTGCCTTGCTGGATGCCATCCTCGAGGGGCGCGCCGAGGATGCCCGCGACCGCTCCCATGAGCACTTGGTCTACGTCGAAGAAGGCTTGCTGGAAGTGGCACGCGCCGAGACCCGAGCCCAGCGCTCACTGCGCCGGGCCCAGGCCATGCCGACGGCGTCGTCCTGATTCATGGTTGGGGGCCACCGCCTGACACGTCGGCAGCGTTCCTTGCGCGGCCTGCTCGCGGGTCTCGGGCTGGCCGGCCTTGCCCTGTGCATGTGGCAGACCGCTCAGGTTGCCCGAGAACAAGCGCTGCTGGACCTTCGCCATGACGCCGACAACGAACTACGGCTATCGGCGGCCAGCCTGGTGGGACATCTGTCACGCCATGATTACCTGCCGGAACTGCTGGCCTCTCGAGAAATGGTCACGCGCTTCCTATCCTCGCCGGATGCCCAGAACCCCATGCCACTCAACCTGATGCTGGATCGTTTCCGTGCCACCGCGGGGGTCTCCGACATCTATCTGCTCGACCATCACGCCGACACCCTGGCCGCCAGTAACTGGCACCGGCCCGACACCTTCATCGGCGAGAACTATGACTACCGACGTTATTACCAGGAAGCCATCCAGGGTCGCAATGGCCGCTTCTATGGTCTGGGCACACAGTCTGGGGATCGCGGCTACTATTTCTCGGCACCGGTCTGGCTGGAGGAATCGACGCCCTCCCCCGGCCCGGCAGGCGTCATGGTGCTCAAGATCAAGCTCGATGCCGTGGAACAGAGCTGGAGCGAGCAGGATGCCGAGCTGCTGATCACCGACCGCGACGGCATCATCTTCATGGCCAGCCAGCCAGCATTGCGGCTGACTGCCATGACCCCTCTCAGCGACGCCGAGCGCGAGGCTCTTCATGACTCGCGTCGATATGCGGACGAACCTCTGCCGCACGCCGGCATTCAGGAAATCGAGACTCTCGACCCCCGCACCCGCCTGGTCGACTTTGCCTCCGGCCCTCTCCAGGACCAGCGCTACCTCAGCCTCACCCGGGCCATGCCCGACTTCGAATGGGACATGCACATCCTCAAACCGCTGACGCCCGTCGTGAATGCGCAGTGGGTTTCCTCCCTGCTCGCCGGCGGCCTCTACGGCCTGATCGCGCTGGGCGGAGGCATCGGCTGGCAACGTCTGCGCCTGCGCCGAGAACGTGAACGTTTCGCGGAACGCGAACGACAGACACTGGCTCGGGTCAGGGACGAGCTCGAGCGCAACGTGGCCAAACGGACCCACGACCTGGTGACGACCAACCAGCGGCTGTCAGATGAAATCGAAGAGCGCCGTCGCGCCGAAGACAGTCTGCGCGAGACTCGCGACGAATTGGTCCAGGCCGCCAAGCTCGCCGTTCTCGGCCAACTGGCTGCCGGCATCAACCATGAACTCAACCAGCCCCTGTCGGCGATCCGCGCCTATGCCGAGAACGCCCGCGCCTTCATCGAGCGCGGTCGTACCGAGACGGCCGATGCCAACCTCGACCAGATCATCGAGCTCACCGACCGTATGTCCGAGATCAGCGCCCAGCTTCGGCAGTTCTCGCGCAAGAGCGGCGACACTCTCACCGCCGTTTCGGTCCCATCCTGCTTCGACTACGCCTTGCGGCTTTTCCAGGCACGCCTCAACGAACTCGGTGTCACGGTGGAACGACGCTGGCAAACAGAAGACATCTGGGTCCGTGCCGACCCGGTACGCCTTGAGCAGGTCCTGGTCAACCTCATCGGCAACGCGCTCCAGGCCATGGCGGACACCACGATGCCGCACCTGGCACTGACCATCGAGTCGACGCCGGATCTGGTATACATTAGCGTGGCCGATAGCGGCCCCGGCATTGCCAAATCGCAATTGGCACGGGTCTTCGAGCCCTTCTTCACCACCAAGTCCACGGGCAGTGGCCTCGGACTGGGCCTCTCCATCTCGGGCCGCATCATCGATGACCTGGGCGGCCGGATCGAGGCCGACAACATCCCTGGCGGCGGCGCCCTGTTCACCATTACCCTGCCACGCGATCCTGGGCCGGCGGACCATCGAACGAGCGAGGAGCCATCGACTCATGCATGACAACGTGGATGTCCCGGTGATGATCATCGACGACGAGGCTCATTTGCGTATTACCGCCGGCCAGACACTCGAGCTGGCCGGCTATACGCCCCGCCCGTTCGAGAGCGCCGAGGCAGCCCTGGCGGAGCTCGAGACCGACTTCGCCGGTGTCGTGGTCAGCGATATTCGCATGCCGGGCATGGATGGCATGACGCTACTCCGCGAAGTACGTCGCCGTGACCCGGACCTTCCGGTGATCCTGATTACCGGCCACGGCGACATTTCCACCGCAGTGGAGGCCATGCGCGAGGGAGCCTGGGATTTCCTGGAAAAACCCTTCGCCGGGGAGCGCTTGGTCGAAGTGGTGCGACGCGGCAGCGAAAAGCGCCGCCTGAGCCTGGAAAACCGCGCCCTCAAGGCCGAGCTCGAAGCGCAACAGTCGGCACCCGGCCCTCGGCTCGTCGGCCGCACGCCAGTGATCCAGCGTCTGGCCGCCATGGTACAGCGCATCAGCCGCGTCGAGGCCGATGTCCTGCTGTTCGGCGAGACCGGTACGGGCAAGGACCTCGTGGCCCGCGCCATTCACGAGCGCAGCCCCCGTGGCGGACGTCCCTTCGTCGCCATCAACTGTGGTGCGGTCCCCGAAAGCACCATCGAGTCGGAACTGTTCGGTCACGAGAAAGGCGCCTTTACCGGTGCACTGGAACGCCGCATCGGCAAGTTCGAACACGCCGCCGGCGGCACCGTCTTTCTCGACGAAATCGAATCCATGCCTCTGGCCCTGCAGGTCAAGCTGCTCCGTGTCCTGCAGGAGCGCACCGTCGAGCGCCTGGGCTCCAACCAGCCAGTATCGCTGGACATACGGATCATCGCCGCCACCAAGATCGACCTCAAGGCCGCCGCCGAAGCCGGCGAGTTTCGTGAGGACCTCTACTACCGGCTCAATGTGGTGACCCTGCCGATTCCACCGCTACGCGAACGCCGCGAAGATATCCCGCTGCTGTTCCAGCACTTCGCCGCCGTGGCCGCCAGCCGTAGCAGCATGGAGGCGCCCCCTCTCGATGCGACCGGCATCTCGGCACTGCTTGCCCATGACTGGCCCGGCAATGCCCGAGAGCTGCGCAACCTCGCCGAGCGTTACGTGCTGCTCGGCGTGACCTGCGACTACCGTCTCGACATGCTGATGGAAGGCGTAGGCAATGATGGTGCCGAGTTGTCGCTGCCCGAGCAGGTCGAGCTCTTCGAGAAGCAACTGATCAGCCAGGCCCTGGCTCGTCACCATGGACATGTCATCGAAGTCTGCGAACACCTGGGGCTACCCCGCAAGACCCTCTACGACAAGCTGAGACGTCACAACCTCAAGGCCGAGCACTATCGCCACGGCACCGAGCCCTGACCCGCATGACAACCACGAGACCCACGACACGCGGCAAGGCAAAATGCAAAAAGGGGAAGCAAGGCGAGCCGACGGCAACGTCGACAGCCACCGCTGTCAGCCGCCGGCCATCACAGCAGGATCAGCAAGCTCGTGCCGCCCGCGATGGCCAGGCCAGCCAATATCACCATGGCACCATCCCGCATGCTCATGCCAATGGCTACCAGTGTCACGGCCAAGGCCGGAATCCCGCTGGCGAAAGGCACCAGCTCCAGCGGAATCATCGCCAGGCCTGACACCGCACAGACCAGGGCTACCACCTGACTGAACGGCGCCCGGACCAACCCCTCAAGCCGCGGCCGAAACCAGCGATCCAGGCGGCACGTCACCGGCTTGGCGCGCTCGGCCATTGACGTCAGCGCCTCTTGTCTCACCATCAGACGGCGCAGACGTTGCGGTACCCAGGGCGACCGCTGGCCGAAGCTCCCTTGAATGGCAATGAGGAAAATCAGCACCCCACAGACACTCGGCACCCCCGGAATGCCGCCGGTCGGCAGCAGCGCAATCAGCGCCGGCGCCAGCAACAAGGGGCCAAAGCCGCGTGAGTTCAGTGCGTCGACCAACGCGCCAACCGTCACATTGCCCGCCTCGGCTTCTTCCTGCAGGCGCTGCAGCACATCACTCACACTCATGGCGTCGCTCATGGGGCACCGGCTCCTGGCTGAAAAACGAAAGCAGGCTGCCATCATGCCACACGTCTCTGCTGACAGCGTCATGACCCTGGCGTGACACGCGGCCGGCCGACGGGGTTACCAGACCGCCAGCCATTGATGCCACACGCCCAGCAGACTCGTCCAGCTCGGCAACCATGGCAGCATGACCAGCATCAGCAACAGCAAGGCGACAGCGCGCAGAGGTCTGGCATAATCGAAGAGCTTGAGGGCCGTGCCGAACGACCGCTTCAGACGAGCACCCTCCAGATCGACGCTGTAAAGCTCATCCAGCATCAAATGCACGAGGCAGCCCGCCAGCAATGCCAGCCCCTGGGCCCAGGCCAGCTCAGGCGGTTGGCCGAGCACGCCATGACTCAGCGCACTGCCCGCGCAGCCAAAGAACATCGCCGCCAACAGCGAGTGCCAGATGCCACGATGCACGGAGAAACGCTTGAAGGCCGGCGCGAGCAAATAGCGCACCCCGATGTAGATACCCGCGCAGGCCAACAGCCAGTGGCCGAAGGCCAGTCGGGACTGCAGGACCCAAGCCCCGGCCGCGGCGGCCATGAAGGCCAGCAGGCCAAATACCAGGCGCACCGAATGCGAGTGATCCGAGTCGATATCCGGCAGAATACCGCCAAGCGTCGTCAGCAGCATCAGCGGCCAGGCTTGCCATGGCGTCCAGAGACCGACGTGCCAGCCCCCCAGCGCCAGCAGGCAGCCACTGCCTGCTGCCACGCTGACATGGGTGCCAAAGTTTGCCATGCCCGGAGCCCCCGACAACTGGATAAACATCCATTATCGCGCAGAACCGGCATGCAGAACAATCGGTTACCGACGCCCCGGTGCCATTATTCGTCGGCAGCGGCCAGGTACTCATCCTTGAGCTTGACGTAATTGCCGGCGGTGTACGGGAAGAAGGCACGCTCCTTGTCCTTGAGCGGCCGCAGCGCCTTGGCAGGATTGCCGGCATAGACATGACCACCGGCCAGGTGCTTGCCCGGCGGCACCACGGCCCCGGCAGCGATGATCACCTCATCCTCGACCACGGCGCCATCCATGACGATGGCTCCCATGCCCACCAGAATACGATCGCCCAGGGTGCAACCATGCAGGATCGCCTTGTGGCCGATGGTTACCTCATTGCCGATGGTCAGTGGAAAACCATCGGGATTGAAGTCACTGGCGTGGGTGATATGCAGCACACTGCCATCCTGCACGCTGGTCCGTGATCCGATACGGATGCGGTGCATATCACCACGAATCACCGTCATGGGCCATACCGAGCAGTCATCACCCAGTTCGACATCCCCCAGCACCATGCACTGGGGGTCGATGTAGACCCGCTCACCCAGTGTCGGCGTTACACCGTGCCAGGGCCGAAGCGTCGTCGCCTTGCTCATCATTCACCTCCCGTCATCACAATAACCCTGACGCCAATACTACCAGTGTCAGTGGAATCGACACCCAGCGCACGAGCAAGCGCCAGACACGGAACCCGAGCGGACCGGCGCCCAGGGCACGCAAGGCAACCGACTCGGGCATTATCCAGGCGGCAAAGATCGCGATCAGCAGCCCGCCCACCGGCAGGAAGATTTCCGGCGGAATGGTGCTGACCAGGGCGAAGACATTCATTCCGAACAGGATCTCGAAGTCGGCCAGCGTCGAGAAGGAGAGGACCGACAGCAGACCCAGCGACCAGACCGACAGCCCGACCACCGCCGTCGCCTTGCCACGACCGAGCCCCCAGCCCTGGAGGGTCGAGACCATGGGCTCGGCGAGGTTGATCGACGAGGTCCAGGTCGCCAGCAGCAGCAACAGGAAGAACAGTGACAGCCAGAAGGCACCAAAGGGCAACTCGGCGAAGGCCACCGGCAGAGTCACGAACATCAACCCGGGCCCCTCTCCGGGGTCCATGCCCTGGGAGAACACCACCGAGAAAATGGCGATACCCGCCAGCAACGCCACCGTCACATCCAATACTGCCACCGAGGCCGCCGCGCGGGACAGGCTCTGACGATCCGGCATATAGGCGCCATAGGCCATCAGCGCACAGGCTCCCACTGCCAGCGTAAAGAAGGCATGCCCCATGGCATGTACCATGACCATCGGCGTTACCGCCGACATGTCCGGCGTGAACAGCCAGGCCAGCGCCGTCCCGAAACCACTGGTAGTCGCCGCGTGCCCCGCCAGCACCAGCAACAGAAGATAGAGCAACGGCATCAGGACATTGTTGAGTTTCTCCAACCCCTTGGACACCCCGGCCGCGACCACCAGCATGGTCATCACGAGAAACAGGGTGTGATTGAACGCCATCCTCGCCGGGTCGGCGAGGAAGGCATCGAAACCGGCGCCGACGTCGGCGGCACTGCGCCCGACGAAATCGCCATTGACCGCGTCGACGAGAAACTCGATGGACCAGCCTGACACCACCGAATAGAACGACAGGATGCAGAATACCGTGAAGGCGCCGAACAAGCCCAGCCAGCGCCAATGCCCGCTGGCTCCCGCCTCGGCGGCGAGGTGGCCAAGCGATTGCATCGGGCTGCGGCGCCCGGCGCGACCGACCAGTATTTCGGCCATCATCACCGGAACGCCCAGCAGCACCACGAAAGCCACATAAAGCAGCAGGAAAGCGGCCCCACCGTTCTCGCCGGTGATATAGGGAAACCGCCAGATATTCCCCAGCCCGACAGCGGCTCCGGTCACCGCCAGAATGAAAGCGCGGCGGCTGCTCCAGCGCTCCAGGGTCTCGTTCATCGTCTGTCTCCGGCCGGGGGTGAAAAGCCGCCAAGCCTAGCACATTGAAACCGGCCCCGGTCGCCCGCATCTAACGAGCATTCCCATCACCAACCGAGGTGCGCATGTCCACGAATCCACTGCTCGACGCCCACTCGCTGCCCCCTTTCGCCGAGATCAAGCCCGAGCACGTGGTGCCGGCCATCGAGACCCTGCTCGCGGAGAACCGCGAGGCCATCGACACCCTGGTCGCTCAGGCCGAACACGCCCCCCCCACCTGGGAGACCCTGGCCGCCCCCCTGGAGGCGCTGAACGACCGCCTTTCTCGCGCCTGGTCTCCGGTGTCACACCTCAACGGCACCATGAACAACGAGGCGCTGCGTGACGCCTATGAACAGAGCCTGACCATGCTCTCCGACTACACCACCTGGCTGGGCCAGCACGAAGGCCTGTTTCGCGCCTGGCAGGCGCTCAAGGATGGGCCGGCCTGGGCATCACTCGACGAGGGGCAGCGTCGCACCGTGGCCAATGCCCTGCGCGATTTCCGCCTGGCCGGCGTCGATCTCCCGGCCGACAAGAAGCAACGCTATGGCGAGATCCAGTCCCGGCTGTCGAGCCTGGCCAACACCTTCTCCAACCAGCTGCTCGATGCCACCCAGGCCTGGCACCTGGTGCTGGACGACGACAGCCGTCTGGCCGGCCTGCCGGAGAGTGCGCTGGCGACCCTGGCGGCCAACGCCGAGGCCAAGGGGCGAAAGGGCTATCGCATCACCCTGGACTTTCCCAGCTTCTTTCCGGTCATGACCCACGCCGACGACCGCGAGCTGCGCCGCGAGGTCTATACCGCCTTCGTCACCCGCGCCTCCGAGACCGGCCCCAACGCTGGCGAGTTCGACAACGCGCCGATCATGGAAGAAACCCTGGCATTGCGCCGCGAGCTGGCCGAGCTGCTGGGCTTCGCGACCTATGCCGACTATTCGCTGGCCACCAAGATGGCCGAATCCCCGCAGGGCGTGATCGGATTCCTGAATGACCTCGCCGAGCGCGCCGTACCCCAGGCACGGGAAGAGTATGCCGAACTGGCGACCTTCGCCCGAGAACACCTGGGCCTGCCCGACCTGGCGCCCTGGGACGTGGGCTATGTCGGGGAAAAACTGCGCGAAGCGCGTTACGCCATCTCCGACGAACAACTGCGCCCCTACTTCCCTGCACCTCAGGTGGTCAACGGGCTCTTCAAGGTCGTCGAAAAGCTTTACGGCGTGACCTTCGAGGAAGACAGCGAAGCACCGCGTTACCATCCCGACGTGCGTTTCTTCCACATCATGGAAAAAGGCACGCCGATCGCGGGCTTCTACCTGGATCTCTATGCCCGCGAAGGCAAGCGTGGCGGCGCCTGGATGGACGAATGCCGCGTACGCAGAGAAGAAGATGGCACGCTGCAACTGCCGGTGGCCTACCTGACCTGCAACTTCACGCGTCCCGTGGGCGAAGCACCGGCCCTGCTGACCCATGACGAGGTCACCACCTTGTTTCATGAATTCGGCCATGGCCTGCACCACATGCTGACCCGCCAGACCATCGCTGACATCTCCGGCATCAACGGCGTGGCCTGGGACGCGGTGGAACTGCCCAGCCAGTTCATGGAGAACTACTGCTGGGAGCGCGAAGGCCTGGACCTGATCGCCGGCCACGTGGAGACCGGTGAGCCGCTGCCCGACGAGCTGTTCAACAAGCTGTTGGCGGCCAAGAACTTCCAGTCCGCCATGGGCATGGTGCGCCAGCTGGAATTCTCCCTGTTCGACTTCCGCCTGCACCTCGAGGCCAGCGCGCCCAGCGCCGCCGACATCCAGGCACTGCTCGACGAGGTGCGGGACGGCGTCTCGGTGGTGCCGCGCGTCGAATTCAACCGTTTCCAGAACGGTTTCGGCCACATCTTCGCCGGCGGCTATGCGGCGGGCTACTACAGTTACAAGTGGGCCGAAGTCCTGTCCGCCGACGCCTGGAGCGCCTTCGAGGAGGCCGGCATCTTCGACCCGGAAACCGGGCGGCGTTTTCGCACCGAGATCCTCGAGCGCGGCGGCTCCCGCGATGCTGCCGAGCTGTTCCGCGCCTTCCGGGGCCGCGAACCGAGCGTCGAACCGCTATTGCGCCACAGCGGCATTCGCGCCGCCTGACACATCGCTTCATCGTTTCATCACGCGCCGGGGCACCTCCCCGGCGTCGCACCATCAGGAGGCCTCATGGCCACTCAGAAACGCTTCATCGCCGGCGCCATCTGCCCCCGCTGCGCCGAGATGGATCGAATCCGCAGCTGGGAACAGAACGGCGTGCGCTACCGGGATTGTGTCAGCTGCGATTTTTTCGAGCAGCTGCCCATCGAGGAAGAGACACCGCCCGAGCTCGAGACCCGACTCAGCCAGCCCCGTGAAGCGCAGACATCGCAGCCCGATGACCTGCAGACCGTGCGGATCCTCGACCCCTATCAATCCAGGTGATGTGTCTCTGTGCGGAATTCCACACAGAGAGACAGCCCTATTGTGTGAAACTCCGGCCCCATCGCCCCTTAAGCTCTTAGACCTTGGTCGCAAAGAAAAACCATAACTTATTGATAAAGAAGTTTTCCCACATTTCTGGAACGTTCCCTGCTATAGGTTAGGAGCGTAAACCCAAGCCGGCCCAGCACCGGACCGGTACCCACAACCAGAATGTAGCGGGAGACACGCCATGACCCTCAAGACTCGCCTGATCACCGGCACCCTGACCAGCGCCATGCTGATCGCCGGCACCGCCCAGGCCGATCGCGCCGACTGGCCGGACAACTTCACCGTGGGCACCGCCAGCCAGGGTGGCACCTACTTCGTCTACGGCTCCGGCTGGGCCAATCTGATCGCCGACCAACTCGGCCTTTCCGGCGGCGGCGAAGTCACCGGCGGCCCCAACCAGAACCTTGCCCTGGTACATAGTGGCGATGTGGCCCTGGGGCTGACCACCATGGGCCCGGCCGCTGATGCCGTCGCCGGTGAAAGCTCGCTGGCCCCGGGCGTGCCGATGGACAACGTCTGCGCACTCTTCCCGATGTACGAGACGCCCTTCTCGATCACCACCCTCGCCGACAGCGGTATCGAGTCAATTTCCGACATTCCGGACGGCGCCAGCATCGGCTTCGGACCGGCAGCTTCCACCTCCGACACCTACTTCCCGGCCATGCTCGAGACCCTGGGCGTCGAGTTCGACCGCCGTAATGGCGGCTGGAACGACCTGGGCGGCCAACTGCAGGATGGCCTCATCGACGTCATCGCCTTCGCCGCGGGCATCCCGATTCCCGCCGTCAGCCAGCTCGAGGTCCAGACCGACGTGAACATCATCGAGTTCACCGAGGAAGAGCAGGCCAAGGTGATGGAAGAGTTCCCGGTCTCCGCCTTCGAGATTCCGGCCAGTACCTACGAAACGCTCGACGAGGATGCCCGTGCCGTCTCCATGTGGAACTTCACCATCGCCGGCTGTGACTTGCCCGAAGACCTGGTCTACGAGATCACCAAGCTGAGCATGGAAAACAACGACAAGATGCTCGATATCCACCGCAGCGCTAAATTCAGCGTGCCCGAGAACCTCAAGTACAACACCGTGCTGCCCTTCCATCCCGGTGCCGTACGCTGGTACGAAGAAAATGGCTACGAAATTCCCGATGACCTGACGTTGTAACCCCGCTCCTGCCCTGCTGCCTCGCGCCGGCCTCACCGGTGCGGGGCCATCTGCCTGCTCCTCGGTTCCACACCCAAGGGTGTTCTCATGTCACATACTCCTGAGTCGCGTGACGAAACCGTCACCGATGCCGTACAACCAATCAATGCCGAAGGCGTTGATGATGTGGCCGTAGAAGCCAATCGCCGCCTCTACAGTGGTTGGCAATGGCTTCTGTTCGGCGGCCTTGCCATTGCCTACACGCTCTTCCACCTGGTTTCGCTCAACGTCTACCCGCTCGAGACCTGGTCATTCCGTATTCTGCACATCGCCGGTGCCCTGATTCTCGGCTATGGTCTGTATGCCGGTACCCAGTTTGCCGACGATGACCATCAGCGCTCCGCCAACTGGATGCGCTGGTTGAGTTATCTCCTGCTGATACCTGCGACCTATGCCCTGATCCGGGTCATATTGATGCAGCAGGAAATGAGTGCCGGTGCCATGCGCATCGCCCCCGAGATCGAAGCCTGGCACTTCGGCTACCCACTGATTCTGGCCAGCGTCGCGGGCATCCTGCTGTCCTGGGGGTATCGGCAAGTCCGCGACCGTCTTTCGCCCGCCGACCTGGTACTGATGGTCTGCGCCATGGCCGTGGCAGGCTACCTGCTGGTGATGTTCAACAGCCAACTGCGTGCCTCGACCGGCACCTCCTTCGCGCCCATGGGCATGTCCTATGCGGCCATTGCCGGCTCATTGTTGATTCTCGAGCTGACCCGCCGCGTCGCCGGCCTGGCTCTGGTCGCCATCTCGGCCATTTTCCTCGGCTATGTCTTCGTCGGCCCCTATCTGCCGGGCTTCCTCGGTTACCCGGGGCTCTCGGTAGGCCGCTTCTTCAGCCAGGTCTACACCGACGCCGGCATCCTCGGGCCGACCACCGCGGTCTCGTCCACCTACATCATCCTGTTCATCATCTTCGCCGCCTTCCTGCAGGCCTCGAAGGTCGGCGACTACTTCGTCAACTTTGCCTTTGCCGCCGCCGGCCGTGCGCGTGGCGGCCCGGCCAAGGTATCGATCTTTGCATCCGGCCTGATGGGCATGATCAACGGCACGTCGGCCGGTAACGTGGTATCCACCGGCTCGCTGACCATCCCGCTGATGAAGAAGGTCGGTTACCCGGCGCGCAGCGCCGGAGCCATCGAGGCCGCCGCCTCCACCGGTGGACAGATCATGCCGCCGATCATGGGTGCCGGGGCCTTCATCATGGCCGAGGTGACCGGTATCCCCTATACCGAAATCGCCGTAGCGGCGGTGATTCCGGCCATCCTCTACTTTCTCTCGATCTACTGCATGGTGGATTTCGAAGCGGCGCGCAAGGGCATGCGCGGCATGCGCAAGGAAGAGATCCCGCAGTTCCGCCGCCTGGTCAAACAGGTCTACCTGTTCGCACCGATCATCATTCTGATCGTAGCGCTCTTCATGGGCTACTCGGTGATCCGTGCCGGCACCCTGGCGACCGCCTCGGCGGCGGTGGTGAGCTGGCTGTCACCGCACAAGATGGGCCCGCGCGATATCCTCAAGGCATTGCAGCTGGCCGGTAACATGTCGATTCAGATCATCGCGGTATGCGCCTGCGCCGGCCTGATCGTCGGCGTGATCGCCCTGACCGGCGTCGGTGCACGCTTCTCTTCGCTGCTGCTGGGCCTGGCCGGGTTCAGCCAACTACTGGCACTGTTCTTCGCCATGTGTATCTCGATTCTGCTGGGCATGGGCATGCCCACCACGGCCGCCTATGCGGTAGCGGCCTCGGTGGTCGCCCCGGGCCTGATCGAGATCGGCATCCAGCCGCTGGTAGCGCACTTCTTCGTGTTCTACTTCGCGGTGGTCTCGGCGATCACCCCGCCGGTGGCACTCGCCTCCTATGCGGCGGCCGGTATCTCCGGCGACAGGGCCATGAGCACCTCGGTGGCGTCGTTCAAGATCGGCCTGGCGGCCTTCATCGTACCCTTCATGTTCTTCTACAGCCCGGCGATGCTGATGGAGGGTTCCTGGCTGCAGATCCTGCGAGTCGGGCTGACGGCCACGCTGGGTATCGTGTTGCTCTCGGCTACCGTGCAGGCCTGGTTCTTCGGCCCGGTGAAGACCTGGCAACGTATCGTCATGCTGGTCGGGGCGCTGTGCATGATCTACGGCGGCCTCGTCACCGACGTGGCCGGCCTGGCCATCGGCATCGCGCTCTTCCTGATACAGCGCGGTCGTGGCGATGGCGGCACGCGGGCCGCTGCCACGGGCTGAGACAATCAACCACTGTGATGGACAAGGGCCCCGCCGAGTGATTCGGCGGGGCCCTTCTATGCCAGCCCGTTCGGCGGCATGCGCCTCACCCCTGGCTTCAACCCGGGTTGTGCATGCTCTCTCGTCCAGCGCGGCTCAATACCGCAGATTATCCAGCACCTTCAGGGTCGGCTGGGCCTGGTTCAGTGTATAGAAGTGCAATCCCGGGGCGCCGCCGTCGAGCAGTTGCTGGCACAATCGCGAGATCACTTCCTCACCGAAGCCCGCGATGGCCTCGCTGTCATCGCCGTAGGTCTCGAGCTGCTTGCGGATCCAGCGCGGGATCTCGGCGCCGCAGGCATCGGAGAAGCGCGCCAGCTTGGTGTAGTTGGTGATTGGCATGATACCCGGCACGATAGGCGCTTCGACGCCCAGGGCCCTGACCCTCTCGACGAAATGGAAGTAGGCCTCGGCAGTGAAGAAGTACTGGGTAATGGCGATATCGGCCCCGGCCCGCATCTTGCGGGCGAAGTTTTCCACATCGTGATCGAAACTGGGGGCCTGTGGATGGGACTCCGGATAGGCGGCCACGGCGATCTCGAAATGGTCGCCGGTCTCCTCACGAATGAACTCGACCAGCTCGTTGGCATAGCGAAGCTCGCCCACCCCACCCATGCCGGACGGTAGATCGCCCCGCAGGGCCACCAGTCGCTTGATGCCATCCTCACGGAAGCGTGTAAGCAGATCGCGCAACTGGGCCTTCTCGCTACCGACGCACGACAGATGCGGTGCCGTATCGATGCCGCACTCGCGCACCGCCTTGACGGCATCCAGAGTACGATGCTGAGTGGAACCACCGGCACCATAGGTGACGGAAAAGAAGCGCGGATCCCGTGTCGCCAGAGCATCCCTGGCACGCATCAGCTTGTCGCGCCCGGCATCGGTATTGGGCGGAAAGAACTCGAAGCTGATATCCAGCGGGGTCTGTCGCGCGCTCATCGGTGATTCCTCGTCTGTATCGGTGACGCGGCCATTGTGACGACTCCTGAACATCGGGACCAATGAAAGTTTCGCCGGACACCATCAATGTATTTCATATAAAAGAAGCCTCAACTATAACCTTTCGCTCTAAACGAGTCGATAACCTCCCCCCACTGACAGCCCCATGCCGTCCAGGCATGATATGCATCCGCTTCGACTCAAGGAGGAGGCATCATGACCCTGGACCCCGGCACGCTGATGGGCCCGCTATGGACACTTCTGGCCTTCGTCGGGCTCGGGTGGCTGGCCGCACGCCGACTCTCCGTCGACCCACGTCCCATCGCGACCCTGCTGATCTATCTGATCGCGCCCCTGACCTTCTTTCGTGGTCTGGTACTTGGCGGCCCGACTCCCGCCTATCTACTGGTGACCGGTGCACTCTTTCTATGCGCCAGCCTGGTCGCCCTGGTGATCAACCGCCTGGCACGCCATGCACTGCCCGGCGAAGAGAGCGCCGTGCTGGCCTTCTCGGCCGGGACCGGCAATACCGGCTACTTCGGCCTGCCGGTGGCACTGGTGCTGTTGCCGCCGACGGGGGTGACGCTTTACCTGTTCGGCGTGCTGGGGGTGACGCTCTACGAGTTCACTCTGGGATTCTACCTGAGCGCCCGTGGTCGCTTCTCGGCCCGCCAGAGCCTGCTCAAGATCCTGCGCCTGCCGCTGGTCTACGCGTTCCTGGCCGCCCTGCTGGTCGAAGCGCTGGGCATCGGCGTGCCCGATGCCATCATGGAGGGACTCGAGGTCTTTCCGCCCACCTATACCCTGCTCGGCATGATGATTATCGGCATGACGCTTGGCCGTGTGACGCTGCGGCAATTCGACTGGCGCTTCCTCGGGGCCTGCGTGGCAGTCCGCTATCTGCTGTGGCCACTCCTGGCACTGGGCGTCGTGCTCGGCCTGCAGGCCATGGTCGGGATCCCGGCGGAATTCGCCATGGCACTGCTGTTGATCGGCGTGGTCCCCATGGCCGCCAATGTGGTGGTGGTGGCCATGGAGCTGGGCATTGCCCCGGAGAAGGGCGCACTGGCCGTGCTGATCACCACCCTGGCCGCGCCGTTGCTGATTCCGCTGTACCTGGGATGGATGGCGCCACTGGTCGGCGGCTAGCCCCGTCCCAGGTCTGGCGCCACCAGTACCCGACTCGCCGCAGGCCGACCCCGCACCCGCTCGATATAGGCCATCAGGCGCGGGGTCCCGGCGAACAAGTCCTCAGCGCCGGGCAAACCAGCAAGGTAATCAAGCATGGGAGCAGCGATCGCGTCGGCGATGGTGAAGTCACCTCCCACCAGATACTTTCCTTCGGCCAACTGCTCTTCCAGCAACGTCAGTACCTTGACGACCCCTGGCCGGGCGTCGTCCACCGCGTCCTCACGCACGGTTCCACCTTCGCCCTTGGGGAACACGAACTCCAGCAAATAGCGCCGCACCAGAGCCTGATCCACATAACCGGCCAGAATGCCGGTCCACTGATCGGTCTGTGCCCGAGCCCAGGTTTCCGCCGGCTGCAGGGCCGGCCCATCGAAGGCGGCATCCAGATAGCGGCAAATGCTGGGGGTCTCGATCAGGCGCCGTTCGCCATGCAACAGGATCGGCACCTTGCCGAAGGGATGCAGCGCATAGTGCTCCGGCGAATGTATCGCCAGGGGCCGCCCTCCGACCTCGGTGCCCAGCGTGTAAGGGATCGACTTCTCCTCGCAGCACAGCTGAACGCTGCGCACGAAGTTGCTGAACTGGGGGCCGACGATATGCACGGGTTGGGTCATGTCAGGACTCCTGTCGCGGGAAACTGCTAACAGGCTAGACCGACGCACTATATGTTCAAGAACATATAGTCATCATGACATACTCGCCACGATGCCAAGGAGGTCCCATGCCCTGGAGAGACGATCACAAGCCCCGCACCCGCCACCAGATTCTGGACGCCGCTGCGACCCTGTTCACACGCCACGGATTCAAGGACACGACCATCGATGACGTCATGCGTCAGGCCGGCCTGACTCGTGGAGCCTTCTACGCCCACTTCGCCTCCAAGGGCGAACTCTATGCCGCAGCACTGCGACACGCCGCCCGAAACAACGCGACACGCCTGCAGAACGCTGACCCACAGGAACGCGTGCTTGGTTATCTGAGCGAGGCCCACCGGCGCGGAGAGGACGTGAACTGTCCGCTAGCCTGCCTGGTCAGCGACGTCGCCCAGCAGGACGACCAGGTGCGCGAAGCCTATACGCGCCTGTTCAGCGGATTCGTGGCCCACTGCCAAACCGCCGGAGAGCAAGCGCTGGAGAATCGTCGGCGCGCCTTGCAGCAGGCCGTCACGATGATCGGCGGGATGGCGATCGCCCGCACCCTCAATGACGACGCCCTGGCCGAGGAAGTTCTCGACGCTTGCCGCGCACTGGCGAACGTCGAGAACGAATAAGGCTCACCATGTCTCAGGCACCACGGGTCGCCGCCCCGACCGCATCCGGCAAGGCCTCACCGGACTTGAGCCCGTTGACCATGACGGGCTCTCGGGCGATCACCTCACCACGCCAGTCGATCAGTTGTAGACGACCGCACGGCGCTTCCATCAGCGCCGTGCAATGCTCCACCCAGTCGCCATCGTTGCAATACAGCACGCCGTCCCGGGCGCGGAATCCGGCCTTGTGGATATGGCCACCGACGTAGCCATCGAGCCCCTCCCGAGCGGCCTGGTACAAGGCAGCCTGCTCGAACTGGTCGACATAACGCCGAGCGGCACCACTTCGCTGCTTGAGCGCGGCGGCAAGCGACCAGTACGGCATCCCCAGCAGTCGGCGTCCCCGATTGCACCAGCGATTGAGCGCCAGCACGAACTGGTGCATGCCATCGCCCAAGGCCAGCATCCAGGGCGCGATGCGTACATGGGTGTCGAACTCGTCGCCATGGCTGACCAGGAGCCGTCGACCGTCGGCGGTGACATGGATGGCCTGCCGCTCGATGCGCACCCGATGAACACGCAGACCACATAAGCGGCGCATGGCAGCATCGTGATTGCCGGGAATGTAGATGATCTCGCAACCGGCACGAGCCAGGCGCAATAGCCGCGCCGCCAGGCGCTGCTGATCAGGCGGCAGCACCGCCCGCTTCTGCATGGCGATCAGGTCGACGATATCACCGACAAGATACAGGCGCTCGGGCCGCACACGACGCAACAGGCTGACCAGCAGTTTCGCCTGGCAGTCCCGGGTTCCCAGGTGGATATCGGAAACGAACAGGGTTCGCACGGACATGGGATTCGGCATGGGGCATTCTCCTGACGATGCCCCGCCAGGCTGCCCCCTGGCCATGAACGTGCCATGGCGGCCGGATGACGATCTCGTGTCCGTAAGCCGCGAGCAGCGAGTCACGAGTTACGAGCAGCTCCTAGGCACCGCGCTGCTCGTATCTCGTAGTCCGTGGCTCGAGCCTTCAATATCGATAACTGTCGGGCTTGTAGGGCCCTTCGGCCGGCACGCCGGTATAGTCGGCCTGGGCTTGGGTCATGCGCGTGATCACGCCGCCGAAGCCTTCGACCATGTACCGTGCGACTTCCTCGTCCAGGTGACGCGGCAGCACGCGGACCCCCAGCACTTCACGCCTGTCGGTTTCAGGCAGCCCAGCATAGCCTGCCTCGAAAAGGTGCATCTGGGCCAGCACCTGGTTGGCGAAGGAACCGTCCATCACTCGGGAAGGATGCCCCGTGGCATTGCCGAGATTCACCAGGCGTCCCTCGGAGAGCAGGATCAGGTAATCGCGGCTTTCCGGATCGTACTCGCCGGGGTCGCTGTCGCGGTACACCTTGTGCACCTGTGGCTTGACCTCCTCCCAGTGCCACTGCCGGCGCATGTAGGCGGTATCGATCTCGCTGTCGAAATGCCCGATGTTGCAGACCACGGCCCCGGGCTTGAGCGAGCGCAGCACCGGCGCATCACAGGCACCGATATTGCCGGTGGCGGTTACCACCAGGTCGATGCGTGACAGCAACGACCGGTCGACGCTCTCCATGCCCAGGTTGTGACCGTCGCGATAAGGCGATACCACTTCGAAACCGTCCATGCAGGCCTGCATGGCACACAAGGGGTCGATCTCGGCGACCTTGACGATCATGCCTTCCTGGCGCAACGACGCCGCCGATCCCTTGCCGACATCGCCATACCCCATGACCAGCGCCTGCTTGCCGGCCAGCAGGTGGTCCACACCACGCTTGATCGCGTCGTTGAGCGAATGACGACAACCATACTTGTTGTCGTTCTTGGACTTGGTCACGGCATCATTGACGTTGATCGCCGGGACCTTGAGCGATCCCTCTTGCCACATCTCGAGCAGGCGATGCACCCCAGTGGTGGTCTCTTCGCTGATGCCATGGATGGCGTCGAGCAGTTCGGGACGCTTGTCGTGCAGCAGGGCGGTCAGGTCCCCTCCATCGTCCAGTACCAGATTCGGCGTCCAGTCGTCGGGCCCCGCTACCGTCTGTTCGATGCACCACCAGAAGGCCTCCTCGGTTTCGCCTTTCCAGGCGAAGACCGGAATACCGGCGGCGGCGATGGCAGCGGCGGCATGATCCTGGGTCGAGAAGATATTGCATGACGACCAGCGTACCGAAGCGCCGAGGTCGATCAGCGTCTCGATCAGTACCGCCGTCTGGATCGTCATGTGGATACAACCGGCGATGCGTGCGCCGGCCAGCGGCTGACTGTCACGATAACGCGCGCGAATCGCCATCAAGGCAGGCATTTCGGTCTCGGCGATGCGGATCTCGCGGCGTCCCCAGTCGGCCAGGGCGATGTCGGCGACCTTGTAGTCCAGATGCGTGGCGGCGGATACGGCAGGCTGGTTCATGCGTCACCTCTTTCCCAGGGAAAAACGTGACCTTCACTATAGGCAGCCGCATGAAAAGCGGACAAGCCGAAATGCGCTATCGGGATGCCTGGAACCCGGCAATACCCGCCTCTCCCAGACGCTCGGCCAGTCCTCGAACCTCGGGGGCGGCAAAGAAGTCTCGCAGGGCTTCGGCCCGCGTCTCGCCCACTCCGGGCAAGGCACGCCACTGGCTCAGGTCCCGCGATACCAGTCCCTTCCAGTCATCCGCATCACCGGCCAACGCGCCGGGAGGCGCACTCAATGCCTCCACCCAGACATCGAAGGGACGCTGGCGAGCGGTGCCGAACGTCTTCGCCAGTTGCCGGCTCCGCACCTCGCCGATGCCCGACGCCGCCTCCAGCGCCTCGGCGGAGAGCGACATCCAGTCGAGCAAGCCCGTCACCAGGCCCGCCTCGACCAGGGAGCGCCAGGTACCGTCTCCCACGCCGGTCAGATCCAGCGCCTCCGGGCTTCCCAACCATGCCAGGCGTTCGAGGAACTGGCCCTCGCAACCCGGCGAAGGCTGCCAACAGCTCAGGGCGTGGTAATCGGATGTCGACGGCGGCGTTACCTCAGGACGCGAGACGGCCCGCCAGGCCACACTGTCCAGACGCGGGATGGTCTGGCCAGCCAGACTGATGGTCACGGCATCCCCGGGCCGAATGTCCAGAGTCCGCCAGCGACCGAGCGAACCAACGGTCACGCGTCGAATAGTCCGACCCGCCAGGCTGACCGGCACCAGGTGCAGCAGCGGTGTAATACGGCCGGTGCGGCCGACACGAAACTCGACGCCACGCACTCTGGCCAGGACCGAGCGGGGTGGATATTTCCAGGCCACCGCCCAGTCCGGCGGCGCCTCGGTTCGCGCTTTTCCTGCGGGACGCCGCCCCTGCTTGAGTACCACACCGTCAGTGGCGAACGGCAACGGTGCGTTGTACCACGTATCCCGCTGGGTCAGCACCGTCTGTAGCGACTCGACCGGCAGAGTCCAGTCGGTCGTATCGGGAAACCCCAGTTCGGATAGCCGTTCGAGGCGCTCCGGCAACGCCTCCGGTCCATCGGGCCAATCCCAGACAAACAGCCCGATACGGCTTGCCTCGTCGCGGCCGAGTGCCTCACGTGCCAACCAGCCGGCGACTTCACTACGGGCACCGGCAGAGCCTCGTTCGGCTTGAACATGTCCGTCGAGTCGGCGATAGAGCTCACCACGCAAGACAATCCGCCGCTTTGTCGACAGATGCTCCGGCACATCGGGAATAAAACGTACCTTGGCCGTCCAATCCTGACCCGAGCGCCCATCCCCACGGCTGATGGCCTGGTGAAGTTGGCCCTGCTCGTACACCAGGGTAATCGCCACGCCATCCACCTTGGGTTGCACCCAGACATGCTCGCGCCTCGCCAACCAAGCGCCCGCCTCGACGGCATCGTCGAGTTTGGCGAGACCGGACTGGGGAACGGGATGAACCCGTTCGCCGGACGTGATGCCAGCGGTCGGCGCAGGGCCAGGAGCAACGTCGGGAAAGCAGGTACGCCAGGCATCGAGGCGCGCCCGTGCCTGATCGTAGATGTCATCATCGACCGGAGAGCTTCCATCTCGGCGATAGGCCCGGTCCCAGACGGACAGCCGGCCGTGAAGTGCCTCGAATTCCCGTTCTGCGCGGTCCGAAGACCAGTCCGGGCAGGCGGCGAGAAGCGTCGTCGGCCAGAACAAGCACAACGCCAGGACGACGAGTCGAAGCATGGCATGCACCTCCCAGGCGCTGCGATCCTGCTTCGACCCTAGCAAGGAGACACGAAGGCCGCCACTGGAAACGCGACGGCACAATGTACGAGATCAGCGACAAACCCTGTGAGCAACAGCATTCATCGCTCACTTCCCGTCGGATTACAGACCGGCGGCGGCCCGCAGGGTATCGGCCCGATCGAGTTTCTCCCAGGGAAAGGCCGTGAAGGTCTCGACATGCTCCTCGCCCTGGGTATCGGTCCAGGTGTAGCGGTGTTCGAACGGTTCGCGACCGAAATGGCCATAGGCCGCCGTCAACTGATACATCGGATGCTGCAGATCGAGCATGCGGGTGATGGCATTGGGCCGCAGGTCGAAATGCTCGCGTACCAGCTCGACGATGCGCTCATCGCTGACTCGTCCGGTGCCGAAGGTATTGACCGACACCGACGTTGGCTCGGCTACCCCGATGGCGTAGGACACCTGTATTTCGCAGCGCTCGGCCAGGCCGGCAGCGACCAGATTCTTGGCCACGTAACGACCGGCATAGGCGGCACTGCGATCGACCTTGGAAGGATCCTTGCCGGAGAAGGCGCCGCCCCCGTGGCGCGCCATGCCGCCATAGGTATCGACGATGATCTTGCGGCCCGTCAGCCCGCAATCGCCCACCGGGCCACCGATGACGAATTTGCCGGTCGGGTTGATATGGTACTGAGTGGTCTCGGTCAGCCATTCGGCCGGAATCACCTGCTCGATGATCTCGCGACGGACCATCCTGCGCAGCTGCTCCTGGTCGATGTCCGGATCATGCTGGGTCGACAGCACCACGGCATCCACGGCGCAGGGCTTGCCACGCTCGTCGTAGCGGAACGTCAGCTGGCTCTTGGCATCCGGGCGCAGCCAGGGCAGCAGGCCCTGCCGGCGAAGCTCCGACTGACGCTCCACCAGGCGATGCGAATAGTGAATCGGCGCTGGCATATAGGAGTCGGTCTCGTCGGTGGCATAGCCGAACATCAGGCCCTGGTCACCGGCGCCCTGATCCTCGGGCTTGGCCCGGTCGACGCCCTGAGCGATATCCACGCTCTGCTTGCCGATCAGGTTGAGCACCCCGCAGGTCTCGCCGTCGAAGCCCACATCCGAAGAGGTATAGCCGATATCCAGGATCACCCGGCGGACCAGGTCTTCCAGGTCGACCCAGGCGGACGTGGTGATTTCGCCGGCCACGATGGCCACGCCGGTCTTGACCATGGTCTCGCACGCCACCCGCGCGTTCTTGTCGCGGGCAATGATGGCGTCGAGCACCGCATCGGAAATCTGGTCGGCGATCTTGTCCGGATGCCCTTCGGACACGGATTCGGAGGTGAACAGGGAGTATTCGCTCATGGCGTCCTCGACCCTCTGCTTGATGGGATGACGGCGGCAGGGGCAAGCCGCCGGGACAGGCGGTGACGCAGGCCTCAGGCGGCGATGCTCGCCATGGCCCAGGCAGACCGATAGGCTGCGAATTCTACACGCTCACCGCCGACCTTCCTAGCGACACCGCCGCGGCCGCCGAGAAGCGTATCGTCCCGCATTTGAAGGCAGTCCGCATCTCGGCGACAATAAGCGACCGAATTCGGCCGCGCCGCCCGCGTCTCGCGGCGCATCCAGCCAGATACATGCCCGGCCCAGTCCCCGGCCGGAAGGTGTTCTCAGACTACCGCCGCAGGCGAGGAGCAACCCCAATGCCATCCCGTTTCGAACTGGCCAACGCCATTCGCGCCCTCTCCATGGATGCCGTTCAGAAGGCCAACTCCGGCCACCCCGGCGCCCCCATGGGCATGGCCGATATCGCCGAGGTGCTGTGGAACGATTTCCTCCAGCACAACCCGGCCGATCCGCACTGGCCCGACCGTGACCGCTTCGTGCTCTCCAACGGCCACGGCTCCATGCTCCTCTATTCCCTGCTGCACCTCTCCGGCTACGAGCTCGGCCTCGAGCAGCTGCAGAACTTCCGCCAGCTGCACGCCAAGACCGCCGGCCACCCCGAGTACGGCTACGCCCCGGGCATCGAGACCACCACCGGCCCGCTCGGCCAGGGCCTGGCCAACGCCGTCGGCATGGCCATCGCCGAGCGCACCCAAGCCGCCCAGTTCAACCGCCCCGGCCACACCATCGTCGACCATCACACCTACTGCTTCGTCGGCGACGGCTGCCTGATGGAAGGCATCTCCCACGAGGTCGCCTCATTCGCCGGTACCCAGCAGCTCGGCAAGCTGGTCGCCTTCTACGACGACAACGGCATCTCCATCGACGGCGAGGTCGAGGGCTGGTTCACCGACGACACCGCCAAGCGCTTCGAGGCCTACGGCTGGCACGTGGTACCCAACATCGATGGCCACAAGCCCGAGGAGGTCAAGGCTGCCATCGAGCTGGCCCGCCAGCACGACGACAAGCCCAGCCTGATCATCTGCAAGACGGTGATCGGCTTCGGCGCCCCCAACAAGCAGGGCAAGGAGTCCTGTCACGGCGCGGCGCTCGGCGAGGACGAAGTCGCCGCCGCCCGCGAGCAGCTCGACTGGCCCCACGCGCCCTTCCATGTGCCGGAGACCATCTACCAGGGCTGGGATGCCACCGAGGCCGGCCAGCAGCGCCAGGCCGACTGGCAGACTCGCTTCGAGCGCTATGCCGAGGCCCATCCCGAGCTGGCCCGCGAGTTCCTGCGCCGCCAGAAGGGCGAACTGCCCGCCGAACTGACCAGCGAGGCGCTGGTCGAGCAGGCCCAGGCAAAGGCCGAGACCACTGCCTCGCGCAAGGCCTCGCTGGCCTGCCTCAATGAGCTCGGCCCGCAGTTGCCCGAGCTGCTCGGCGGCAGCGCCGACCTGGCGCCTTCCAACCTGACGGTCTGGAACGGCGCCAAGGTGATCGGCCCCGAGGGCTCGACGGAAGGCGCCCCCGACGGCAACTACCTGCATTATGGCGTGCGCGAATTCGGCATGGCCGCCATCGCCAACGGCATCGCCCTGCATGGCGGCTTCGTGCCCTATGCCGCGACCTTCCTGATCTTCATGGACTACATGCGCAACGCCGTGCGCATGTCGGCCCTGATGGGCGTGCGCAGCGTCTACGTGTTCACCCACGACTCCATCGGCCTGGGCGAGGACGGCCCCACCCACCAGCCGATCGAGCAGCTGACCAGCCTGCGCACCACGCCCAACATGTCGACCTGGCGCCCCTGCGACGCCGTGGAGACCGCCGCCGCCTGGAACGCCGCCCTCAAGCGCCAGGCCGGGCCCACCGCCCTGGTGCTGTCGCGTCAGAACCTGCCCCATCAGGAACGCGACAAGCAGCAGCTCGCCGATATCCAGCGAGGTGGCTACATTCTCAAGGACAGCGCCGGCACGCCCGAGCTGATCCTCATCGCCACCGGCTCCGAGGTCGGCCTGGCCATGGACGCCGCCACCGCCCTCGCCGACAAGGGCCGCGCGGTGCGCGTGGTCTCCATGCCGTCCACCGACGTCTTCGACGCCCAGGACGCCGCCTACCGTCAGGCCGTGCTGCCCGCCGAGGTCGGCAACCGCCTGGTCATCGAGGCCGCTCACCCGGACCTGTGGCACAAGTACGTCGGCCTCGAGGGCCGCGTCATCGGCATGACCACCTTCGGCGAGTCCGCCCCGGCCGGCGACCTGTTCAAGCACTTCGGCTTCACCGTCGACAACGTCGTCGAGGAAGCCGAACAGCTGCTGGACGACGCCGAGGACTGAAGCAACAGAGGGGCGCCGGCGACAGGTCGAAGAGGGGGTCCGATGCCATGAATGGCATCGGTAGCGCCCAGGGAAGGGTTCACAGCGCCCCCTCGGAGACCTGTCGACGGATCAGCCCCGGGTGACATCTGGCGCCCGCTCGCTGGCATACGTAGAATAGAGCACGGCCACATATGGCCACTGTTCTCAGGGCGGGGTGAAAGTCCCCACCGGCGGTGATGGCGCCCTTCCCTTCAGTGACAGAGAAGGCGCGCACAAGCCCGCGAGCGCCCGATATCGCTGCAGCGCAACGAACATCGGGGTCAGCAGATTCGGTGAAACGCCGAAGCCGACGGTGACAGTCCGGATGAAAGAGAACGGCACCTTGGACGAGGCGACCCGTACTTGCGATGCTTTCGTGTCGCCAGTCACCACCGTCAGCCCGGCGAGGGTTCCGCATGCCCTGATTCTGGTAACGTAATGAGGCAGACCATGAATCAGTCGAATACCGATCACTCCCCCCGCATCGCCTTTATCCAGGCCAGCTGGCACAGCGACATCGTGGGCCAGGCTCGAGAGGCCTTCATCGCCACCCTCGCCGAGCAGCATGGAATCGAGCACGAGCACGTCGAGACCTTCAGCGTCGCGGGCGCCTACGAAATCCCGTTGCAAGCCAAGCTGCTGGCCAGAAGCGGTCGCTTCGACGCCATCGTCGGCGCCGGCTTCGTGGTCGACGGCGGCATCTATCGCCACGACTTCGTCGCCCAGGCGGTCGTCGACGGCATGATGAGAGTCCAGCTCGACACCGAGGTACCGGTGCTGTCGGTGGTGCTCACCCCGCACCACTTCCACGAGCACGCCACTCACACGGCGTTCTTCCATGAGCACTTCGTGACCAAGGGCCGCGAGGCCGCCGAAGCCTGTGCCCAGACGCTGGAAAACCTGCGTCAGACACGCAAGCTGATCGACGCCTGACAAGGCGTATCGTCAAAAAACGCCGCCAGAAACCCTGGCGGCGCCTGAGGCTCGACATGCCAGAAGCGGATACTCCGTCCTGGCAATCGTCCGAGTTATTGCTCGAGCACGAAGGGGTCGGTGTACTGATCCACGTTCTCTTTGGTGATCAGCATGCAATCGAAAAGTTTTTTCTCGCTCTCGAGACCGGTCTCACCGGTACGAATGAACTTGTCGGCCATGCGCACTGACGCCTCGGCGAAGATGGCGACCGGCTGCAGCACCGTATAGGCCATCTCTCCGGCCCTGACCGCCTCCACGGCGTCCGGCGAGCCGTCGAAACCACCGACCACCACGCCTTCGAGCTTGCCGGCCTCCTTCAGTGCCGCGATGGCACCCAGGGCCATTTCGTCGTTGCCGCTGATCACGCCATCGATATCGGGATTGGCCTGCAGCATGCTCTGCGTCTTGCTATAGCCTTGGGTACGGTCCCAGTTGGCCACGTCCGAGGCAGCCAGCTCCAGGCTCGGATACTGGCTGAGCACGGTGTCATAGCCATTCGAGCGGGTGGCGGCATTGTTGTCGGAAGGTGCCCCCTTCAGTTCCACATACGCCGCCTCGTCGCCGACGCTCTGTACCCATTGCTGGGCCCCCAGGGCCGCCCCCTGGGCATTGTTGGAAACCAGCTGCGCCTTGGCCAGACCCTGCTGGTTGATCTCGGCATTGACGATGAACACCGGTATGCCGGCATCGACTGCCTTGCGCACCGCACCGATCGAGCCATCCGCATTGGCGGGGTCGAGGATGATGGCCTTGGCCTGGTTGGTGATCGCAGTATCGACCTGGTTGCTTTCGGTATTGGTATCGCCGGTGTGGGAACTCACGTTGGCCTCGTAACCGAGCTCCTCGGCGGTGGCCTCGGCGATCTTGCCTTCGGTGAACCAGTAGGGGTTCGAGGTATCGTTGACGATGATCGAAATGAGCCCTTTGTCCTGGGCCGCGGCGACACCGGCCACCAATGGCGCGGTCACGGCGAGGGCGGCGATCAGCAGGCGTTTTCCTTTCATGAGCATAGTGGTCACCCTTGGGTCTTATGATTGTGATGCCGGGTTCACGGCAGTGCTTTCCGCGGCGGGTTCCGCCCCGCGGGACTTGGCCTCTCGTTGCGGAGAGGAGGCTGTGCCGTCGGAAGACGTCGAGCGCTTCTTCCGACCGCTGTACTGGATGCTGTTGAGCAGCACGGCGAGGACAATGACGGCGCCGGTGAACACGGTTTGCCAGTAGGATGAGACGCCGATGATCACCAGGCCATCCGAAAGGAAGCCGATCACGAAGGCCCCGAGCAGGGTGCCCCGCACGTTGCCACGTCCGCCGGTCAATGCCGCCCCGCCGATGACCACCCCGGCGATGGCGGTCAATTCGTAGGTGGTCCCTGCCGTCGGTCCGGCAGAGGTCAGCTGTGACGACAGCACCAGCCCGGCGATGGCGGCGCAGATGCCCGACAGCACATAGACGGACACCTGTACGCGCTTGACCGGCACCCCCGACAGCTCCGCCGCCCGGGCATTGCCGCCGGTCGAGTAGACCCAACGCCCGAACGGCGTCCGGGTCAACGCCAGCAGAGCGACGATCGCCACGGCTGCCAGAACCAGTACGCCGACGGGAATGCCGAACAAGCGGTTGAAACCGAGCCAATCGAAGCCGGTATTGCCGAGCTCGGGACTACCGCCGAGGTTGTTGTAGGTGAGGCCATCGGTCATCAGCAGGGCGACGCCGCGGGCCACATAGAGCATGCCCAGGGTCGCGACGAACGCCGGCACCTTGAAGTAGGCGATGAGCACGCCGTTGATCGCACCGACGAAGGCCCCCATGGCGCAGGTCAGGATGACCACCGCCCATACCGGCGGATAGACCACCACCCCGAAGATCTCGAACGACACTCCCTGCATCAGAAAGCCGGCGAAGACGCCCGCGAACCCCAGCGTCGAGCCCACGGACAGATCGATGCCCCCCGTGAGGATGACCAGCAGCATGCCGATCGACAGCAGGCCGAAGATGGCCACGTGAGACGACATGGTCAGGAAGTTGTCCACCGAGAAGTAGACCGGCGACAGGATCGAGAAAATGACGATGATCGCGATCAGGGCGAAGAAGGCGCGGCCCTCGAGCAGCAGGCGCCCCAGGTCGAGGCCCTCTCTGCGGGAGCCGGCAGTTTGGCTGGTATCCGTCATTATCATGCACTCCGCTATTACTATTTATAAGGTTTACGCGGCCACGGATTCGCCCGAGGCGGCCATGATCTCAGCCTTGGTGACACCGGCCCCGAACTCCGCCACGATCCGCCCTCGGCTCATGACCACGACCCGGTGGGCAATGCTCAGACATTCGCCGACCTCGGACGTCGAGAAGACGACGGCGAGACCCTGGCGGGCGCCTTCACTGAGCAGCCCGAAGACCTCGGCCTTGGCGCCGATATCGATGCCTCGGCTCGGCTCGTCGAGCAGCACGACCCGGGGGTTGGTGGCCAGCATCTTGCCGATGACGACCTTCTGCTGATTCCCGCCCGACAGAGAGCCGATGCCGGCCTCCCCGCCGTCGGTCTTGATATGTACATTGCGGATGGATGACGCGACGACGTCGCTCTCCCGCCGCCGCGACGTGAACAGCCCACGGGTGAAGGCTCCGATACTGGCCAGCGACAGGTTCTCGCCGACCGACATCGTCTGCACCAGTCCGTCGCGCTGCCGGTCCTCGGGCACCAGCACCAGGCCCTGATCGATCCGCTCGGCGATGCTCAGGCGCGAGACGTCATGGCCGTCGAGCATGACCTCACCTTCCGTCAGCGGGATGCGCCCGGCGACACTCTCGAGCAGCTCGGTGCGCCCCGCCCCCATCAAGCCATAGATACAGACGATCTCGCCCGCACGGACATCGAGGGACAGGTGATCGACCGCCGAACGTCCCGGTACCGTGGCATCCGGCACCGACACCTCGCGCAGCGACAGTGCGACGTCGCCCATCTCGTAGCCGGTGGGCGGCGAACCGAGATCGAAGCCCTCACCGACCATGTTGCGCACGATCCATTCCAGATCGATGTCCCGACGCGGGGCATAGGCCGTCATGATGCCATCGCGCAGCACCACCGCGTGGTCGGTGATCGTGAGCGCTTCCTCGAGATGGTGAGAGATGTAGACGATCGAGACCCCGCGCTGCTTGAGGTCGCGGATGACCCGGAACAACACTTCCACCTCCGTGGCGGAGAGTGCCGAGGTCGGCTCGTCCATGATCAGGATGCGCGAATTCGCCGACAGCGCCCGGGCAATCTCGACGATCTGCTGCTGCCCCAGGCGCAGCTCCTCCACGGGGGTCAGCGGATCGATGGGCTCGTCGAGCTCCTCCATCAGCAGGCGCGTCTGGCGTTCTTCCTCGGTGTAATCGACACCGGTCGACCCGCCCAACTCGCGCCCCATGAAGATGTTGTCGCGAACGCTGAGATTCGGCGCCAGGCTCAGTTCCTGGTGAATGATCGAGATGCCGAGCCGCTGCGCTTCGCTCGTCGAGGCGAAGCTCACCGCCCGGCCCTCGAGCAGAATCTCGCCGGACGTGGGTCGAATCACCCCCGACAGGATCTTCATCAGCGTCGACTTGCCGGCGCCATTCTCGCCGAACAGGGTCGTGACCTGACCGCGGTGCACATCGAAGTTCACCGCTTTCAGGGCGTGGACATTACCGAAGGACTTGGCGACATGGCGCGCCGATAGAATGGCCTCGCCGGCGACGTCCTCCCGGGGCGTATCATCGTTGTGGCTCATGGCAGATTCGTCCGTCATGGATAGGGCTCGCTCACTGCACGCTCAAGCTGACAGGCGTCACGAGCCAGTTATTCGGATTGATCAACTTGAAGACCCCGGTGACCGAAACCGTCTCGCCGACCAGGGCATCGGTATCGAGCGCCGAGAGCACCTGTGCCTTCATCGCGTCGTTGATCGCCGCGCCGGCATTCTGATATTCGATCTGGTTGGTGAACTGGCCGAACTCGATGTCGCCGGTGGCATCCCGCAGGTCGGAGCCATTGATGGCCGGGCCGGTCTGCACGCGGATCGTCAGGTCATCGGGAACGCCTTCGACGTCGACCGAATAGACCCCGGCCTTGCCCTCACCGACCACCCCGGTGAAGGTCACGGGCACCACCGGCCCGATGCCCGCCGGTACACCATAGCGCTCCCCGGCCGCGGCCTTGTCCTCGGCAACGGCGGCCGACAGCTCAGCGGCTTCCACGGCCCGTTCTTCGACGCTTTCACGTATGACAGGAAATTGCTTGGTGCCGTAACGCTCGGCGGAAAACCCGTCTTCCTGCTGCGAGCCAATCGGTACCACCGTCGTGTCCAGTACCATGGCCGCCAGCACGACGACCGCAACGGCCATGACAGCGACACGTCCTCGTCTCTTTCCGGCGCGAGGCACCGACCCGGCATCGACTGGTGAACTCATGATGAAGCGACCTCTTGTTGTTCACTGGCTATCCCGGCTCCATCGGCGCCGGGCAACGTGCCTCACTCGCCCGGGATCAGGACGACCTTGAGAGCCTGCTTGTCGTGTCTCATCAACTCGATGCCATCGTGGAAACGCGCCAGCGGCAGTGTGTGGGTCACCACGTCCTCGGTCGGGCAATCGCCATTCTCGAGCCCCTCGATCACCAGCGGATAACAATAAGGCCCCAGGTGGGCTCCCAGCACATCGAGCTCCTTGCGGTCACTGATGATGCTCCAGTCCACCGTCACCGGATCCTTGAAGACGCTGAACTCCACGAACCGTCCGAGCTTGCGCAGCATCGACAGCCCCTGCTCCACCGACTTGGGCGCGCCGGTAGCCTCGATATAGATGTCGCAACCGTAGCCGCCGGTCATCTCCTTGATGATCGACACCACATCGTCCTCGGCGGGATTGAGCACCACATCGGCTCCGAACCGTTTTGCCAGTTCCAATCGTTCGGGGTTCAGGTCCAGCACTACCAGCCGAGAGGGGCCGGACTTCTTGATCGGGCCGATCATGCCGAGCCCTAGGGTGCCGGAACCGGACAGCACGACGACGTCGCCCAGCTCGATCTGGGCACGCTTCACGGCGTGCATGGAACAAGCATACGGCTCGGCGAGCACGGCCTTCTCCATGGGCAGGTCGTCCGGCAGCCTGTGATTGATCGCCTCGGCGGGGAACTTCATGTACTCGGCCATGCCGCCATTGACGTTGTGCTGGAAGCCATAGACATCATGTCGCTCGCACATCCAGTACTGGCCACGATGGCAAAAACGGCAGTCCCAGCACGGTACGATCTGTTCGGAGATGATGCGGTCACCGACCTCGAAGCCCTGAGCCCCGGGCCCCATCTTGACCACATGCCCGATGAACTCGTGCCCGGGAATCATCGGCGCCTTGATATAGGCCGGCTGCTCCTCGTCACCCCAGAAGCTGGGCGCGCCTTCGAAGGCCTTGAGGTCGCCGGCGCAGATCCCACAGGCCTCCACCTTGATCAGGATTTCCTTCTCGCCGACTTCCGGCACCGCCACTTGTTCCAGCCGGTAGTCACCCGGGGCATAGGCCACGATGGCGCTCATGGTGTCGGGGATGGTGGCATCCGCGGTCGTGGTTTGGGGGAGAGTGTCGTTCATGAGGGCCTCCACTGAGCTCGCGCTGGCTTATCATTTGATCTTGTGTTGCTCAAATGAATTAACGCTTTTCAGTATAGCCGGGTCAACGAACTCACTGGATTTTTTGCCTAATACTTTAGGGGTACTTTTTAATATATTGTTTTTATTGGTTTTAATGGAGAGGGAGAAACAACGATCAAGAGTGGAGCACGAATGGCAGCCAAAAAATAGGTGTTCACTGGATCATCAATGTGAACATATGATCATTCAAGATTCGCCGGTTGCTGCGGCAGGCGTCGCCTCATCGAGGCGCAGGATGGTATGCGCATTGGTGACACTGGTGGCCAGGGTATCGATCACACCGGTCCGCAGCGCCCCCAGGATGCCGGCGGCCTTGGTGTTTTCACTGGCAATGGCGACGACATCGGGAATCCGTGCCAGATCCCCGATGGTCAGGCCGATCACCCGTCCCTGCATCGGCGTGCGCGCAGGCTGGCCGTGCAAGTCGATGAAGTCATACCCCATCATGTCGCCCACTGTGCCCGACAGCCGAGCCTCGGCGATTTCCTGCGGCGAAAACCACCCCATGCGCACCATGTTACTGTCCTCACTGAGATCCCCCACCCCGATCAGCGCCGTGTCGGCGCGCCGCGCACGATCCAGCGTCTGTCGCACGGTGGAGTTCTCGTACATGGCATCACGCAGCTCGGGATTCTGCACCAGGGCCGGCGCATAGAGCGTCTCGCTGTCGCCGCCAAACTTCATCGCCAGGCGTCGACAGATATGATCAGGGTTCATGTACTCGCCGGCCCGCAACGAACCTCCGATCGCGCAGACGAACGAGCATTTGCGCTCACCCTGGTCGAAGACATTGTCCGCCACGGCACCGACATTGCGCCCCATACCCACGGCGACGATGGAACCATCGTGCAACGTCCGCGACAGATGATCGGCGACCAGGCTGGCCACCCCCGAGCGCTGCACATCCGGGTCCGCATGATCCAGCGCCACCAGGGCACGCTTGACGCCGAAGCGGCGTATCAATTCCTGCTCGATTTCGGCGCTCACCGAGGGGTGCTGGCGTACCCGCACATCGACGATGCCCTCGGCGTGCGCCCGCTTGAGCAGGCGACCCGCCTTGACCCGCGAGATGCCCAGGCGATTGGCAATGACTTCCTGCGTCTCGCCCTCCACGTAATAGAGAGTGGCGATCTCGGTCATCAACGCGATGTCGGCGTTTTCGACGCGCTCGTTCATAGCGGTGGCCTCATGCGATCCGTGGCTGGCGACCGGCACAAGATACCACAGCGATCAGTCGAACCCTCAGTGATCAAGCGCTCGGCGAACCGCGCGAGAACTCCCGCTCGTAGTCGGCGATACGCGCCACCTTCTCACTGGAGGCGCCCCCGCCGAAATCGGCGCCGAGAAAAGCGGTGACGATGCTCTTGGCCAGCTCCACCCCGACGACCCGAGACCCCAGGGCCACGATCTGGGCATCATTGCTCGAGCGCGCCTTGATCGCCGAATAGGTGTCATGCGCCTGAGCCGCACGAATGCCCGGCACCTTGTTGGCCGAGATCGCGACCCCGATACCGGTACCGCACACCAGCACCCCTCGGTCGACCTCTCCCACCGCGACGGCCCGCGCCACACGCACCGCGATATCGGGGTAGAGCACCGGCTCGGCATTATAGGTACCGAAATCCACTGCCTCGAACCCCAAGGAGCGAACGTGCTCGACCAACGCCGCCTTGAGCTCGAATGCCGCCTCGTCTCCCCCCAGGGCGATGCGCACTGCCGCCCGCGCGGCCATGGTTGAATCAGACATGGATAGCACTCCTGGTAGCCGGCCATCGACCCAGCGCCGACGGCCTTTCGCGTTCAAAGTATCAGCTACCGATCATTTGTAAACCCCAAAAATCATCTGAACACAAGGGCGGCAACCGCATGACAAACACCGGGAGATATCAAAGACCTTTAAAAAATCAAACAATATCAAACATATAAACGATCAATCGGGCGTCGGACAAAAGTGGTGACGACCAAAGTCGCACCCGCCCACACTCCCTTGGCCTTGACACATCTCGATGACAAGCCTAAACATTTGATCATCGATCGAACATTTATGGGTTTAACTCGTCATCGCCCTGCCGCTGGCCGGGCCGACGCAACGACAGCATGATGTTCACCCGGGGATCCAGGCATGCCCCGATGACAACAATCCACAACCTGAGGAATACGCCATGCAGCGCATCATCAACGACCCCGACAACGTGGTGGATGACGCGGTCCGCGGCTATCTGAGAGCGTCCCCCTCGCTCTATGCCGCCACCGATCATCCCCGGGTGCTCAAGTACGCCGGCGAGACACCCGAGAAGGTCGGCGTGGTCACCGGCGGCGGTTCCGGGCACGAGCCCGCCTTCCTGGGCTACGTCGGCGAAGGGCTGTGCGATGCCGTGGCGATCGGCGAAATTTTCTCCTCACCCACCGCGGATGCCTTTCTCGATGCCTTTCGAGCCGCCGACCGGGGGCGCGGCGTCGCCTGCCTGTATGGCAACTACGCCGGCGACAACATGAACGTGAAGATGGCGCGCCAGATGGCGGAAATGGAAGGCATCGACGTCAAGACGGTCGTCGCCAGGGACGATGTCGCCTCAGCCCCCGCCGATCAGCGCGACAAGCGGCGAGGGGTGGCCGGCGAGATCATGATGTGGAAAGTGGGAGGTGCCGCCGCCGCTCGCGGCGACGATCTGGCCGAAGTGATTCGCCTGGCCCAGAAGGCCGTCGACGCCTGCTCGAGCATCGGCATCGGCTTGAGTAGCTGCACCATCCCTGCCAACGGCAAGCCCAACTTCTCGATCGAACCCGGCCACATGGAGCTCGGCATCGGTCACCATGGCGAGCCGGGGATCGAAGTGGCTCCGCTCACCGATGCCACCTCGATGGCCAGATCGATGTGCGACCCGGTACTCGCCGACCAGGACTTCGCCGGCGGCGACGTGGCTGTCCTGGTCTCGGGGCTCGGCGCCACGCCGAACATGGAACTCAACCTGCTCTACGCCCACATTGCCGACCGCCTCGAGGCCGAGAACATTACCGTGCACCGCGCCGATATCGGCAATTATTTCACCTCGCTGGAGATGATGGGCGCCACCCTGACGGTGATGAAGCTCGACGACGAGCTCAAGCCCCTCGTCGACGCGCCGGCCCGTTCGCTGGCGATCACGCGCTGAGCGCCTCTACACCCGGGAGCCTCCCATGCAATATCTGGACACATCTCACGGCACCGACATCCTCGAGGCGCTCGTCGATGTCATTGTCGAAAACCGCAATTACCTGAGCGAGGTCGATGGCGCCATCGGCGACGGCGACCACGGCATCAACATGGCCAAGGGCTTTCGCCTGTGCGGCGAATCGATCCAGGGCCAGTCGCTGGGCTTCTCGAAGGCACTGGGCACCCTCGCCACCACTCTGATGGGATCGATCGGCGGCTCCATGGGCCCGCTCTACGGCAGCCTCTTTCTCGGCATGAGCAACGCCATCAAGGAGCGCGATGCCCTCGATGCCAGGGCCTTCGGCGATATGCTGACCGGCGGCCTGACCGCCCTCCAGGGCATCAGCGACGCCCAGGTGGGCGACAAGTGCCTGCTCGACACCCTGGTCCCCGCAGTCGACGACTACCGTCGCGCCGCCGAAAGCGGCGAGGACTTTCCGGCCGCCCTGGAGGGTCTGCGTCAGGGGGCCGAGCGCGGCTGCGAGTCCACCCGAGAACTGGAGGCCCGCATCGGCCGCGCCGCCCGGCTCGGGGAACGCTCCAGGGGTCACCTCGACGCCGGTGCCGTATCCTGCCGACTGCTGCTGGTCCGGCTCGCCGACAGCGCCGAGCGACATCTCGAAAAAGCCGCCGCCTGACGTCTCGCGGCCCCGTTCCCAGACCCTCCGCCCGGACGGTGCCCGCCACCGTCCGGGCGTCCCTCGCCCATTGATCCGGTGGAGAACCCATGGCTTCACGACTCGATGCCCTCAAGCAACACTCCCTGGTCGTCGCCGACACCGGCGACCTGGATGCCATCCGGCGCTACCAGCCCCAGGATGCCACCACCAATCCGTCCCTGATCCTCAAGGCCTTCGACATGCCCGGCTACCAGCCGCTGATCGAGCAGGAACTGGCCGAGCTGCCTGCGCAGGGTGACAAGCCGGCGCTGGCCGCCCGGGCCGTCGATCGACTGGCCGTGGCCATGGGCGGCGAGATCGCCAAGGTCGTGCCGGGCCGGGTGTCCACCGAGGTCGCCGCCCGGCTGTCCTTCGACACCCGAGCCAGTATCGACAAGGCGCACGAATTGATCGCGCTCTACGAACAGCGCGGCATTGGCCGCGAGCGGGTGCTGATCAAGCTGGCCGCGACCTGGGAAGGCATCCGTGCCGCCGAGGTGCTGGAGAAGGAAGGCATCAACTGCAACCTGACGCTACTGTTCAGCGACGCCCAGGCCCAGGCCTGCTTCGATGCCGGTGTCTTTCTCGTTTCGCCCTTCGTCGGCCGGGTCACCGACTGGTACAAGCAGGCCACCGGGCGCGACTACACACCGGACGAGGATCCCGGCGTGCGTTTCGTCCGCAACGTCTGTCAGCGCGCCGGACGAGGCGGCTATGACACCGTGGTGATGGGTGCCAGCTTCCGCACCGTCGGCCAGGTGCTGGCGCTGGCCGGCTGCCCACGGCTGACCATCTCGCCGGCACTGCTCGAGGAGCTGGCCGCCAGCGACGACGAGGTGACACCTGGCGTCACGATGGAAAGAGCCGGCGGCCAACGGCCGACGCCACTCGATGAAACGGCGTTCCGCTGGGGCCATAACCAGGATGCCATGGCCAACGACAAGCTCGCCGAGGGTATTCGCCGCTTCGCCGACGACCAGGCAAGCCTCGAACAGCGCATCGCCGACCGCCTTTGATCCAGGAGCCACCTAATGCCATCCCGTTTCGAACTGGCCAACGCCATTCGCGCCCTCTCCATGGATGCCGTCCAGAAGGCCAACTCCGGGCACCCCGGTGCCCCCATGGGCATGGCCGACATCGCCGAGGTGTTGTGGAACGATTTCCTTCAGCACAACCCGGCCGATCCGCACTGGCCCGACCGTGACCGCTTCGTGCTGTCCAACGGCCACGGCTCCATGCTGCTCTATTCGCTGCTGCACCTCACCGGCTACGAGCTCGGCCTCGAGCAGCTGCAGAACTTCCGTCAACTGCATTCGAAGACCGCCGGTCATCCCGAGTACGGCTATGCGCCGGGCATCGAGACCACCACCGGTCCCCTCGGCCAGGGCCTGGCCAATGCCGTCGGCCTGGCCATCGCCGAGCGTACCCTGGCCGCCCAGTGCAACCGCCCCGGCCACACCATCGTCGACCATCACACCTACTGCTTCGTCGGCGACGGCTGCCTGATGGAAGGCATCTCCCATGAGGTCGCCTCATTGGCCGGCACTCAGCAGCTCGGCAAGCTGGTCGCCTTCTATGACGACAACGGCATCTCCATCGACGGCGAGGTCAAGGGCTGGTTCACCGATGACACCGCCAAGCGCTTCGAGGCCTACGGCTGGCACGTGGTGCCCAACGTCGACGGCCACAAGCCCGAGGAGGTCAAGGCCGCCATCGAGCTCGCCCGCAGCCATGACGACAAGCCCAGCCTGATCATCTGCAAGACGGTGATCGGCTTCGGCGCGCCCAACAAGCAGGGCAAGGAGTCCTGCCACGGCGCGGCACTCGGCGAGGACGAGGTCGCCGCGGCTCGCGAGCAGTTGGATTGGCCGCATGCGCCCTTCCATGTGCCGGAGGCGCTCTACCAGGGTTGGGATGCCACCGAGGTCGGCCAGCAACGCCAGGCCGACTGGCAGGCCCGCTTCGAGCGCTATGCCGAGGAACACCCGGAGCTGGCCCGCGAGTTCCTGCGCCGCCAGCAGGGCGAGCTGCCCGCCGAGCTGAGCAGCGAAGCGCTGATCGAGCAGGCCCAGGACAAGGCCGAGACCACCGCCTCGCGCAAGGCCTCGCTGGCCTGCCTCAACGAGCTCGGCCCGCAGCTGCCCGAGCTGCTCGGCGGCAGCGCCGACCTGGCGCCCTCCAACCTGACCGTGTGGAACGGTGCCAAGGTGATCGGCCCCGAGGGCTCGCAGGAAGGCGCCCCCGACGGCAACTACCTGCACTATGGCGTGCGCGAGTTCGGCATGGCCGCCATCGCCAACGGCATCGCCCTGCATGGCGGCTTCGTGCCCTATGCCGCGACCTTCCTGATCTTCATGGACTACATGCGCAACGCCGTGCGCATGTCGGCCCTGATGGGCGTGCGCAGCGTCTACGTGTTCACCCACGACTCCATCGGCCTGGGCGAGGACGGCCCCACCCACCAGCCGATCGAGCAGCTGACCAGCCTGCGCACCACGCCCAACATGTCGACCTGGCGCCCCTGCGACGCCGTGGAGACCGCCGCCGCCTGGAACGCCGCCCTCAAGCGCCAGGCCGGGCCCACCGCCCTGGTGCTGTCGCGTCAGAACCTGCCCCATCAGGAACGCGACAAGCAGCAGCTCGCCGATATCCAGCGAGGTGGCTACATTCTCAAGGACAGCGCTGGCACGCCCGAGCTGATCCTCATCGCCACCGGCTCCGAGGTCGGCCTGGCCATGGACGCCGCCACCGCCCTCGCCGGCAAAGGCCGCCAGGTGCGCGTGGTCTCCATGCCGTCCACCGATGTCTTCGACGCCCAGGACGCCGCCTACCGTCAGGCCGTGCTGCCCGCCGAGGTCGGCAACCGCCTGGTCATCGAGGCCGCTCACCCGGACCTGTGGCACAAGTACGTCGGCCTCGAGGGCCGCGTCATCGGCATGACCACCTTCGGCGAGTCCGCCCCCGCCGGCGACCTGTTCAAGCACTTCGGCTTCACCGCCGACAACGTCGTCGAGGAAGCCGAACAGCTGCTGGACGACGCCGAGGACTGAAGCAACAGAGGGGCGCCGTCGACAGGTCGAAGAGGGGGTCCGATGCCATGAATGGCATCGGTAGCGCCCAGGGAAGGGTTCACAGCGCCCCCTCGGAGACCTGTCGACGGATCAGCCCCGGGCGACATCTCTGATCTGCGGGGCTTCAGAAGAAGCTATAAGGCCATCGACCCGGCAACCTTCATGAACTCATCAAAACAAAGGGCGCGGCCAACTGGCCGCGCCCTTTCGCGTCACCGAGACTTACACCTCAGAAGCTCTGATCTTCTATCAGGCGATCGTGATGCCGTCGTCCAGATACACATCCTGAATGGCATTGAGCAACTCGACGCCTTCGGCCATGGGCTTCTGGAACGCCTTGCGACCGGAGATCAACCCCATGCCACCGGCACGCTTGTTGATCACCGCGGTGCGCACCGCCTCGCCCAGGTCGGAATGCCCCTTGGAACCACCGCCCGAGTTGATCAGGCCGATACGCCCCATGTAGCAGTTGGCCACCTGATAGCGCGCCAGATCGATGGGATTGTCGGAGGTCAGTTCGTCGTAGACCTTGTCATGGGTATGGCCGAACCCGACCGCCCGGTAGCCGCCGTTGTTTTCGGCCAGCTTCTGCTTGACGATGTCGGCCTTGATCGTCGCCGCCATGTGGATAGCCTGACCGGTAAGATCGGACGCGACATGATAGTCGCTGCCATCCTTCTTGAACGCCGGGTTGCGCAGATAGGCCCACAGCACCGTGACCATGCCCAGCTGGTGGGCCCGCTCGAAGGCCTCGCTGATCTCGGTGATCTGGCGGCGACTCTCGGGCGAGCCGAAATAGATGGTCGCACCCACCGCCACGCAGCCCATGGCATGCGCCTGCTCGACCTGACCGAACAGGGTCTGGTCGTAGACCGCCGGGTAGGTCAGCGTCTCGTTGTGGTTGAGCTTCACCATCATCGGGATCTTGTGGGCGTAGCGGCGCGCCACCGAGGCCAGGCCACCGAGCGTCGAGGCCACGCAGTTGCAGCCGCCCTCGATGGCCAGCTCGACGATGTTGGCAGGATCGAAGTAGAGCGGATTGGGCGCGAACGAGGCACTGGCCGAGTGCTCGATACCCTGGTCGACCGGCAGGATGCTGACGTAGCCGGTGCCACCCAGGCGGCCATGATCATAGATGGCCTGCAGATTGCGCAGCACCTGGGGGCTGCGATCGCTATCGGCCATCACGCGGTCGATGAAGTCCGGCCCCGGCTGGTGGATCGACCCGGCCGGGACACCCCGACACTCATGGTTCAACAGGCTGTCCGCCTCATCGCCGAGCAGCCGTGTGATATCGGTCATTGTGCGTTTCCTCTCCTTGGTGGTTCGACGGATAACGGGGATGCACCATCTAGCCTAGTGTCCTAGCTCTGGCCCGGCCATCGAATGCGGGTCGCCCGCCACAGACTGCCGAAGCCGGAAGATCGCGTCCAGCCCCGGGACGCGAGGATGGATTTGCGCTAGAATCGCGAGCTCGAGTTTCCCGGCGTCAGCTTGTTTCGAGGCACCTCATGGCTCACCGCATCGCCATCAACGGTTACGGCCGCATCGGCCAGTGCGTACTGCGCGCGCTCATCGAGCGTCGCGAGCCCGATCTCGAAGTGGTGGCCATCAATGAGCTGTCAGGGCTGGACACCATCGCCTATCTGACGCGTTACGATACCACCCATGGCCGCTTTCCCGGCCACGTCGAGGCCGACGGCGATCATCTGGTGATCGACGGCCGTCCGATCCGGGTGCTTTCCGAGCCTGACCCGAGCCGGTTGCCCTGGGACGAACTCGGCATCGATCTGGTGCTGGAATGCTCCGGCAGCTTCAAGGATCGCGCCACCGCCGAACGCCACCTGGCCGCCGGCGCCGGGCGCCTGCTGTTTTCCCAGCCCGCCGAGAGCGATGTCGACGCCACCATCGTCACTGGCATCAACGATGCCGACCTGACCCCGGGCTGCCGGGTGATCTCCGCGGCCTCCTGCACCACCAACTGCCTGGTACCGGTGCTGACGGTGCTCGACGAGGCCCTGGGCCTGGAGCACGGCGTGACCACCACCATCCACTCGGCGATGAACGACCAGCCGGTGATCGACGCCTACCACCAGACCGACCTGCGCCTGACCCGCTCGGCGATGCACTCCATCGTGCCCGTGGATACCGGCCTGGCCCGGGGCATCAATCGCCTGATGCCGCACTTGGCCGAGCGTTTCGAGTGCCTGCACATGCGCGTGCCGACCATCAACGTCTCGGCCATGGACCTGTCGCTGTGCGTGCGCACCGACACCGACGCCGAGACCGTCAACGCCCTGCTGCGCGAGGCCAGCGCCAGCCGGCTTTCCGGGCTGCTCGGCTACACCGAGGAGCCCATGGCCTCGGTCGACTTCAACCACGATCCGCGCTCCGGTATCGTGGACGCCACCCAGACCCGGGTGGCCGGCGGCCGCCTGATCAAAATGCTGTGCTGGTTCGACAACGAGTGGGGCTTCGCCAACCGCATGCTCGACGTCACCGGCCGCATCGCCCGACTGGGGCCGGTGCCGCCCTCCGACGCTTGATTTCCCTTCGGCTTTCCCAGACGAGGAACCTGCTTCCATGAACGTGCGCAAGATGACCGACCTCGACCTCCGCGGCAAGCGCGTGCTGATCCGCGAGGACCTGAACGTGCCCGTCAAGCACGGCAAGGTGACCAGCGATGCCCGCCTGCGGGCGGCCCTGCCGACCATCCAGGCGGCGCTCGAGGCAGGCGCCCGGGTGATGCTGATGAGCCACCTGGGCCGCCCCACCGAAGGCGAACCCGCCGAGGAATTCTCCCTGGCCCCGGTGGCCGACCACCTCGGTGAACTGCTCGAGCGCCGGGTGGGCCTGGTCAAGGACTACCTCGACGGCCAGATCGAACTCGTCGAGGGCGAGGTCGCGCTGCTCGAAAACGTGCGCTTCAACCGCGGCGAGAAGAAGGACGACGAGGCGCTGGCCAGGCAGTACGCCGCGCTGTGTGACGTCTACGTGATGGACGCCTTCGGCACGGCTCACCGCGCCCAGGCCTCCACCCATGGCGTGGCCCGCTTCGCCCCCGAGGCCTGTGCTGGCCCGCTGCTGGCGCAGGAACTCGAGGCCCTGGAAAAGGCCCTGGCCACCCCGGCCCGCCCGATGACCGCCATCGTCGGCGGCTCCAAGGTGTCCACCAAGCTCGAGGTGCTCACCGCACTATCCGAGAAATGCGACCGGATCATCGTTGGCGGCGGCATCGCCAACACCTTCATCGCCGCAGCCGGTTACAACGTCGGCAAGTCACTGCACGAGGCCGACCTGATCGACCAGGCCAAGGCGCTGATGGCCAAGGTCGAGATCCCGCTGCCCAGCGACGTGGTGGTCGCCACCGAGTTCTCGGAAAGCGCCACCGCCGTGACCAAGCCGGTCGACCAGGTGGGCGATGACGAGATGATCCTCGACATCGGCCCCGACACCGCCGGACGCCTCGCTGCACAACTCAAGGCCGACGGCACCATCCTGTGGAACGGTCCGGTGGGCGTGTTCGAAATCGACCAGTTCGGCCACGGCACCGAGGCGCTGTCGCAGGCCATCGCCGAGAGCGAGGCCTTCTCCATCGCCGGCGGCGGCGACACCCTGGCGGCCATCGACAAGTACGGCATCGCCGAGCGGGTCTCCTATATCTCCACCGGCGGCGGCGCCTTCCTCGAATACGTCGAGGGCAAGACCCTGCCGGCCGTATCCGCTCTGGAAGCGGCAGCCGACAAGGCCTGATAGACTACGCGGCCCCCGCTCGCCCGGCCACGTCTTCGGACGCCGTCGAGCCACACTCAAAGGAAGCGCCGCCCCCGAGGGCGGCGCCATCACGCTAGACAGGTACGAAACATGGCACTGATCAGCATGCGCCAGATGCTGGACCACGCCGCCGAACACGGCTACGGCGTCCCGGCCTTCAACGTCAACAACCTCGAACAGATGCGCGCCATCATGGAGGCCGCCGACGAGACCGACTCCCCGGTGATCGTCCAGGCCTCCGCCGGCGCCCGCAAGTACGCCGGCGCGCCCTTCCTGCGGCACCTGATCCTGGCTGCCGTCGAGGAGTTCCCGCACATCCCGGTGGCCATGCACCAGGATCACGGCACCAGCCCCGCCGTTTGCCAGCGCTCCATCCAGCTCGGCTTCTCCTCGGTAATGATGGACGGCTCGCTGGGCGAGGATGGCAAGACCCCGGCCAGCTACGACTATAACGTCGACGTCACCCGGCGTACCGTCGAGATGGCCCACGCCTGCGGCGTGTCCGTCGAGGGCGAGCTGGGCTGCCTGGGCAGCCTGGAAACCGGCATGGCCGGCGAGGAAGACGGCGTGGGCGCCGAGGGCAAGCTCGACCATGACCAGCTGCTCACCGATCCCGAAGAAGCCGCCGAATTCGTCAAGGCCACCCACGTGGACGCCCTGGCCATCGCCATCGGCACTAGCCACGGCGCCTACAAGTTCACCCGTCCGCCCACCGGTGACACCCTCTCCATCCAGCGCATCAAGGAGATCCATGCCCGCATCCCGGAGACTCATCTGGTGATGCACGGCTCCTCCTCGGTGCCTCAGGAGTGGCTCGAAGTGATCAACGAGTTCGGCGGGCAGATCCCCGAAACCTACGGTGTACCGGTCGAGGAGATCGTCGAGGGCATCAAGCACGGCGTGCGCAAGGTCAACATCGACACCGACCTGCGCCTGGCCTCCACCGGCGCGGTGCGTCGCTTCCTGGCCGAGAACCCGGCCGAGTTCGACCCGCGCAAATTCCTCAAGGTCAGCACCGCGGCCATGAAGGAGGTCTGCAAGGCCCGCTACGAAGCCTTCGGCACCGCCGGCAACGCCTCGAAGATCAAACCGATCAACCTCGAAGAGATGTTCCTGCGCTACGAGCGCGGCGAACTGGACCCGCGGGTGAAGTAAGCCAGCCGATGTGACCGGCACACAAAGAGGGACGGCCTTGGCGCCGTCCCTCTTTGTCTCGATGCTACAGCGTCAACCCCAGACGCAGCATGTCCTTGTGTTGAATGCCCTGTTCATGGATCGGTTCGTCGTAGTGGTCAAGAAAGTGATCCTTGATCACCGCCTCGACCCGGAAGCCGACACGCTGGTAGAAGGCCAGTTGATGTCCGAAGGTGCCGGTACCGAGTTCGATGCGCTCATAGCCCTGCGCCCGGACATCGGCAATGACGTGTTCGAGCAGCGCCGTGCCAAGGCCCTTTGCCTGTACCTCGGTCGCCACGGCGATGTTGAACAGCTCCAGCACGCCCGTGCAATTGATGTTGAGGGCGCAAGCGCCAACCGCCAGCCCCTCATCCTTGGCCAGATAGCACAGGGCTCCCTCGAGGTAGGTGACAATGTGAGCCTCGGACGGATCCGCCAGTAGCAACAACGGCATGGGCACCGCATCCGGGGCAACACGGGAGAACGTCGACATATCGAGCTCCACTCGGAGGAAAAATCCGACAGTGCCAACCACTCGTCACGCCGGCAAGTCGCGGGGCCGGCTCAGGCGATGGGCGTGTCGACCTCCCCGTCACACCGTCCTTCCTGAATCACCAGGACGCCTTGCAACACCGCCCCGAGTGCCGCGACGGCGGCGGCTCCGGCGGCCAGTCCCCAGACCGGCCACTGCATGGCGAGCATCAACCCACCGGCGGCCGAGCCGATGGCACTGCCCAGGTACAGAGCCGACTCGTTCAGCGCGATCGCCAGGTGGCCGTCGCCGGCCGTGCGTCGCGCCTTGAACAGCTCATCGTTCTGCGGCACTTGAAGCGCCCAGCCGACGGCGCCCCAGACGACAAGCGGCAGCATCGTCAGCGCCAGCCGATACGGTGCCAGCAACGGCAGCAGAAGCAGCGATAACGTCAGCAGCAGCATGATGCCAAGCGTGACCCTGGGCCCCCTCACTCGATCCACGACGGTACCGACCAGAAAGCTACCGGCCACCCCACCGATGCCCCAGACCCAGAGATAGGGAGTGACCGAGACCGCTTCCCCCTCGGCATAGGCCGCGACGAAGGGGGCAATGAAGGTGTACATCCCCAGACTCGCGATGGCGGCGAGCAGCGAAACACCCAATATGGCGACGACACGCCTCTCCGCCATGACCGCCAGCTTGCTTCGCATGGAGACCGCCGGTGTCTCGGGCAGCGGCGGCAGGCGCCACAACATGCCGAGCAGGGTCAGCCCACCCAGCATGGCGATCAGCCAGAAAGCGGCCTGCCAGCCCAGGCGCTCCGCCAACAACAGGCTCACCGGCACCCCCAGCACGGTCCCGCTGGCCATGCCCCCCATGACGATGGCAATGGCTTGGCCCCGCCGCTGCTCTCCGACCAGACTCGCCGACGCCGCAATGCCCAAGGCCAGATAGACACCGGCGCCAACGCCAGCCACGGCCCGCAACGCGACCAGGGTCACGATTCCTCCCGCCAGCGCACTGGCGACATTGGCGGTCACGAATACCGCCAAGGCGCCAAGCAGCCCGGCGCGTTGTCGATGGGCCGGCAAGACCGCCACCAGGAGCGGCGACCCCAGTCCGTAGGCCAGGGTGAAGGCCGTTACCAGCTGGGCCGCCAACGACACGGAAACCGACAATTCGGTCGCGATCATGGGAAGCAAGCCCGCCGTGGCGTAGGACGCCATCCCCAGGGCAAAGGCGCCGACGGCGACCAGCACGGCCGTCGATAGTTCTCGGTGCAGCATGTATCACTCCTCCTTGGTTCCGAGGCTCTTGGCCTCATGGGAGGAGCTATGGTCCGAGCTTGTTTATAGGGTTACAATTTAACCAATTATTCTATTACTTCGAGTACCCGAATGGGCGCATCACGCAGCTTGGCACGCACCCGCCCCGAACTGTCAGACTTCCTGAAGAGTCGCCGGGAACGCCTGTCACCGGAAACACTGGGGCTGCCACGCGGCAGCCGCCGTCGCACTCCAGGCCTGAGACGAGAAGAAGTCGCGGCGTTGGCCGGCGTCGGGGTGACCTGGTACACCTGGCTGGAACAAGGGCGCGACATCGGTGTTTCCACGGGCTTTCTGGATAGCCTCGCCCGCGTATTGCGACTGGACGCCGCCGAACGCCGCCACCTGTACCTGCTCGTCCACCAACGCCCACCGACCGAGAGCAAGCGGACCTGGTGCAGCATGCCCGACCTGGCTCAACGGCTGCTCGACGACCTGTCGCACCGTCCCGCCTATGTGCTCAATCTTCGGTGGGATGTGCTGGCCTGGAACGCTGCCGCCGATCGTGTATTCGCCTTCTCGGCTCAGCCACTGGAACGACGTAACCTGCTCTGGATGCTGTTCGTCGACGACGCCACCCGCCGACTCTTCGATGCCTGGGAGCAGCAAGCCCCACGCCTGGTGTCCAGCTTTCGTCAAGACTACGCCAGTGCCCCCGAGGACAGTGATATCGAGCAACTGGTCCAGGAGCTGGAAGACGTCGCGCCGGACTTCAAGACATGGTGGCGACAGCAGGATATCCACGGCCCTTGTCTCGGCCGCCGCTCATTGTTCATCCCGGACATCGGCACGCTCGATTTCGAACACATGACTCTCACCCTGGATGAGGATCGCCATCTGCGCCTGGTCTACTACGCGGCCTGCGAGTCGCCTCCCGGACACGAGAGATTCCATGATTGGCTGAAAATACCGCGCGCCAACGAAGGGCATTAACGTTTCGCGAACCGGCGACACCCAGTGCAACGATGATGAACAGTTGAAAAACACTGTTCACAAAGCGCGCCGGATGGTCTTTAATAAAGGGTGAGCATCGCCTTATCCTGTAAGACAGCATGTTCACTTTCCAACACCCCAATGAGGCTCGGTGACAATGCGCCCTCTCTGCCTGCTCTTCGATTGCGATGGCACCCTGGTCGACAGCGAACCCCTGTTGGCCGACGAGATGGCGACCAGCCTCAACGCCGTGGGCCTGCCCTTCCAGGCCAGTGACTACATCGGCGAGTTTCGCGGCGCACGCTTCCGACACATCGTCGCCGAGCTCGAGCGGCGCCACGGCACCGTGGATGCGCACCGCCTGGAGCCACTCGAACGCGAAATGCGCGCCAACCTCAACCGGCGCCTGGCCACCGACCTCACCTCGATCGAGGGCGCCACCGAAGCCCTGGCGACACTCTCCGGCATTCCCATGGGCGTGGTCTCCAACGGGCCGGAGAGCAAGATCCGCACTTCCCTGCAAGCCACCGGGCTGGACGAACTCTTCGGCGACCACCTGTTCAGCGCCTACGATGCGCAATGCTGGAAGCCCGACCCCTGCCTCTATCTCCACGCCGCCAGCCTGATGGGCTTCGCCGCGGCGGATTGCGTGGCCATCGACGACTCCATCGTCGGCGTCCAGGCAGCGCTGGCCGCCGGCATGACGGTGATCCACCTGAATCGTTTCCCGGACGTCGAGGAAACGCCCGAGGGCGCCATCGCCATCACCAGCATGTTCCAGCTGCCCACCGTCATCTCACGCCTGACCCAGGCGCAGGCCATGGCGAACTGACCGGCCCGGGACCAGACCACCGAAGATAGCCCGCATCGCACCACGCCTGCTCGCTGGAAGCGCCATATTTCCTCCTTGATCAACGGGTTGGCTCGCCTTTCGACCTTTGTCTATCCCCGATGTCCTTGCGGTGCGAGAAGCGTGCTGCCTACGATGGGAACGTTCCCATTCGATATGGAAGCGCCATGCCCGTGACGTCTCGCCCCGCCACCATTCTGGAAGTCGCCCGCGACGCCGGCGTCTCGAAGACCAGCGTCTCCCGCTACTACAGCGGTGAGCGTGAGCGTCTCTCCGCCAGCATGCAGCAGCGGATTGTCCAGGCTGCCGAGCGCCTCGGCTACCAGCCCAACCCCATGGCCCGAGGCCTCAAGGGTGGCCCTTCGGGCCTGGTCGGCATGCTGGTCGCCGATATCCGCAATCCCTTTTCGGTGGCAGTGATGCACGGTGTCGAGCAGGCCTGTCGGCGACAAGGATTGTCATTGATGGTCTGCAACACCGACAACGACCCGACGCTGGAGCGCCGAAACCTGTCGCTGCTGACGTCCTACCGGATCGAGGGGCTGATCGTGAACGCCGCCGGCCGCCACGGCGATGCCCTCGCCGAACTCGCCGGCGATGGCCTGCCCCTGGTGCTGCTCGACCGCTCCCTCGAAGGCATCGACGCCGACGAGGTCGGGCTCGACAACGACCGGGCCATCGACATGGCCCTCGATCACCTGACCGAGCGGGGCTACCGCCGAGTACTGTTCGTCACCGAACCCCCGGCCAGGGCCAGTTCACGCCAGGCGCGGATGGCACGCTTCGAGGCGAACCACGCATCGCATGGACTCGAGGGCGAGGTCCTGAGCCTCGAGCTCGACGACACGACCGGCCTCGATCATGGGGTAAGCGCCTTTCTCGATACCTCGGACGGGCATCCCGCCGCCATTCTGTGCGGCAACGGCCAGGTCACCCTGGCGGTAACCCGTGCCCTCCAGGCTCGCCGGGTACCGCTCGGCGACATCGGCCTGATGGGAATCGACGAGCTCGACTGGTGCCAGCTGGTCACCCCCGGCATCACCACACTGGCCCAGCCGACCGACGCCATCGGCCAGGCGGCCGTCGATCGACTGCGCGCCCGTCAGGCCGAACGGGCCACGCCTGAGCCACGCCATGAGCGCTTCACGCCGACCCTGATGCCTCGAGCCTCGACCTGCCGCTCCGGCACCGAAGGCCTCGATACCACTTCCGACGAGACACGACCATGACCACAGCACCCTCCCCAGCGCTTCTCTCCTTCGGCGAGGCCATGACCCTGTTCGTGGCCGAGACGACCGGTGACCTGGCCGAGGTGGAGCGATTTCGGCGACGCATTGCCGGCGCCGACACCAACGTCGCCATCGGCCTGGCCCGCCTGGGCTTTCATGTCGGCTGGCTGAGTCGCGTCGGTGACGACAGCTTCGGTCGTTATCTGCGAGCCACCCTCGAGCACGAGGGGCTGGACTGCCGCCATCTGTTCACCGATACCGACCACGCCACCGGCCTGGTCTTCAAGGAACGTGCGCAGGATGGCGCCGATCCGCGCGTCGAATATCGTCGGCTGGGCAGCGCTGCCAGCCAGCTTTCTCCGGCCGATGCCGACGATGTCGACTTCTCGGCCTTGCAACACCTCCACGCCACCGGCATCCCGCCGGCGCTCTCGACGAGTTGCCGCGAGCTCTCCCGGCACCTGCTCGGCGAGGCACGCCGACATGGCGCCAGCCTGTCCTTCGATCCCAATCTGCGCCCCAGCCTCTGGTCCAGCGAACGCGAGATGCGCGAGACCCTCAACGACCTGGCCGCCCACACCGACTGGGTCATGCCGGGGCTCGCCGAGGGCCAGTTGCTGACGGGCCAGGAAACGCCCCACGACATCGCCGGTTTCTATCTCGACCGGGGCGCCGAGGCGGTCTTTCTCAAGCTCGGCCCGGAAGGCGGCTACTATCGCGGCCGCCTCGGCGGCGAGGAGCAGGCCTTCAGCGTGCCCGGCATTGCGGTGGCCGAGGTGGTCGATACCGTCGGCGCCGGCGACGGCTTCGCGGTCGGCGTGATCAGCGCCCTGCTGGATGGCGTTTCGCCACGTCGGGCCTTGCAGCGCGGCTGCCTGATCGGTGCCGAGGCCGTGCAGGTCTCCGGCGACATGGAAGGCCTGCCCCATCGCGACCGACTCGAACGCCTCGAGGCCGCTCTCGACGACACCGCCCGGAGGAACTCCCCATGACCAAGCGTATCCTGGTATACCGCTCCCTCGACGAGGATCAGCTCGCACGACTGGAGCGCGACTTTCATGTCGACTATCTGCCGGAGGTCACCAGCACCGAGGACCCGGCCTTCCTTGACGCCTTGGCCCAGGCGCATGGCCTGGTCGGCGCCAGCCTGCCGATCACCCCGACGCTGCTCGACCAGGCACCACATCTCGAGGCCATCGCCAGCATCTCGGTGGGCTACGACAACTACCCGGTGGACGAGCTGACCCGGCGCAGCATCCTGCTGTGCAATACCCCCGACGTGCTGACCGAGACCACCGCCGACACCGGCTTTCTGCTGATCATGGCCACAGCGCGCCGGGCCGTGGAGCTGGCCGGGATGGTGCAGCGCGGCGAATGGCGCGAAAGCATCGGCAAGGAATGGTTCGGCACCGACGTGCACGGCAAGACACTCGGCATGGTCGGCTTCGGTCGCATCGGCGCCGCCATCGCGCGACGCGGCGCCCTGGGCTTCGGCATGCCCATTCTCTACTCCAACGCTTCACCCAAGCCGGCGCTGGAAGACGAACTGGGCGCGCAGCGCCGCGACCTCGATGAGCTGCTCGCCGAGGCCGACATCGTCTGCGTCACCGTGCCCCTCACCGCTGACACACAGCACCTGTTCGGCGCCCGCGAGTTCGCCCTGATGAAACCCTCGGCGATCTTCGTCAACGTCGCTCGCGGCAAGGTGGTCGATGAGACGGCGCTGATCGAGGCCCTCCGCACGGGCACCCCGCACGCCGCCGGCCTCGACGTCTTCGAGCGGGAACCGCTGCCGACGGACTCGCCGCTGCCGCACATGGCCAACGTCGTGGCCCTGCCCCACATCGGCTCGGCGACCCACGAGACGCGCACCGCCATGGCCGACCGCGCGGTCGCCAATATTCTCGCCGCCCTGAACGGCGAGCGACCGCCCAGCCCGGTCAATGAATGATGTGGCATATCTGAGGGGCGAACGGCACTGATGGCACCTGCATCGCGCCGCCCGGCCGGGTAGACTAGGCGGCGGCGCTCCATCCACGACCGACCCACGAGGCCCCAATGTCCGCGTCCTCGCCTTCCGCTCCCTCCCCTTCGGCTCCTCTCTGCCTGCTGTTCGACTCCGACGGCACCCTGGTCGACAGCGAGATCCTGCTGGCCGAGGTCATGGGCGACGTCCTGCCCGAGCACGGGCTCCCCTTCACCGCCCGTCAGTACATGGAGGCCTTCCGGGGCGTTCGCTTCCACGATATCGTCGCCACCCAGCAGCATCGCCACGGCCGCCTCAGCGAAGACAGCCTGGCACGCCTGGAGACCTGCATGCGCACCCGCATGCAGTCACGCATGAGCGAAGAGCTCATCGCCATCGACGGCATCCCCGAGGCCCTCGACGCCCTGGCCGACCACCCCAGGGCCGTCGTCTCCAACGGGCCCGACAGCAAGATCCGCTGCGCCATGGCCAGTACCGGCCTGGCACATCACTTTGGCGAGCACCTGTTCAGCGCCTATACCCTGGGAGTCTGGAAACCCGACCCGGGCCTCTACCTCAAGGCGGCCGAAGCCATGGGGTATCCACCCGAGCGCTGCGTGGTGATCGACGATGCCGCGGTAGGCGTGGAAGCCGGGCTGGCCGCCGGCATGCGGGTCATCCACCTCAACCACTTCCCCGACGAGGAAGCCACCCCCGAGGGCGCCATCGCCATCGGCCACGCCAGCGAGCTGCCGGCGGTGATCGCCGAGCTGGCCACCAAGGTGCCGCAGCCAGTCTGAGCGGGCTGCCCTCCCTACCCCGCCAATCGACGACGCCCCCGCCGGTCGCACCGGCGGGGGCGTCGTGCCTCGGTAGTGCCTACCGGCTCAGGTGGTCAGCGCGCGCACTGCCCGCTCCACGCCGCGCAGCTCGGCCAGTCCCTTGAGCCGACCGTAGAGCGGGTACCCCGGGGCGGTGTCGCGGTGCTGGTCGTCGAGGATGTGGTGGCCGTGGTCGGGACGCAGCGGCAGCCGGGGACCACCTTCGCGCTCGCGGCGGCGCTCCTCGGCGACCAGCGCCTGGACGACACCGACCATGTCCACATCACCGTCCAGATGATGGGCCTCGTGGAAGGAGCGCAGGTCCGAGGCCTCGCGCCGGGTCGAACGTAGATGAGCGAAGTGGATGTGCGGACCGAAGCGTTCGGCCATCGCCACCAGATCGATATCGGCACTGACACCGTAGGAACCGGTGCACAGCGTCAGGCCGTTGGCCGGGCTGGGCACGGCATCGAGGATCCACCGGGCATCCTCGGGGCCGGACACCACCCGCGGCAGGCCGAGCAGCGGACGGGGCGGGTCGTCGGGATGGATCGCCAGGCGCACGCCCACCTCCTCGGCCACCGGGACGATGGCGGCCAGGAAATCCCCCAGGTGCTCGCGCAGCCGCTCGGCGTCGATCTTGGCATAGTCGGCGATCACCTCGCGGAACCGCGCCAGGGTGTAGTGCTCCTCGGCGCCGGGCAGTCCGGCGATGACGGTATTCACCAGCCGCTCGCGACCGGCGTCATCGAGGCCATCGAGATAGTCCCGGGCCTTGGCCTTGTCAGCGTCGCTGTACTCGGCCTCGGCGCCGGGGCGCGCCAGCAGGTAGAGGTCGAAGGCGGCGAAGGCGGTCTGGTCGAAGCGCAGCGCCAGGCCGCCGTCCGGCAGGCGCCAGGCCAGGTCGGTGCGCGTCCAGTCGAGCACCGGCATGAAGTTGTAGCAGACGGTGTCGATGCCGCAGGCCGCCAGGTGGCGCAGCGTCTGCTGATAGGCGGCGATATAGGCGTCGCGTCCCGGCAGGCCCTGCTTGATGGCCTCGTGCACCGGCACGCTCTCCACCACCGACCATGAGAGGCCGGCCGCCTCGATCATGCGCTTGCGCGCGCCGATGGCCTCGACCGGCCAGACCTCGCCATTGGGAATCTCGTGCAGCGCGGTGACGATGCCGGTGGCCCCGGTCTGGCGGATCTCGTCGAGGGTGATGGGGTCGGCGGGGCCGAACCAGCGCCAGGTATGTTCCATGGGAGGATCCTCTCGGTCAGGCCCGCGCGAGGGCGGCCAGCGCCCCGGCGAGCCCCTGTCGTGTCAGGGTGGTGTAGGCAGTGGCGACCGCCTCGGCGAAGCGCGGCTCGGCCGCCAGCGCCCGCGGGAAGACATCGTCGACGGCCAGGAAAGCTCGCACCAGGGCGTCGACATCGTCGCCGTGGCGCGCGTGGAGGCCCGCCAGGTGACTGGCCAGCGGATCGTCCACCGGATGGGATCGGCCGGCCAGGTCGTCGCCGGCCGTGTAGCGAATCCAGGCCGCCACGCCGAGCGCGGTGCAGGGCACCTTGCCGCCGGCCGCCAGGCATGCCTGGGCGCCGTGAAGCCAGCGCTGGGGCAGCTTCTGTGAACCATCCATGGCGATCTGCTGCAGTCGATGACGCAGGCTGTCGTTGGCGAAGCGCTCGAGCAACTGCTCGGCATAGGCGGCGAGGTCGGTATCCTCGGGCATGGCCAGGGTCGGGGCGGCCTCCTCGAGCATGTAGCGACGCAACAGGGCCACCAGGTCATTGCGGCTGACCGCCTCGAACACCGTCTCGATGCCGTCCAGGGCCCCCAGGTAGGCAAGCAGCGAGTGGCTGCCGTTGAGCATGCGCAGCTTCATGGTCTCGAAGGGCGCCACGTCGGCAACCATCTCCACGCCGTCCACCTCCCAGTCGGGACGCCCCAGGGGGAAGTCGTCCTCGACCACCCATTGGCTGAAGGCTTCACCGACCACGGCGTTGGCGTCCTCGATGCCGAGCTCGGCCAGGCGCGCAACGTCGGCCTCGGTCATGGCCGGCACGATGCGATCGACCATGCTGCACGGGAAGGCCACCTCCTGCTCGATCCAGGTCGCCAGCGCGGCGTTGCGTCGCTCGGCCAACTGAATCACGGCATTGCGGGTGCGCTTGCCGTTGTCGGGCATGTTGTCGCAGCTGAGCACCGTGAACGGCGCCAGCCCCGCCGCCCGGCGGCGCGCCAGACCCTCGACCAGCAGCCCCGGGGCCGTGCACGGGGACTCGGGATCGGCGATATCCGCGGCGATCAGCGGATCGTCGACAAGCAGCTCGCCACTAGCCGGGCTCAGGAAGTAGCCCTTCTCGGTCACCGTCAGGGTCACGATCCGCGTCTCGGGCGAGGCGAGACGCGCCAGCAGCGTCTCGCGGTCGCGTCCCCAGGAGCCCTGGCCGTCGCGGCCGTCGACCTGTTCCTTGCCGGTGAACAGCGTCTCCTCGATCACACCGATCTCGCGGACGGTGACATGCTCGCTGTCCGCGTACTCGGCCACATGGTAGCGATGGCCGGCCTCGTGCAGGGCATCCACCAACGCCACGTTGGCACGCAGGTTGGCGCTGCTCACGCCCCAGCCGGTGTCGCCCGTGCGCCGGCGATAACGCTCCAGGTAGACCGCCTGGTGGGCGCGGTGGAAGGCACCGAGGCCCAGATGAACGATGCCGATTCGGTCGCTGCCGGCGCTGGCCGGCAGCCGTGTGACGTCCTGCATCACGTTCTCCATATCGGTGGGTGTCACGGGCTCACTGGCCGAGTATCAGGTTGGGCAGCCACAGCGAGACCGCCGGCACATAGGACACCAGCAGCAGCACGGCGAGATTGCAGACCAGGAAGGGCAGGATGGCCCGCGCCACGGTCAGCATGGGCAGCTTGCCGATGCCCGAGACCACGAACAGGCAGACGCCCACCGGCGGGGTGGTCAGGCCGATCATCAGGTTGAGCACCGCCATGACGGCGAAGTTCACCGGATCCATGCCCACCCCGGTGGCCACGCCGAGCAGCGCCGGGAAGAGGATGATCAGCGCGGCGATGGTCTCCATGAAGGCGCCGACGAACAGCAGGATCAGGTTGAGGATCAGGATGACGACGAGCGGGTTCTCGCTGATCGTCAGGATCAGGCCGGCGATCATCTGGGGAATCTGCTCGCTGGTCAGGATCCAGCCGAAGAGGTTGGCCAGCCCCACCATCAGCAGCAGCGCCGCGGAGGTGAAGACGGTATCGGTGAGGATCGCCGGCAGCTTGCGCCAGGTGAGGCCCTTGTAGACGTACATGCCCACCACCAGGGCATAGAGGCTGGCGACGATGGAGGCCTCGGTGGGCGTGAAGAAGCCACCGATGATGCCGTAGAGGATGATCCCCGTCATCAGCAGCGCCCAGAAGGCAGTCCTGGCCTCGCGCAGCAGCTGCAGGAAGGGCACGCGGGCCTCCTTGGGGTAGCCACGCCGCACGGCGAGGATATACACCGTGACCATCATCGCCACGCCCAGCAGCAGGCCGGGGACGGCGCCGGCGAGGAACATGCGGCCCACCGAGACCCCGGAGAGCGAGCCGGCGATGATCATCGGCACGCTGGGCGGAATGATCGGCCCCACGGTGGAGGAGGCGGCGGTGACCGCCGCGGCGAACGGCTTGTCATAGCCGGACCTGGCCATGCCGGGGATCATCACCGAACCGATGCTGGCCGAGTCGGCCACGGCGGTGCCGGAGATGCCACCGAAGATCATCGAACCGCCGACGTTGGCCAGGCCCAGCCCGCCGCGGATATGGCCGAGCAGGGCGTTGGAGAAACGCACGATGTTCTCGGTGATGTTGCCAACGTTCATCAGGTTGCCGGCCAGCACGAAGCCGGGAATGCACAGCAGCACGAAGGTATCAATGCCCGCGTACAGGCGCTGCGGCACGACGGTCAGCGAGATGCCTTCCAGCAGCAGGTAGGCCAGCGAGGCGATGCCCAGGGAGAAGGCGATGGGCATGCCGATCAGCAACAGAACCAGGAAGGCGCTGAACAGGATGATGACTTCCATCACGGCTTCTCCGATGCGGGGCGCTCAGGCGAGCGAAAGATGGCGACGAGGCCCTCCAGGCATCCAATGGCGCCGTAGACCAGCAGCAGCGCGAACATCACCACCGTGGAGAAGAAGATGTAGAGCATGGGAACCTTCAGTGTCGGCGAGGTCTGCCAGGCGCCGTTCATGGCGTACTGCCAGGCGTAGGGCAGCACCATCAGGGCGAAGCCGGCGATCAGCAGGCAGATCAGTGTCTGAAGGGCGGCCCTGGCGCGGCGTCCCAGGGTGTGGTGGAAGAGTTCCACGCTGACGTTGCGGTGCTGGCGCAGCACCACCCCCGCCGACAGGGCCACCATGTAGATGAACAGGTAGCGCGACAGCTCCTCGGTCCAGGAGACGCTGAACGGCAGGAAGAGCCGTGCCGCGATCTGCAGCAGCACCGTGCCGGCAATGGCCACCAGGGCCGTGACGGCCAGCACGGTGAACAGGGTGTCGATCCCTCCGATCAGCCGCCCCAGGGCGCCCTGAAAGGTGGGAACCGAGGCGAGAGGGTCCAACTGCTCGAGCGCCTCCTGCTCGGCCGCCTTATGGTTGGGGTCCATAGGTCCTCCTCAAGATGCCTGGGCGGCACTCATCGGCGAGTGGGCGAACCCCGGCGGGGCTCGCCCGGTAGCGGCATCACAGCGCCTGGATGGCCTCGAACAGCTTGCGCTGCTCTTCATTGAGGGAATCGAGCACCGCGGGGCGGGCCTGCTCGGCGAAGGCGTCGGTATCCACCTCGACGAACTCCATGCCACGCTCCTCGAGATCCTGACGCAGGCGCTCCTCGTCCTCGGCGAAGAGGTCCGCCTCATGGGCCTGCATGGTATCGGCCGCCTCGAAGACCACCTGCTGCAGGTCCTCCGGCATGCTGTCGAGCTTGTCCTTGCCGATCACCACGTAGATCCAGCTACGCACATGGCCGGTGAGGTTCACGTAGTCCTGGACCTCATCGAAGCTGGCGCTCTCGATCAGGCTCAGCGGGTTCTCCTGCCCCTCGATGGTGTTCTGCTGCAGGGAGGTAAAGACCTCGCTGAAGGCCATGGGCGTGGGGCGGGCCCCCAGCGCCTCCCAGGTATCCACGAACAGCGGCACGTTGGGTACCCGCAGGCGAAGGCCGTCGAGATCCTCGGGCTTCTCGATCGGACGATTGGAGGTCAGGTGCCGCGGACCGCGCTCGAACCAGGCCAGGGGCACCAGGTTGGCACGCTCGGTGATCTGGGCCTCGATCTCCTCGCCGATCTCGCCCTCGACCGCCTGCTCCAGGTGTTCGGAGTCGCGGAAGGCATAGGGCACCGCCATCATCGCCGCCTTGGGTGCCCAGTTCTGCAAGCTCTCGCCGGTGATGGTCATGTCCGCGGTGCCCAGCTGGATGCTGTTGATGACATCCATCTCGGCCCCGAGCTGCTCATTGGGGTAGAGCTGCACCTCGATGCGACCGTCGGAATTGGCTTCCACTTCTTCCTTGAATTTCACGGCGGCCTGGTGCCAGATATTTTCTTCATTGGCCAAATGGCCGAATTTCAGCGTGAAGTCAGCGGCCAGGCCGGCCTGGCTGCCGAGAATGGCGGCGCCCAGAACGGCGCTGGTCACGAGTCGTTTGATCATGGCGTTGTCTCCTGGCACTTGCGTTGTGTGTTGTTGGCTTGCTTGCGTGCACGTCCGTCAGGCACCGATCTGAATCAGTACCTTGCGGGCCCTTTCGGGATGCTGATCGATCATCTGGATGGCATCGGGCATGTCGTCGAAGGGCAGGCGATGGCTGACCAGCGCCAGCGGATCGAGCCGCCCGGATGCCATCAGGTCGATCACTTCCGGAAACTTGCGGTTGTTGAGACGCGAACCGACCAGGGTCAGCTCCTTCTTGATCACCTCCAGCTGCACCAGGTCGCTGGGGGTGGGGTTGAAGCCGAGCAGGCCGATGCGCCCCGCCGGCGAGGCCATGCGCAGCATCTGCGGCAGCAGAGCCGGCACGCAGGCAGCATCGGCGATCAACGGCATGCCCTCCCCGCCGGTCAACGCCGCGACCTCGGCCTCGACGTCCTGCTCCGCCCCGTTGAGCGTGCGGGTGGCCCCCAGCTCCCGGGCAGTGTCCAGACGGGCATCGATGACGTCGCTGACGGTGATGTCCTCGATGCCCTGGGCACGAGCCATCTGCAGGATGGTCAGGCCGATCACCCCGGCGCCGAGGATCAACAGGCGATCGCCCGGGTGGGGCTGCATGCGGTCGAGAACATTGCAGGCAATGGTGTAGGGCTCGACCAGTGCCGCGGCATCCAGGCTCAGCCCTTCGGGCAGCCGGTGCACATTGCCGGCCGGCACATTGACCCGCTCCTCGAAACCGCCGTTGCGATGCACACCGATCACCTCCAGCGCCGTGCAGACGTTGGGGCGGCCGATGCGGCAGGGATAGCAGTGGCCGCAGTTGATCACCGGGTCGATGCAGACCTGGTCCCCGACGCTCACCTCCTCGACGCCCTCGCCCACGGCCTCGACCAGGCCGGCAAACTCGTGGCCGGTAATGCGGGGAAAGCGCACGAAGGCATTGTCGCCGTGGATGATATGCATGTCGGAGCCACAGATCCCGGCGAAGGCTACCTTCACCAGCACCTCGCCGGGTGCGGCCTCGGGAGCCACGGTGTCGACCAGGCGATAGTCCTGGGGCGCGTTTACCTGAAAGGCTTTCATCGGCTTACCTCGTTACCAGTGCCACAGGGTGCCGTCCTCGAGCCGGTTGACCGGCAGGCTGGCACGGCGATAGGGATACTTGGCGGCCGCCTGCTCGTCGATGTCGACGCCGTGCCCCGGCGTCTCGCCGACCAGGAAGTGGCCATCCTCGAAGCGGTAATCGTGGGGGAAGACCTCATTGGTGACATCTTCGTGGGGCATGTACTCCTGGATGCCGAAATTGGGCACCCAGGTATCGAAGTGGATCGCCGCCCCCAGGCACACCGGCGACAGGTCGGTGGGACCATGGAAGCCGGTGCGCACGTGATAGAGCCCGGCCAGGTCGGCCAGTCGCCGCATGTGGGTGATGCCGCCGGCATGGGTGAGGGTCGCGCGGATGTAGTCGATCCACTGGTTCTCGATCAACGTCTTGGCGTCGTACAGGCTGTTGAAGACCTCGCCCACCGCCAGCGGCGTGGTGGTGTGCTGGCGGATCAGCCGGAAGCTCTCCTGGTTCTCCGCCGGCACGCAGTCCTCCAGCCAGAACAGGTGGAAAGGCTCGACCTCCTTGCCCAGCCGCGCCGCCTCGATGGGCGTCAACCGGTGGTGGACGTCGTGCAGCACATGCAGGTCGTCGCCGAAGCGCTCGCGCACGGCGGCGAACAGCTTGGGCGCATGGTTGAGGTACTTGGCGGTGTTCCAGACATGCTCGGCCGGCAGGTCGGCATCGGCGGGCTCGTAGCGCTCACCGGGCTTCTTGGCCACGCCATAGATGCTGGCGATGCCCGGCACCCCGGCCTGCACCCGCACCGCGCGGTAGCCTTCCTCGACATGCCGGGCGACCTCGTCGAGGCAGGCCTCGATGTCCTTGCCGGTGGCATGGCCATAGACCATCACCCGCTCGCGACTCTTGCCACCCAACAACTGGTACAGCGGCATGCCGGCGGCCTTGGCCTTGATGTCCCACAGTGCCATGTCCACGGCACCGATGGCGCTCATGGTCACCGGCCCCCGCCGCCAGTAGGCACCGCGATAGAGGTAGTGCCAGATATCCTCGATGCGCTGAGGGTCGCGGCCGATCAGGGCGGGAATCACGTGTTCCTCGAGATAGGCGACCACCGCCTGCTCGCGACCGTTGAGGGTGGCATCGCCGATGCCGTAGACGCCTTCGTCGGTCACGATCTTGAGGGTGACGAAGTTGCGTCCAGGCGCGGTGACAATCGTATAGGCCCGTTCGATCTTCATGCCTGGGTCTCCTCGGCGAGCGCTGGTGTCTGGGCGGACTGGAACATCTCGGGAAAGCGGCGCACCAGATCAGGAAGCGACTCCTGGATCTCGCTCTGGTGAACACGCATCGCCTCGGCCGCGGCTTCGCTATCGTGCCGCTCGATGGCGTCGACAATGGCCTCGTGCTGAGCGATCAGCTTGTCGAGGGGCGTACTCTCGGGAACGCTCAGGTAACGCACGCGATCGAGCTGCGCCTTGACCTCCTCGGTCACCTTCCAGGCGGCCTGCTGGCCGATACCCAGCGACAAGGCGCGATGGAAATCCTCGTCGAGCAGGAAGAAGCGGTCATGATCGTCCGGCTCGATGCAGCGCCGCTGGCGCTCGATCAACTCGCGCAGCTCGGCGAGCACCGGCCGGCCCAGTCCGCGAGTCGCGGCCTCGCGCGCCACGGCCACCTCCACCGCCTCACGCACGAAGCGAGCCTCGAGCACCGCCTGCTGCGAGATCTTGACCACGAAGGTACCCCGCTGCGGACGCACCTCGACCAGCCCCGCCTCGGACAGCCGGATGAAGGCCTCGCGGACCGGCTGGCGGCTCACCGAAAAGGTGTCGGCGAGCTCCTTCTCCGACAGTGCCTGCCCCGGCGCCAGCACCATGCGAATGATCGACTGGCGAAGCACCTGATAGAGCCGCTGGCGAACCGAGTCGCCATCCCGCGTTTCCTGCCATAACGCTTGCAGTGTCTTGTTCATGCATTTCCCCCGATGCGACGGCGCGATCCCGGTCGTCGCCTTTCTGATATGACTAGTATGGTAGTATGGCAATAAAACAAAAAGTGCTCTCACCTTAGACTTTGGTGGAGTGGGCTTTAAATCGCGCCGCTTCGCTTGTGCTAGCCTCCCGACTCCTGCCCCTTTCCTCTCATCATTGGCAATAGCCACTCGGTGCGCCATACTCGGAATGACTGTCAACCTTTCATACAATCAAACAATGATGCCGAGAAGTGCCATGACAGCAACCGGAACCGCTATGCGACTCAGAGACAAGACGGCCCTGGTCACCGCTGCAGCCCAGGGAATTGGCCGCGCCACCGCTCTGCGCTTCGCAGCCGAAGGGGCCCGAGTAATTGCTACCGACCTCGACACCGACAAGCTGGAGGAACTGGCCGCGACCGACAACGTCGAGACTCGGTGCCTGGACGTCAGGGACACAGCCGCCATCAAGGCGTTGTCCGCCGATCTACCGACGCTGGACGTACTGTTCAACTGTGCCGGCTATGTGCACACCGGTTCACTGCTGGAGTGTGACGAAGCCGACTGGGAAAGGTCGCTGTCATTGAACGTCACCGCCATGTACCACATGATCCGAGCCTTCCTGCCCGGGATGCTGGAAGCTGGCAACGGCAGTATCGTCAACATGGCTTCCGTCGCCTCCAGCCTGAAAGGCGTCCCCGATCGTTTCGCCTACGGCACCACCAAGGCCGCGGTCATCGGCCTGACCCGCTCGGTGGCCGTCGACTACGTTGGCCGGGGCATCCGCTGCAACGCGATCTGTCCTGGTACCGTGGATTCACCGTCACTACGCGAGCGCATCCGCGACCAGGCACGACAGCAAGGACGCGACGAAGCCGATGTCCATCGCGATTTCCTCGCTCGACAGCCACAAGGGAGATTGGGTACCCCGGAAGAAATTGCTGCCCTGGCGGCTTTTCTGGCCGCCGATGAATCCGCCTATACCACAGGCACTGCCCAGATCATCGACGGTGGCTGGCTCGCCTGACCCCATCATCTCGCTCCTCGACTACTCAAACAGGAGGAACCAACGTCCATGAAGCTGCTTCGATTCGGCCCCGCCGGTCACGAGAGGCCCGGCCTGCTGGATGCAGACGGCGTGATACGCGATCTCTCGGCGCATGTCTCCGACCTCTCCGGCCATCATTTGAGCCGTGACGCCGTGTCGGCATTGGCCAAGCTCGATCCGACGACCTTGCCCGCGGTGCATGCCGACACCCGACTCGGTCCCTGTGTGGGTCGCGTCGGCAAGTTCATCTGCATCGGTCTCAACTATTCCGACCATGCCGCCGAAACGGGTGCTGATGTGCCCTCCGAACCGGTGATCTTCAACAAGTGGACCAGTGCCATCTGCGGCCCCGACGACGACGTCATCATTCCCCGCGGCTCGCACAAGACCGACTGGGAAGTCGAGCTAGGCGTGGTGATCGGCAAGGACGGCCGTTATATCGACGAGGCCGACGCCATGTCACACGTCGCGGGCTTCTGCGTGGTCAATGATGTCTCGGAGCGAGAGTTCCAACTGGAGCGTTGCGGCAGCTGGGACAAGGGCAAGGGATGCGACACCTTCGGCCCGCTAGGTCCCTGGCTGGTAACGCCCGATGAAGTCGGCGACCCACACGATCTGGCGATGTGGCTTGAGGTCGATGGTCGGTGCTATCAGAACGGCAGTACCCGCACCATGGTCTATCGCGTGCCCTACTTGATCAGCTATCTCAGCCGTTTCATGAGTCTGCAGCCGGGTGACGTCATCTCCACCGGCACCCCGCCAGGGGTAGGGATGGGGCAGCAGCCACCGATTTACCTCAAGCCCGGCCAGCGCATGCACCTGGGGATCGAAGGGCTCGGCGAACAATGCCAGTCCGTGGTAGCCGAACCCGACAGCTGAGGAGGCCTCCATGCGAGTCGTCACGTGTACCAGCCCGGGCCAAATGGCAGTCAGCGATATCCCGCGCCCAGAATGCGGGCCAGGCGATGCGCTGGTCAGAATCCGGCGTGTCGGCGTCTGTGGGACCGATATCCATGCATTCGGCGGCCAACAGCCCTACTTCACTTACCCTCGAGTACTTGGCCATGAACTAGCCGGCGAGGTCGCCACCGTCGGCGAGGGCGGCGACCCTGCCCTTATCGGCCAGAACGCTTACGTGATTCCTTACCTTCACTGTGGCGAGTGCCATGCTTGCCGCCGTGGCCACACCAACTGCTGCCAGAGTATGGAAGTAGTCGGTGTACATCGAGACGGGGGCATGGCCGATTTCCTGGTGGTGCCCATAGAGCACCTGGTCACCTCATCACGCCTGTCATCAGAACAACTGGCTTTGATCGAATGTCTGGCCATCGGAGCCCATGCGGTGCGACGTAGCGAAATCGACCGCGACAAGCTGGCAGTGATCGCCGGGGCTGGACCAATCGGCATGGGCATCCTGCAGATTGCACGCAGCCGCGGCGCGCGGACAGTGGTAACCGATACCAACCCCGAACGCTTGGCCTTCTGTCGCAACGTGCTGGGGGCCGAGCGTACTCTCCGACCTGGCGAGGATGATGTCGAAGGCGAGCTCGAGGCCATGACCGGCGGCGCCCTCGCCGATGTGGTCTTCGATGCCACCGGTAACCCGCACGCCATGGAGGCAGGCTTTAACTTCGTTGGCCACGGCGGCCGCTACGTGCTGGTCAGCATCGTCAAGGCCGACATTCGCTTCCACGACCCCGACTTCCACAAGAAGGAACTCACCCTGCTGGGCAGCCGTAATGCCACCCGCGAGGACTTTGCAACGGTCACACGGTTGATGGAGAACGGCGAACTGCGGAGCGACGCCATGATCACCCACCGCGGACGCCTCGAAGAAGTGCCGCAGTTGATGCCGAAGTGGTGCGAACCAGCCAGTGGTGTCATCAAGGCCATGATCATTCTCGACTGACCCTTTTCCCATCCTCTGCGCCACCGAACAGGAGCCAGCCTCATGAACCGAACCATCGTCAGCGATAGTGGTCAGCGGGCCAGCCTGCGGGTGCATGCCGCCGACAACGTGCGCGTGGCACTCAAGGACCTGCCCGTCGGCAGCGAGATCGACGACGACGGGCGACGCATCCGCTTGGCAGCCCCCGTCCGGCACAAACACAAGTTCAGCCTTCGGGCACTGGCCGCAGGCGACCCCGTGGTTATGTACGGCGTCACCGTGGGCCGTGCCACCCGGGCAATCGCGGAAGGGGAATCCCTCACTACTGACAACCTCGAACACTCGACTAACACCACCCCACCCTCGGGCCACCGTGATCATTGGGATGCCCCTGATGTCGACGCCTTCCAGGGCCAGACCTTCGAGGGCTACCATCGCCCCGACGGCCGAGTCGGCACGGCCAATATCTGGCTGGTGGTGCCACTAGTGTTCTGCGAGAACCGCAACATCGAGGTGCTGCGCCAGAGCGTCGCCGATGCCCTCGGCGATGACCCTTATCGCGACTACAAACGCATGGCTCGGGAGCTTCTGCATGGCAGAATGGAGTCAAACGATGAGGCAACCGCCACCACAGCGCCTCCCTTTCCCAATGTCGATGGCGTTCGTTTCCTGACCCACAGCCTGGGCTGCGGGGGCACAGACGATGACGCCCAGGCGCTGTGCCAGCTGCTGGCCGGCTATATCTGCCACCCCAACGTGGCAGGGGCCACGGTGCTCAGCCTGGGTTGCCAGAAGGCCCAGATCGAGCTGCTGCAGACCGCCATCGCCGAGCGTGCCCCCCAGGGGCTGCGCCCGGTGCATTATCTCGAGCAGCAGGCCAGCGCCAGCGAGGAAGCCCTGATACGCGAAGCGCTGTCCACCATCTTCGACGGCCTGACCGAGGCTAACCGCATCACAAGAGCCCCCGCCCCACTCTCGGAGCTGACCATAGGTGTCGAGTGCGGAGGCTCCGACGGCTTCTCCGGCCTGTCGGCCAACCCGCTGGTCGGCGCCGTCATCGACCGCCTGGTGGCGCTGGGTGGCAGCGGCATCCTCAGTGAATTCCCCGAGCTGTGCGGCGTGGAACACGAGCTGCTGGCACGCTGCCGTGACGAACGGGTGGCCGAACGCTTCACCACCCTGATGGACGCCTACCAGCACCATGCCGCAGCGGTGGGGGCGAATTTCTCCATGAACCCTTCGCCGGGCAACATACGTGACGGCCTGATCACCGATGCCATGAAGTCCGCCGGCGCCGCCAAGAAGGGAGGCGACAGTCCCGTAGTAGATGTCCTCGACTACACCCAGCCATTGCATCGCAAGGGACTCAACCTATTGTGCACCCCAGGCAATGACGTGGAATCGACCACCGCCCTGGTGGGCACCGGCGCCAACCTGGTCATGTTCACCACCGGTCTGGGAACGCCGACCGGCAACCCCATTGCCCCGGTGCTGAAGATCTCCAGCAACAGCGAGCTGGCGAGTCGCATGCCGGACGTCATCGATTTCGATGCCGGCCCCATCATTCGTGGCGACGCCGAGATCGGCGAGCTGGCCAACGACCTGCTCAGACTGTGCATCGACACCGCCTCCGGCCGCTACCGAGCCCGGGCGGTGCGTCTCGCCCAGCATGATTTCATCCCCTGGAAGCGCGGCGTCTCGCTGTAGGGAAGCCGGCCCATGACGATCATTCGTGTACCCGAGTCAGGCGCTCCTTCAACTGCCGATAGGTGCCATAGTGGCGGTCGAGATGGCGCCGCATCGCCGCTTCAGCGGCATCAGGATCTCCAGACTCTATGGCTTCGACGATCTCGACATGTGCCTGTAATGCCGCCTGATCCTCGCCTTCACGCTGCAGAGCGAGAGCACGACGATCATCGAGCCACTCGGACAGTGCATCATGGATGGCATCGAAAATAGGATTACGCCCGATGCTGGCCAACACGCCATGGAAGTCATTGTCCGAACGCTTGAAGCCAGCCTCGTCCCCCAAGGCTTCACGATTGACCTCGAGCGCGTCACGCAACCTGGCCCGGTCGTCTTCGGTCGCATGGAGAGCGGCATGGCGAGCCAGCGAAATCTCGAACATGGCCCGCGCCTCCTGAAAATATTGTTGCCCCTCAGGCCTGGCTAGCAGTTGCCGAGTAACGCCCGATAGCCGTGCCATGACCGCCTCAGCCGTGGGTCGTATCACCCGAGCCCGGGTTCCACTATTGATAGCCACCAGGCCCAGTTGCTGAAGATAGAACAACGCCTCCCTCACCGCCGGGCGCCCGACACCGAATTGCTCCATCAGCTCGCGCTCCGAGGGCAACTGGTCATTCTCCTGGAGCCGCCCTTCCAGAATCTCCGTCTCCAATTGCTCGGCCACCTGCTCAGACAAGGTTTTGCGCTCAACCCGATATCTGCTCATCGACGTCTCTCTTCACTGAACCTGGTTCGGCACACCTCAGGAAACCCTGCACAAATGTCTGTACGGCCTTGCTCCATCCGCCGACTTGTTCAGCGCTTCCTTCAGGGATGTGCCATCTTGCCTCTATCTTACTGCATCAGGTCCGTGCTCTGCTGCTGGTGAATATTCATCCAAGGCATCAATACCGAGCACCTCTGCCAGGTGCCGGAAGTCAGCCTGGTTGGCCTCATCCAGCGGGATGCCATCACGATCACGATGTTGCCAACAACGCCACTCACGGTCGCCCGGCGCCAGCACCTCCCGTCCGTCAGCAGCCGGCCGGGCACGCAGGTCCTCCAGATATTCATGAAGACAACGCTGGAAGACGCTGCTGTCGATGAAGGCATCGGGGTTCATGACCAGGAAGAAATGGCCAACCCCCCGAGGCGTAGCCAGGTCGTTTCCCCCCATGGGCAGGAGACGGAAGCCGTTGAGCATTCCGGACAACGTTGAACTGAGAATCTCGACGACTCCCGCCAGCCCCGCACCCTTGAAGCCAAACTCGGCCCCCCCCAACGGCAACAAGGCACTGACCTCCTGTGGGCGTAAGGTCATTCGGCCCAGCTCGTCAGCCGCCACATCGGAAGGTAAATCACGACCGATGGCACCGTATTGCTGGACCCGATTCCAGGGAATCGAACTGGTGGCCATGTCCAGTAGATAGGGGGCATGCCCGTCCACGGGTGCAGCAAAGGCGATAGGGTTGGTGCCATGGAATGGCGACCGACTGCCGTGCAACAGCACAAAGGGGTCGGAGTTGCACACCACCAGACCAATCATGCCCTGCTCAGCGGCCGCCAGGGCGTAACAGCCGGCGGCACCAAAGTGCGAAGAATTGCCCACTGCAACGGCACCGATCCCGACCTCCCACGCCATTGCCACGCCATGCTCGATCGCCGTGTAGCCGGCCAAGTGGCCGAAGCCATCATCGGCATCCAGATAACCGGTAGCAGGCAGGCGACGGGAAAAGCGCATGTCCGGTCGGGCGTTGACCCTGCCCCCTGCGAGAACCTTGAGATAGTGGGGCAACAGGCGCAGTCCATGGCTGTCGGTACCCATCCGTGAGGCGGTAACCAGGGCCTGAGTCACGGCAGAGGCGGAGACATCGTCAGCCCCGCGGGTCGTAAGGGCCTGGTGGATGAAGCGTTCGAGGTCGCTGACCGCAACGCAGCAGCCCCCATGTCGTGGGTTCGTCATCGATCGGGTCTCACTTCATGTGCTGGACAGGGGGAAACAAGACTCACCACCCTTCCAATGATGGGCGACGGGACACCCGTCGGGCCGGGAAAATTATCTGAGCCGACTCACCGATATACGAGGGTGGGAAGCCACAGCGAGATCGCCGGGATGAACGTCACCAGCAGCAAGGCGATCACCAACGGCACCAGAAACGGCAAGGTGCCACGCATGCACTTCTCGAAGGAAATACCCGAGACCCGAGACAGTACATAGAGCACCATGCCCACCGGTGGGGTCAGCAGGCCGATCATCAGGTTAAGTACCATGATCACCCCGAAATGCACAGGATCCACACCGGCCGACACCGCCACCGGTAAAAGCACCGGCACCAGGATAGTGATGGCGGCAATGGTTTCCATGAAACAGCCAACCACGATCAGCACCAGATTGATGATCAACAGCATGGCGACAGGATTGTCAGCGAACGGGCCCAGCAGGGTCACCACATGCTGCGTCACCTGGTTGCTCGTCAGGATCCAGGCAAAGATCGACGCACCGGCCACGATCAACAGGATCACGGCAGTCGTCTCGATGGTTTCCATGCTGACCCGCAGCAGACGCCGCCAGGTCAGGGTGCGATAGACCACGACGCCAAGAAAGAGTGCATAGACCACCGCCGCGATCGCCGCTTCGGTAGGCGTGAAAGCCCCCGTGATGATACCTCCGACGATGATCACCGGCGTCAGCAACGAGAGAAAGGCACGGACGAAGGTAATACCTAGCACTCGCAATGCGAAGGTCGTATCACGCGGATACCCTCGCCGTCGGGACAACAGGGTAATCATCACCATCAGCACAACACCCATCAGCAGTCCCGGAATCAGGCCAGCAGCAAAAAGCTGTCCGACCGATACCGAAGCCATGACACCATAGATCACCATGGGAAGGCTGGGAGGAATGATCGGGCCAATGGTCGAAGAGGCCGCGGTAATCCCTACCGCGAACTCCTGATCATAACCGGCGTCGCGCATCGCCTTTATCTCAATGGTTCCCAACCCCCCGGCATCGGCCACCGCAGCACCTGACATGCCCGAAAAGACAATGCTGGCCCCGACGTTGACATGGCCAAGCCCTCCCCGCATCCACCCCATAAGGGCTTTTGCAAAATCAAATATCCGTGTCGTGATCCCCCCATTGTTCATCAGGTTGCCGGCCAGAATAAAAAAAGGAATCGCCAGTAAGGGAAAGCTGTCGATGCCATTGACCATGCGATGCACCACGACCACATCAGGTACACGGCCGGTAAGGAAAACATACAACAGACAAGCACCCGCCAGGCTCATGGCGATGGGGACGCCAAGTACCAGCATGGTGAACAGCACGGCGAACAGGAAAATCAGGTGCTGGCCGAACACGGCCAGGGCGATACAGCCGGAAACCGCCAAGACGGCAATCAGAGGAGGAATCAGGCGACCTCTCCGGCGAGTGACCAGAGCATCGGGCATGGGCGTGTCTCCAGACATCGTTATCAGGCCTCATCGTCGTAGAAGATCAACTCGCTGGTTCCTTCACGCCAGTGACGGATGGCCACTTGAATGGAACGAAGCAACATCATCAGGAAACCGACCATGACCAGGTAATAAATCACGCTCTTTGGCACATCCACCGACACCATCATCGAGGTAGTACGATCAGCAAGCCGATAAGTGATCCAGGAGCCGATACCAAAGAACGCTATACGCACAAGATCGACCAGGATCGACGTTAGGCGCGCCATGGCCTCCGGCATGTACCGATAAAAGAACTCCACGGCGATATGAGAGCACTTCCTGACCGCCATGGCTCCCCCGAGAAACCCCACCACGATCAATAGGTAACGAGCCATCTCTTCGGTCCAGGCAAGGGAGTTGCCCAGTACATAGCGACTGAAGAACTGCAGGAAGACATCCAGGGCTAGCACCCAGAATACCGCCAGAGTTACATAATCCTCGACGGCATAGCTCCTGAAGTCGAAGCTGTCTTCTTCGATGATATGAAAATCATCATTGTCGGGCGAATGCGATTGATCAGACATGACCGCCTCCTCGAGGCGCCACCGACACACGGCATGAACGGTGGCGCATTTGCAGAGCGTGACGTTAGGAACCGAGAGCCTGCAGGCGGTCATAAGTCTCTTGAGTCCAAGTCGCATTCTCGCCGTTATGGAAGGGCACGACAGCCTCGCGGAAGGGAGTCGCATCTACCTCATTGACGGTCACGCCCTGATCCTCGAACCAAGCCACCAGGTCTTCCTCGGATTGCAGAATATCCTGGGTGATTTTCTCTCCGGCTTCCTGATAGACGTCTCGGAAAATTTCTCGGTCCTCTTTGGACAAGCGATTCCAGAGTGGTCCACCGGCAATAGTGATCAAGGAGTCAGTGATATGTCCTGTCAGGTTGATAGTGTCCTGAACCTCATAGAAAGCCTTGGCCTTGATCGTCGGCAGCGGATTCTCCTGGGCGTCCACCACTCCCTGTTGTAGCGCGAGATAAACCTCGGAGAAGGCAATAGGCGTTGGATTGGCACCGACAGCTTCCGGGAACATCATGTAGAGGGGGGCATTGGGAGTTCGGATCTTGAGATCCTGCATATCTGCCGGTTTCTCGATCGGCTCGTTCGAGGTCACATGCCGTTTCCCATAGTAGTTCATGGCCAGCGGAACATTGCCGGTAGCATCCTGATACCCTTGGGCAATCTCCTTGAACAGCTCACTGTGGGCATAAGCCTGCCAATGATCGAAATCGCGGAACATGTACGGCGCGCCGGCGATGCCGATGGGGCCGTATGAACGAGCCGCAAACTGATTGCCGGTATAGATCAGGTCCACCGTACCCAGGCTCAGCCCTTCGTTGATATCCGCTTCCTTGCCCAGCGATGATGCCGGATGCACTTCGACCTGATAGCGCCCATCCGTACGTTTCTCGATTTCATCGGCCGCCCATAGTGCCCATTCATGATAGGGCTCGGATGTCTCGTAAACGTGGGCGAAATTGAGAGTCTCGGTCGCGTTGGCCAGTCCGGCAACACCGATACCGGCCAACAATAGAGACCTGGAAACCCAACGCTGGAACTTGTTGTGGCGATTGCTGGCGTTCTGCATGTAATTGTTCTCCTGGCTTCACATTGGGATAGAGGTCAAGTGAATGCCGATGGGTTTATTGCATACCTGTCATACCATCATAAAGAAACCTAGGCACTTCACCACAGAGACGCAACCTCAGGAAGCGACGACTTTCGTATGAGACCCTAAGGTCTTGTACAATCGGACCAGTAGCTCATCATCACCGAATCCCCCGGCCTTGGTGACAAAAGGCCACTCCCCCCGTCCCTCCGGGTGTCCCAGCACCACGCCCGGCTCCCACTCACCTGTCACGGTGATGACCCCGGCATCGAGCCTTTGCAGGACGGCCATGGCAATATCGCCGCCGGTCAGGACTCCGAGATGGCGGCTACCTTTCGAGACTTGCAGGCCAGCGACAAATGCATCGCCTAAACGATGCGCCACGCATTCCGCCGAATACGCCCCCTTGGCACCGGGAATGAGCAAACGGCTACGACTCGATGGCGGCACTCCAGCATCCTTCAAAACGTCCGTCACCGGCATGTCAGGCGCCATCTCGCGGAGACGCTCCAGCTGTCGTTGCGTCTGGCGACTACGCGACCCCACCACCAGCCATATTCCCGAGGTACGACAAGGCTCCAGCCCCATGCACACACCACCGTGGAGGCCACGCGCCAGTGCCGCCGCCAGACCCGATGCACCTACTGCCAACCAGTGGCCCGGAGCCGCCCATAACTCCCCGGACAGACGATCAAGGTCATCATCCACCTCAGCATCGACAATAGCCGGACCATCGGGTAATGGCAGGTCAGGCGACAAGCGCTTCGGCCGGTGCCCCAACTCGGCAAACAAAGTATCCAGAGCGCCAAGCGGAGGTCTCGAACGGGCATCCCGGGCAAAGTCGGTGGTTTCCAGGGGGGCACCATGCACATGGACGCGCCCATGCCGCGTGATCCGTCCCTGGGACGGTACTGCCGGCGCCACCACTATCGGCCGCTCGATCCAATGCGACATCGCCAGGCTCTCGGGGACCGCGTGACCCCGCAGCGTCGAGTCGATCTTCTTGAACCACAAGGTCGGCGAGAGCCTGGCCAGCAGCGCCACGGCCCGCTCGACGCGGGCGACCGCCTGCCATGCTGGCAGATGGCGCGATTCAGTATTCACCGCCACCACCCCGGGCGGTTTCCTACCCCAGCGCCGTAAGGCCATGGGCAAGCCCTCAAGGGTCACCACCACCCGGGGCGTGGTCCCCCGGGCGGCAAAGGGGGCCGCGGCATCCAGCGCGCCGGTCAGGTCGTCGGCTACGATGGCGACGCGACAGCCCTTCATGTCCCGCCTCCCTCGGCCAGGCGCCGACCATAGGCGATGGCCGCCCCCATGTTGGTGGCATCGGCACGCCCCTGCCAAGCGATGTCGAAGGCGGTGCCGTGATCCACCGAGGTCCGCTGGATCGGCAGGCCGAGACTGACATTGACAGTACTGTCGAAGGCGATCAGCTTGACCGGAATGTGGCCCTGATCGTGGTAGTGCGCCACTACCAGGTCGAACTCACCCTGCCGGGCGCGATAGAAGACGGTATCCGCCGGTACAGGCCCACTCACATCCAGGCCTCTGTCCCGGAGGGCGCGCACCGCCGGGGCGATGACCCGATCATCCTCGTCGCCAAAGATCCCTCCTTCGCCGCAATGCGGGTTGAGACCGGCCACGGCAATCCGTGGCACTGACATCCCAAGCGCCACCAGATGCGCATGACCTGTCTCGACCGTGGCCATGATGCGCGCCTCCGTGACACGCTCGATGGCCTCGCGAAGCGAGACATGGGTCGACACATGAATGGTCGACAGGGGCCCGGAAGCCAGCAGCATGAACGAGGACGAGGCCTCCGTCAGCGCGGCCAGCATGCCGGTATGACCATCGTAATAGTGGCCCGCCGCATGCAGGGCGGCCTTGTTGAGTGGCGCCGTGACGATGACGCGGGCCTGCCCCGCCTGCACGAGCTCGACGGCCAGCGCCACGCTGCGATAGGCCATGTCCCCGGCTGCGGCGGAGATCCTGCCATCCGTCACGGGATCGTCTGTCGCGAGCTCGATCTGGGCCACGGCGATCTCGCCCCTTGCGGGGGAAGAGGTACCTGGCCGCCAGGCAACCAGCGGCTGGTCGATGTCCAGCATCACCGCCGCTCGCCGGAAGGTCGCCAGGTCGCCCACCAGCAAAGTGGCAGTCCGCTCGGTCGGCGACATGCCCAACAGCGCCCGGCAGACGATTTCGGGACCAATGCCCGCCGGATCGCCCATGGTGATGGCCAGGGAAAAGGGAACGCGATCGCTCATGGCGTCAGCTGACCTCCATTGACCTCGATGACCTGGCCCGTCACATAGGCACTCAGGGCCTCCGTCGCCAGGAACAGGTAAGCGCCGACGCAGTCGTCGGCGGTACCCAGCCTGCCCATGGGAATGGTGGCGCGGGCCGCCTCGAGCTGGGCGTCGCTGGAATAGCGGCCATGGAAGTCGGTGGCGATGGTGCCCGGCGCCACAGCGTTGACGCGAATGCCATCCGCCGCCAGTTCCTTGGCCATATTACGCGTCAAGGTGCTAACGAAGCCCTTAGCCGAGGCGTACAGGCCGGCGCCAGCCCCTCCGCCGTTGCGTGCGGCGATCGAGCTAGTATGGATAATGTTGCCGCCCCCCTGGCGACGAAAGATCGACAATGCCGCCCGGCTCGCGGCCACCACCGACCGCGCGTTGAGGTCCATCACGCGGTCATATTGCGCATCGTCCATGTCCTCCAGCCTCACGCGGCCGAGCATGTCGCCAGCGTTGTTGATCAACACATCCAGCCCACCCAACTGCTCGGCGGCCCGCTCGACGACAGCGACGGCATCAGGGCCGAGGCTGACGTCGCCCCGCACTAGCACCGCCTGGCCCCCTGTACCGACAATGTCATCAGCCACCTCTCGGGCCGCTGCCTCGCTGGCATGGTAATGCACCGCGACTGCCACCCCATACCGTCCCAGGCATCTGGCGATTGCCGCCCCGATGCCACGGCTGGCCCCAGTGATCAATACTCGCTTGCCTACCAGTTCCTCGAACATCCTCACTGGCCTCCCGTCCGGACCATGAACACCTGACCGATCATAGCCATTGATTTGACAGCATACCTATCATACAAGGATACAATAGGCATGACCGACACAAGGTGCCAACCCTGCGTCCGCATTTTCGACGAGCGTCATGACCCGATAGCCTTACCAGGAGAGCAACCCATGAGCCATTTGCTCAGCAAGCAACTCATCGGCCAGCAGGCCGTGACCAGCGACGGCCCCGCGATCCACGCCGTCGACCCCGCCACCGGCGAGACCCTGTCCCCGGCCTACCCCGCCGGCGGTCAGGCCGAGGTCGCGCAGGCCTGCGAACTGGCCTGGACGGCCTTCGATGCCTACCGCGAGACCGGCCTCGAGGCTCGCGCCACCTTCCTCGAGACCGTGGCCGAGGAGATCGAGGCCATCGGCGATGACCTGATCGAGCGCGCCATGGCCGAGTCCGGTCTGCCTCGCGCGCGTCTCGAGGGCGAGCGCGGCCGTACCTGCGGCCAGCTGCGCCTGTTCGCCAACGTCGTGCGCGCCGGCGAGTGGCTCGACGTGCGCCTCGATCCGGCCCTGCCGGAGCGGGCGCCGATGCCGCGCGTCGACCTGCGCCAGCGCCATATCGCCCTGGGCCCGGTGGCCGTGTTCGGCGCCTCCAACTTCCCGCTGGCGTTCTCGGTGGCCGGTGGCGACACCGCCTCCGCGCTGGCCGCCGGCTGCCCGGTGGTGGTCAAGGCCCACGCCGCCCACCCCGGTACCTCCGAGCTGGTCGGCCGCGCCGTGCAGCGCGCCGTGGCCCGCTGCGAGCTGCCCGAGGGCGTGTTCTCGCTGCTCTACGGTTCCGGCCGCGAACTCGGCCAGGCGCTGGTGCGCGATGCGCGCATCAAGGCGGTGGGCTTCACCGGCTCGCGCGGCGGCGGCACCGCCCTGGTACAGGCGGCCCAGGCGCGTCCCGAGCCGATCCCGGTCTACGCCGAGATGAGTTCGATCAACCCGGTGTTCGTGCTGCCGGAAGCGCTCAAGGCCCGCGGCCAGGCGCTGGGCGAGGCCTTCGTCGGCTCGCTGAACATGGGCGCCGGCCAGTTCTGCACCAATCCCGGCCTGGTCATCGCCGTCAAAGGCGAGGCGCTCGATACCTTCGTGGCGTCCGCCGGCGAGGCGGTGAAGGCCTCCGCGGCCCAGACCATGCTGACTCCGGGCATCCATGACGCCTACGTGCAGGGGGTCGACGGTCTGATGGCCAGCAGCCAGGCCCGCGAGGTCGCCCGCGGCGCGGCCGGCGATGGCCCCAATGCCTGCCAGACCGGGCTGTTCGTGGCCTCGGCCGAGGACTTCCTACGTGAGGAGGCGCTGCAGGCCGAGGTCTTCGGCGCCACCTCGCTGGTGGTCGAATGCGCCGACCTCGACGAGGTCAAGCGCGTGGCCAAGGCCCTGGAAGGCCAGCTCACCGCGACCCTGCAGATGGACGACGGTGACCTGGCGGCCGCCCGCGCGCTGCTGCCGATCCTCGAGCGTCGCGCCGGGCGGGTGATGGCCAACGGCTGGCCGACCGGCGTCGAAGTGTGCCACGCCATGGTCCACGGCGGGCCCTATCCGGCCACCTCGGACAGCCGCACCACCTCGGTGGGCAGCGCGGCGATCCATCGTTTCCTGCGCCCGGTGTGCTACCAGAACCTGCCCCAAGGGCTGCTGCCCGAGGCGCTCCAGGACGGAAACCCGGCCGGCGTCAGCCGCTTGGTCGACGGCCGGCGCGAGGCGTAAGCATCGACGTTCCAGCTGCCTGACGACGGGGTCGATGGCCAGATACCATTGATCCTGTCCTGATGACCGGAAGCAACACCGAGCGGCACAGCATAACGCTGCTGTGGAAAGACACCTCATTTCTCGACCTTTTCCAACAGGCTTTCCCCCGGCACCTCGCCCGCTACTCACCAGAATTTATCGGCACCATGGACACTCATACCTGGCGCCTATTCCGCTATTTCGACGCGCAAATCATTGAAAATCTGACATCTAACCACCTTATCTTACCACCACTTTTCCGCACCTATTCAGCCACCAACGCTTCAATCTCATAGCCCTATATCCCTAACTCATACCTCGTCAAACAGCTAGCTTTTTTCTCCCACAAGGGTAGCGACTAGCTCCGTCAACATCATCGGCCATGGCTCTTCCTTTCGCGTCAAAACACCGTAGTAACCCAGAGGTTCGCCGATGGTCAGCGGCAGTACCGCGAAGCGGCCCTGGGAAAAGGCCGTCTTGACCACGGAACTGGGCAGTACCGACAGGGTGTCGGAGGTTGCCACCAGCTGCAGCGACGCCTGGGTGGAGGTGGTCTCGATGACGTTACGCGGTGACGCTACACCAGCCTCGGCTAGTGCTGCCTCAAACAGCCCCCGCATGGGACTGGTCATGGGATGCAGGACCCAAGGCCAGCGCACTACCTCTGCAAGCTCTAAGGGGCCTTGGCACAGCGGGTGTCCTGGACGCGCCACCACCGACACCGGCTCTTCCTTTAACGGCAAAAAATCGAACAGGTGACGCTGGGAAGGTTCGGTGTAGCGTCCGATGACTGCGTCGAGCAACTTGTACTCCAGATCAGCCAGCAATCGGTCACTGGAGTTCTCGATCAACGAAATGGCAAGCCTTGGCCGACGTGCCTTCAACGCCGCCATGGCCTTTGGCAACATCACCGGCGCGGCGCCGGGGACCGAGCCCAGTGCCAGTCTCCCGTGCCCACCCTCGCGCAGGGAAGAGAGCTCCTCCACCAGACGATCGGTGTCATTGAGCAGACGCCGCGCATAGCGCAGCACCGTCTCCCCGGCGGCAGTGGTTTCCATTCGCCCAGGCTCCCGGAGGAAGAGTGCGATACCAAGGAAGCCCTCAATATCCTTGAGCATCTTGCTGGCCGCGGGCTGGCTGATATTGAGCTGCCGTGCCGCCGCATGCATATTGCGACTTTCATCCAAGGCAACCAGCAACACCATATGCTTCAGCCTGAGCCAAGCCTTGACATGAGTCCCACTGTCATGGGGCATCCAGACCACCATTATCGTTCGTAAAAAAGACACAATAACCTGAAGTTATCAGGTGGACAAAATATTCCATTGGCCGCCTTTTTATAGCTCTGCTTAGACTGTCCTCAGTGACGAAAGAGACCACTCTATCGTCGAGAGACAACGCGAATGCACAGGAGACACTATCTCCTCTTCGCTCAACCACTCGACAACCGACAACACCCACAACAAGGCCGTCAGTATGACCACCATCACCCGCGTGGAAGCCCGCGATATTCGCTTCCCCACCTCTCGTCATCTCGATGGATCCGATGCCATGAACGAGGCACCGGACTACTCTGCCACTTACGTCATACTGCACACTGACCAAGAGCAGGAAGGCCACGGCCTGAGCTTCACCATCGGCCGCGGCAATGACCTCTGCGTGGCCGCCGTGAACGCATTGGCACCGGCACTGAAGGGCAGAAAACTAGAAGACATCACAGCCGACATGGGCAAATTCTGGCGGGAGCTGACCAGCGGGGATAGTCAACTGCGCTGGCTGGGACCGGAGAAGGGCGTGATGCACCTAGCCAGCGCCGCTCTGGTGAACGCGCTTTGGGACCTGTGGGCCAAGCGTGAGGGCAAGCCTATCTGGAAGCTGCTGGTGGATATGACACCGGAACATTTGGTGCGCTGCCTGGACTTCCGCTTCGTAACCGATGCCATCACACCGGAAGAAGCCATCGCTTTGCTGCGTCGCCAGGCGGCTACCAAGACCAGCCGCGAGGCGGAGATGAAGGCCGACGGCTACCCAGGTTATACCACCTCCGCCGGTTGGCTCGGCTACTCCGAGGAGAAGATGCGCCGCCTGTGCCGCGAGGCACTGGCCGAGGGGTGGCAGCACTTCAAGCAGAAGGTCGGCGGCGATATCGAGGAGGACCGGCGGCGTGCCGCCATCCTGCGCGAGGAAATCGGGGAAAGCCGCACCCTGATGATGGACGCCAACCAGATGTGGGACGTGGACGAGGCCATCGTCAACATGCGTAGCCTGGCCGAGTTCACCCCTCACTGGATCGAGGAACCCACCAGCCCCGACGATATTCTCGGCCACGCCGAGATTCGTCGCCGGCTCAACGGCGGCCGCCCGGGCGGCATCGGTGTGGCCACCGGCGAGCACTGTCATAACCGGGTGATGTTCAAGCAACTACTTCAGGCTGGGGCGATCGACTACTGCCAGCTGGACGCCGCCCGCTTGGGCGGGCTCAACGAGGTCATCATCGTGGTGCTATTGGCCGCCAAGTACGGCGTGCCGATCTGCCCCCATGGCGGCGGCGTGGGCTTGTGCGAATACACCCAGCACATCTCACTGTTCGACTACATCGCCGTCTCCGGCTCGCTGGAAGGACGCCTGCTCGAGTACGTCGACCACCTACACGAGCACTTCGTCGACCCGGTCCGAATTCGCCAAGGGCGCTACCTGATTCCGGAGGCCCCCGGCTACAGCATTACCATGAAACCCGAATCCCTGGACATGCACCGCTATCCCGCAGGAGCGGCCTGGCAAGAATCCTGAGCCGCCTATCCGACCGCCTCACCGAAAACGGCGCCAAGCCGAGGCGGCCACAGCACGCCACCCAAGGAGAAAACCATGACAACAACCACAATGATGCCCAGCACCTACCCACTTCACCGTCTCAAGGTCGCAATCTCCGCGCTGGCCCTGGGCGGCCTTGCCGTCACGGCCCAGGCCTCCACCGATATGCCGACGATTCCTAGCGTCGACGGCACCGTCGTCGAGGGTGACGGCAACGACTACACTCTCAAGTTCAGCATCGGTACCACCCAGTCCGGCGCCCAGTATCGTGGCCTGGAGTACTTCGAGGATATCGTCGAGGCACGCAGCAAGGGCCATATCCAGGTGGAACTGTTTCACAGTGCCCAGCTTGGCGATGACCTCCAGGCGGTCAGCGCACTTCAGTCCGGGACCCTGGAGATGACCGCACCCTCGACCTCACCGCTGGTCAACATGTTCCCGGAATTCGCAGTGTTCGACCTGCCCTTCCTGTTCCCGACGCCGGAGGTGGCTGATGAGGTGCTCGATGGCGAGATCGGCGATCACATGCTGGAGACCGCCAGCACCAATGGCCTCAAGGCCATTGGCTGGGCCGAGAATGGCTATCGTCAGTTGACCAACAGCCAGATCGCGGTGACCCCCCCCGAGGACCTGGACGGCCTCAAGGTGCGGACCATGCAGAACCCGATCCACCTGGACATCTGGAAGACCCTGGGCGCCAACCCGACCCCGATGTCCTTTGCCGAGCTATTCACCGCGCTCGAGCAGGGCGTGGTCGACGGTCAGGAAAACCCCTGGATCACCATCCAGTCTTCCAAGTTCAACGAAGTGCAGGACTATGCCACCGAGTCGAACCACGTCTACACGCCCTTCATCACCCTGGTGTCCGAGCGCTTCTGGAACGAACTCCCGGCAGGCTACCAGCAGCTGCTGGTAGACGCTGCTGAAAAGATGGGCAGCTACCAGCGCCATGTCAGCCGTACCCTCAACGACCAGATCAAGCAGGAATTGATGGACGAAGGCATGAACATCACCGAGCTGACGCCGAAACAGGTCGCCACCTTCCAGGAGACCCTGTCCCCGGTCTATGACGAGTGGAGAGATGAAGTCGGCGGTGAGCTGATCGACAAAATACGCGCCACTTCCCGGCAAGGGAGCGCGGAATAACCGCCACATGCGACGAGCGGCTGGCTGCCGTCGGAGCGTAGAGGCTGGCGTTTCCAAAGGAGTCAACGCGGCCCTCGGACACTGCCGGTAGCCAGAATCTCGAGCGCAGTCATTCATGCAGCGTTTCCCAGCACGGTACCGCCGCCCCTGGCGGCGGACTCGTCGTCGCCATGGAGGTGACCCATGATCCCTCTTTCCTCCACAACCACCCCGGCACTCCTGGGGTGGCTCATCACCACGCTGCGCATCGCCGTTGGTCTGCTGGTGCTCGGTGTAGTGTTCTGCGTCACCGCCAACGTATTTGGCCGGTTTGTGCTCAACACCTCCTACGCCTGGGCCGAGGAAATGTCCCGGGTACTGTTCATATGGTTGGTACTGCTAGGCGCCGGTCTCGGCAGCCTGGAGAAAGAGCACGTGGCAGTGACCTACTTCAAGGATCTGGCCCCGGCCAGGCTTCGCCGCATGCTCGGGCTGGCCGCCGTGGCGGTGATCTACATCGTGTGCCTCTGCATCCTGCTGGGCTTCAAGGAGCTGATCTCCGGCTATATCAGCGCCACCCCCATGCTCGGCATCTCCAAGACCTGGCTATACAGCGCCATGCCGGTGATGGCCGGCCTGACCCTGGTCGCCAATACCCTGACTCTCATCGCCCTGCTCAGGAGGTCCGCACCATGATCCTGTGGAGCATCCTCATCGGTCTGGCCATCTGCATCGTGATCGGCATGCCGATCTCCTTCGGGCTGGGCGCCATCAGCCTGTTCATCTTCTTCTACTCGGACTATGCGCTGTCACCCATCGTGGCCCAGGCGGTCAATGGACTCGACTCCTTTCCCTTGCTGGCCATACCTCTGTTCATCCTGGTCGGCGAAGTCATGAGCGAGGGCGGCATCGCCACCCGTCTGGTACGCCTGGCCAGCGCCCTGGTTGGGTTCGTCGCTGGCGGCCTCGGCCAGGTAGCGGTGATGACCTCGATGTTCTTCGGCGGCATTAGCGGCTCCGCTGTAGCGGACGCCTCGGCGGTGGGCAGCATGATGATCGAGCCGATGAAGCAGCATCGCTACAGTGCTCCCATGGCCACGGCCATCGTGGTGGCGGCCTCAGTGGTAGGCATCATCATTCCCCCTTCCATTCCGATGATCCTGTTCGGCGTGGTCACCAATACCTCGATCTCTCAGCTGTTCCTGGCCGGCATCGTGCCGGGCATCCTGATCACCCTGGGTTTGGCCGCCACCACCTACGTCCAGTCGCGCAAGAACGGCAAGGGGCAGACCTTCTCTTTCCCAGAACTCGCCAGCGCCCTGAAGGACGCCATCCTGGCACTGCTGCTGCCGGTGATCATCGTGGCCGGCATCCTCACCGGCATTTTCACCCCCACCGAGAGTGCTGCCATCGCCCTGGTCTACGCCTTCGCGGTGTCCTTCTTCGTCTATCGCAGCCTCTCGCTGAGACGCTTCTTCGAGCTATGCGTGAGTACCGGGCGCTTGACCGGCGTCGTGATGCTGCTACTGGCCTTCGCCAGCGTGCTTGCCTGGCTGTTGACCGCCAACATGATCCCCCAGCAGTTGGTGGTGAGCCTGTCGGCGATCACCGACAACAAGCTGCTCCTCCTGCTGCTCCTGTCGGCCTTCCTGCTGATCATCGGCTTCTTCATGGATTTGACCCCGGCCATGGTCATCCTGGCCCCTCTGATGACGCCGGTGGTGGTCAAGCTCGGCATCGACCCCGTGTACTTCGGGGTACTGATGTCTTTCATCCTGGGGATTGGCCTGGTCACCCCACCGGTGGGTACCGTGCTCTACGTGGGCTGTGGTGTCGGCAAGGTCGGCATGGAAAGCCTGGTTAAGAGCCTCTTGCCCTTCTACTTCACCCTAATCGCACTGCTGGTGCTGTTCCTGTTGTTCCCGGGAGTGGTCCTGTGGTTTCGATGAATACCGGCGGTCAACGGCCGCCCGCTGAGCGGAGACGCCCCTAATGAGCCCTCATGACAGCCTTCTGGACTTCCTCGGACAGACTCTGGGCGACAACGGCGTGTTAACGGCGAACAGCGACGTGGAACGCTACCTGAACGACTGGGCCGGTGCCCGCGGCGGCCAGCCGCTGGCGGTGGCTCGACCCGCAACTCCCGAACAAGTGGCCGAGGTGCTCGGCTACTGTCATCGCCACGATATCCCGGTGGTGCCCCAGGGCGGCGGCAGTGGCCTGGTAGAGGGCGCCCTGCCCGATAGCCAAACCCCTGAACTCGTAATCAGTCTCGAGCGCCTCAACCGTGTGCGTTCGATCGACCCCATCAACTTCAGCATGAGCGTCGACGCGGGCTGCGTGCTGCAATCAGTCAAGGAAGCCGCCGAGGTCGAGGACCTGAGCTTCCCGCTGTCCCTCGGCGCCCAAGGCAGCTGCCAGATCGGCGGAAATATCGCGACCAACGCCGGCGGCCTGAATGTGCTGCGCTACGGTATGATGCGACAGCTGGTACTGGGCATCGAGGTGGCACTGCCGGACGGGCGACTGCTCAGCGACATGAAATCGTTGCACAAGAACAATGCCGGCTACGACCTCAAGCAACTGTTCATCGGCGCCGAGGGGACCCTGGGCATCGTCACCGGCGCAGTGCTCAAGCTCTCCCCCCGTCCCCAGGTGACGCGAACCGCCCTGATCGGCTGCCCTGATGTCGACTCGGTGCTCGACCTTTACGCTCAGGCTCGGCGCAGCTGCTGTGACCTGCTGACGGCGTTCGAGCTGATCCCACGTGCCTGCCTGGAGCTGGCTTTCGAAGCTGATCCTTCGCTCCCCGATCCACTGGACGAGCCCCATCCGGTGTACCTGCTGATGGAAGTGGCGGCCAGCGGCCCGGCCGATCTTGACAGTATGATCGAGGCCCTGTTCGAACGCGGTCTCGAGGACGGTCTGCTCCAGAACGGAGTACTGGCTTCCAGCGACATCCAGGCCCGTCAACTGTGGCAAGTGCGTGAGGCCATGCTAGAAGGCCAGCAGCGTCGCGGCGAGCACCTGCGCACCGACATCTCGCTGCCGATCTCCCGTCTGCCTGCCTTCTATGAGCAGGCAGAGGCGGCAATCACTGAAGCCTCTCCCGAATCACAGGTGATCGCCTATGGCCACGTGGGAGACGGCAACCTGCACTTCAACGTCCTGCCGCCGGAGCACCTCGACGATGAGTCCAAGCGTAGTCTGCTGCACGATCTTGAGGAGCGATTGTTCACCATCGTCGCCGCGTTCGACGGAAGCATCAGCGCAGAGCACGGCATCGGCCGGGTCAAGCAGCCGCCTTTCCTCGAACGCCTGTCGGCTCCGGAGCACGACATCATGCGCGGCCTCAAGCGCCTGCTCGATCCCCGGGGGCTGATGAGCCCAGGGCGCATCCTGCCGCGCCCCCAGCGTTGAGCCAGGCAATTTTCCCCACATCGAGACCACAAGGACCCTTCTATGCCCCCCCACATCATCGCCCATGAGCTCCTGCCCGACGATGCCGACCATGCGCTACTGGTCGGCCGGGTCTGGCGCGATGCCCCCCACCAGGGCCCGGCCCTGGTGGTGATCCGCGACGGCCGGGTGGTCGACATCAGCGCGAGTATCGCCTGTATGGCCGACCTGCTCGAGCGCGACGATGCCATCGACGTCGTGACCACGGCCGAGGGCGAGGATCTCGGCCCGGTCGAGGCCCTGCTGGAACGCTCGCTGACGGCAACGCCCGAGGCGCCCTATCTGCTCGCGCCCTGCGACGTCCAGGCGATCAAGGCCTGCGGCGTGACCTTCGCGGTCAGCCTGATGGAGCGAGTGATCGAGGAGCAGGCCGGCGGCGATCCGGCCCGCGCCGGCGAGCTGCGCGAAGAGCTCAGGCAGGTGATCGGCGGCGACCTGTCGAAGATCGTGCCCGGCTCCGAGGCCGCCATGGCGCTCAAGGCCGAGCTCCAGGCTCGCGGCGCCTGGTCCCAGTACATGGAGGTCGGCATCGGGCCGGACGCCGAGGTGTTCACCAAGGCCCAGCCGCTGTCGTCGGTGGGCTTCGGCCACGGTGTGGGCCTGCATCCGGTCTCCGAGTGGAACAACCCGGAGCCGGAGATCGTGCTGGCGGTGGACGCCGCCGGCCGGGCCCGCGGGGCGACGCTCGGCAACGACGTCAACCTGCGCGACGTGGAAGGGCGCAGCGCCCTGCTGCTGGGCAAGGCCAAGGACAACAACGCGTCCTGCGCCATCGGCCCCTTCATCCGCCTGTTCGATGACACCTTTACGCTCGATACCGTGCGACAGGCCCGTGTCTCGCTGCACATCAAGGGCCAGGATGCTGATTTCGAGCTCCACGACAGCAGCGACATGCGCCAGATCAGCCGCGACCCGCTGGAGCTGGTCCAGCAGACCCTCGGCGCGCATCACCAGTATCCGGACGGCTTCATGCTGTTCCTGGGCACCATGTTCTCGCCGATCCAGGACCGCGACGGCGCCGGCCAGGGCTTCACCCACCATCGGGGCGACGTGGTGACCATCGCCACGCCCTCGCTCGGCGCCCTGGTCAACCGCGTCGACCGCTCGGACCGGCTGCCGCCCTGGACCTACGGCATCCGTCAGTGGCAGGCCGATATGGCCAGGCGGCGGTAAAGGGTCGACGCGCCACCGAAAAGGGGTGGCCTTTCCAGGCCGCCCCTCTCGTTCCCTGATATGTCGGCGGCGCCAAGCCTCAGCCCGGCATCGCCGGTTCCGCGACGGGCCGACGGCGACGCTTCTGCCGACGGCCGAGGCCAATCATGACCTCACCGATCGCCAGGGCCAGAAACACGCCGGCGAGGATCTTGCCCGCGTAGTCCCAGTCCATCGGCTCGCCGGGGGTCACCACGAAGAACACGATGCCGGCGACCACGTGCAGCCCGACCACGGCGGCCCACAGGCAGGCCAGGCGATTGCCCAGCGGCAGGCGGAAGGGGCGCGGGGCGTCGTTGCTCAGCCTCAGCTTGATGAAGGCCAGGCACATCAGCACATAGGGCATCATGAAGATCATCGCGAAGATCGACAGCAGGGTCCAGAACAGGCCCTCGGCGGTGTCGGCCACCAGGCCGTAGACCAGCATCACCAGGATGCTCACCGTGGAGGCGAGCAGCGCCGAGCCCACCGGGGTGTCGTGGCGCGGGTGCACGATGCCGAACACCCGGGGGAACTCGCCGGCATGGGCGGCCTCCACCGCGGCGCGGTTGGTGCCCATGCTCCAGGTCACCATGTTGGTGAAGAAGGTGAAGAGCACGAAGCCGCCCACCAGGTTGGCCAGCAGGCCGCCCCAGCCATCGTGGCCGTACATGTTGAACAGCGACTCGGCGAAGATGGTGGTCACGTCGGTCTGGTCGGTGGGCACCGCGGCCAGCACCCCGATGGTGCCCAGCACGTTGAAGGCGGCGATCAGCAGCCCCGAGGCCAGCACCGCCCGGGGGATGTCGCGGCGCGGCGCGACCATCTCGGCGGCGCTGCAGCAGGCCAGCTCGGTGCCCATGATGCCGTACACCATCACCCCCAGGGCGGCGATGGACGCCGGCGAGGACGGCACGATCCCCTCCAGGGTGAAGGGGTTGGCGAAGCCCTCGTTGAAGCCGTAGCGCAGGCCGCCCACCACCAGCACCAGCACCGAGATCAACTTCAATACCGCGCCCAGGTTGGGCAGCCACTTGCCGAAGCGCAGGCTCGCGCTGGTGCACAGCGAGGTCACCAATGCCAGGCTGCAACCGATGAAGATCTGCAGCCACAGGCTCATGTCGGGGAAGTAGAAGGCGCTGAGCATGCTGGCGAACAGGATATAGACCGAGGGCATCCACAGGGCGTTGTTGACCCAGTACATCCAGGACACCCGGGCGCCCCAGCGAAAGCCGAAGGCCAGGCGTACCCAGTGATAGACGCCGCCGTTGCTCGGATAGGCGGTCCCGAGCTCCGAGGTCATCATCGCCATGGGCAGGAACAGCAGCACCAGCACGTAGGCCCACCAGAACAGGCTTGTCGAGCCCAGCGAGGCGGCCAGGGCGATCTGGTCCATGAACAGCATCGCCGAGACGGTGTACAGGGTGACGTCGCGGCACCGCAGTACCTTGTTCTTGTTGACTTCCATGAGAAAGACTCCAGCCAGGAGGAAAGGCAGCGTGACGCGCGTATCGGCCAGCGAACGCCCGATACGCGAAGCGGGAAGGGACGAGGGGCCCGCGCGGCGGTCATGCCGCGCGGGCGGGCCTCACCAGTGCCCGGCGGCGCGCAGGTCCTCGACGGTCTCGAGGATGCTGTCGCGCAGCACATCGACGATGAAATCGACTTCCTGGTGGGTCAGGGTCACGGCGGGGGACATGACATTGAGGTGCACGATCGGCCGCACCAGCAGGCCGCGCCGCTCGGCGCGCAGGTGCACCCATTCGCCGATGTTGAGCGCCTCGGGGAACAGCTCGCGGGTGGCCTTGTCGGCGACGAATTCCACGCAGGCCATGAAGCGCTTGGCGCGCACCTCGCCGACGATCGGCAGCTCGGCCAGGGTGGCCAGGCGCTCCTCGAAGTAACGCCCCACCTCGCGGGCCCGCGGCAGCAGCGCCTCGCGCTCGATGATCTCGATGTTCTTCAGCGCCGCGGCACAGGCCACCGGGTGGCCGGAGTAGGTAAAGCCGTGGCTGAAGCAGCGCCCGCTACCGGGCTCGGCGATCACCTCCCACAGCCGCTCGGAGAAGATGCAGGCGCCCAGCGGCTGATAGCCCGAGGTCAGGCCCTTGGCGGTGGTGATGATGTCCGGCACCACGCCGAACTCGTCCTCGGAGGCGAAGAAGTGGCCGAGCCGGCCGAAGGAGGTCACCACCTCGTCGGAGATATAGAGGATGTCGTGGCGCTGGCAGACCTCCCACATGCGGCGGTGATAGCCCTCGGGGGGAATGATCACGCCGCCGGAGCCCATGATCGGCTCGGCCAGGAAGGCGCCGATGCACTCCGCGCCGACCTCGGCGATCCTGGCCTCGAACTCCGCGATCAGGGCATCGAGGAACTCGGCCTCGCTGCGACCCCGCGCCTCCCGATAAGGGTAGGGGCAGCTCAGGTGGTGAATGCCCTCGGAGAGGAAGTCGAACTCCGGCGGGCGGTCCGCCTGCTTGCCGCCCAGCGACATGGTCAGGTAGGTCGAGCCGTGATAGGCGTTGATGCGGGTGATGACCTGCTTCTTCTCGGGCTTTCCGCGACAGTTCTGGTAGAAGTGCACCAGGCGGATCGCGGTGTCGACCGCGGTGGAGCCGCCGGTGGTCAGGAAGACGCGGTTCAGGTCGCCCGGGGCCAGCTCGGCCAGCTTCTCGCTGAGCTCGATGGCGCGGTCGTTGGCCATGTCGGCGAAGGAGTTGGAGTAGGCGAGACGGCGGGTCTGGTCGGCGATGGCCTCGACCATCTCCTCGCGGCCCAGGCCGATGTTGGTGCACCACATGCCACCCACGGCATCCAGATAGCGCTGGCCCTCGGCGTCCTGGATATGGGCGCCGTCGCCGTCGACGATGGTCAGCGAGCCCTGCTCGCGATGGTCGTCGAAGACGTGGTAGCCGTGCATGTAGTGCGCCTTGTCGGCGTCGGTGAGGCGGGCATTGTCGAGATTGGAAAAACGTTTCGATTCGGTGATATTGGTCATACGCATCCTGACGGCGGCAAAGAGTGGCGGCAGTATAGGCAGCCCCCCGACGCCGCCCCCATACCCCAATTGGGTGGGGTCAGGGCGCCCCGTGCCCCTGCCCCGCCCCGGAGGCCGACCATCGCGACGCCATCGCCCCACACCCCCGACACGCCCTCGCCGGGCCTCTCGCTGGCCGCCCTCGAAGGCTGGCACCGCGCCCTGGCCGAGGCCCATGCCCGGTGCCGCCAGCCAGGCTTCACCGAGGCCCTGATCGCGGCCATCGACCGCCTGGTACCCACCGAATCGACCCTGGTGATCCTCGAGGACGCCCGCCAGGCGCCCCGGCTGCTGTACCAGCGCGGCATTCCGCCCGAGGGTCGCGACCGGATCCTCGGGCGCTACTTCTCCCGCGGCTACCTGCTCGACCCCTTCTGCCTGGCCGTCGACCAGGGCCTCGGCGAGGGCTTCCACCATCTGGCCGAGATCGCCCCGGACGACTTCTTCCGCAGCGAATACTATCGGGTCTACTACCTGGAGGCGGGCTCGGTGGAGGACTGCTACTTCCTGCTCGACCTGGCGCCCGGGCAGCGCATCTCCATCTGCCTCTACCATGGCCTGAGCGCCGCGCCCTTCACCCGGCCGGAACTGGACACCCTGCGCGCCCTGGCGCCCATGGTCCTCGCCCTGGGGCACCAGCACTGGCAGACCGCCGACACGCCACCGGCCGATGCCTCGCCGAATCCGCTCACCGACCGCCTGCGCGGCGCCTTCCAGCGCTTCGGCGCCGAGCGGCTCACCGAACGCGAGCAGCAGGTGTGCCGGCTGCTGCTGCGCGGCCACTCGGCCAAGTCCAGCGCCCGGGAACTCGATATCTCCCCGGAGACGGTACGCATGCACCGCAAGAACCTCTACGCCAAGTTCGCGGTGAGCTCTCAGGCCGAGCTCTTTTCGATCTTCATCGACTGGATCGACCGCTGAGGCTCCCCGCTTTATCATCGGCGATACATCCGCATCGCCCAGGAGGCCCCATGGCATCCCTGCAGGACCAGCTGCGCGGCCTGGTCTACTCCACCGAACACGGCGACACCTGCCCCGACTGTCGACAGCCGATCGATGACTGCCGCTGCGCCGAGGCCGCCGAGGAAGAACGCCTGGCGGGCCTGGACGGCATCGTCCGCCTGCACCGCGAGACCAAGGGGCGCAAGGGCAAGGGCGTGACCCTGGTCGAAGGCGTGCCGCTCAAGGCCGACGAGCTCAAGGCCCTCGCCAAGGAGCTCAAGAAGCGTTGCGGCACCGGCGGTGCCCTCAAGGACGGCGTGATCGAGATCCAGGGCGACCAGCGCGAAGTGCTCAAGGGCGAGCTGGAGAAACGGGGCTATAAGGTCAAGCTGGCCGGCGGCTAGGTGCGAAAAGTGTCTGCGCTCGGCTATACGGCGTTAAAAATCGGCTCAAAGTCCTCATTTACAGCTTGTAAACTCCGGCTTTTCGCTGATTTTTGCCTTGTCTAGCCTTCGCTCGTCGACTTTTCGATGCAAGCCCGTTCGTCCAGCGCGGCCAACCCGTTCTCGGCACTCGCGACATAAGCCAGCGCTTCCCGAGAGTCGAAAACGTGTCGGGCTCGTCGATTTTCCGGATCAGGCCGGGTCGGCGGGACGCAGCGCCATGTCTTCCAGTCCTTCGACCAAGGCGGCCAGGCCCGCCTCGGCGCCGGCCGCGACCTTGAGCGCGTAGAGGTCGTCGGCGCGGGTGCGGCCGAGGTTGAGGCAGGCCAGCGGCTTGCCGGCCCGGGCGGCCTCGCGGGCGAAGCGAAAGCCCGAATAGACCATCAGCGACGAGCCCACCACCAGCAGCCCGTCGGCCTCCGCCACCAGGGCGAAGGCGTCATCCACCCGGGCGCGCGGCACGCTGTCCCCGAAGAACACCACGTCGGGCTTCCAGATGCCATCGCCACAGCGCATGCAATCCGGCACCCGGAAGTCGGCGAAGTCCGCCTCCAGGTCGGCGTCGCCGTCCGGACCGGCCCGGGCGCCGCGATCGAGCCAGTCGGGATTGCGCTCGGCCAGTTCGGCGTGCAGGTCATGGCGCATGCGCGTCGCCCCGCAGCCCATGCAGCGCACCCGGTCGGCCCGGCCATGCAGCTCGATCACCTCCCGCGAGCCGGCCCGACGGTGCAGGCCGTCGACGTTCTGGGTGATCACTCCCGCCACGTGACCCATCGCTTCGAGCTTGGCCAGGGCCCGGTGAGCGCCGTTGGGGCGCGCCTCCTGCAGGACGCGAAAGCCGATCAGCGCCCGTGCCCAGTAGCGCTGGCGGGCGGCGTGACTGCCCATGAAGACCTGATGCTGCATGGGCGGCGAGCGCTTCCAGTCGCCGCTGTCGTCACGGTAGTCGGGGATCCCGCTGGCCGTGCTGACCCCGGCCCCGGTGAGCACAGCAAGACGCGGCGTACGGGCCACGAAGTCCACCAATGCCTCAATGTCGCTCATCTCACTTTTCATTCCTCGCCACTCACCACTCACCACTCACCACTCAACGAACCGAGCATGGCCCCCGGGGCACGAGGTTGTCTAGAATAGGCAGGATCTCCCACGGGCAAGGACTCCCGATGGCCTGGCTGGAATACCTGCTTCCGCTGATCTTTCTGTTCCCCCTGGCGGCAACCGCGGTGATCGTGGTGGCCCTGCGCAATCTGCACGACGCCCGGGTCAGCTCACCCTTCGACGCCCATCGCCTGCGCGAACCGGGTCAGTCACTGCGTGATCGCCTGGACCGCGCCTTCGCCAGCCTGTTCCTCAACGGCGCCCTGGGGCCCATCATCACCCTGGCCCCGCTGGTCTACGGCATGGGGCGCATGCTGTTCGCCAGTCAGCAGAACTGGCTGGAATGGGGGCTGTACGGCGCACTCTCCACCCTGCTGGTGCTGGTGTTCTGCTTCCGGCTGATTCGCGACTTTCAGCGCATCCGGCGCCTCAAGCTGGGGCTGGCCTGCGAGCTGGCCGTGGGCCAGGAGCTCTCGCGCCTGATCCGCCCCGAAGCACATCCCTACTATGTCTTTCATGACGTGGTCTTTCATGACGTGCCAGGGGGCGGCGACACGCTGGACCATGTGGCGGTGACCCCCCACGGTGTCTTCGCCATCGAGACACGCGCCCGCACGCCGGCCGTGCTGCCCTCGGGCGAGGAGCGCAATGTCGTCGTCGTGGAGAGCGAGCGGCTGCGTTTCCCCGGCTGGAAGGAGCGCCGTCCCCTGCGCGAGACCCGGCGCGCCGTGCGCTGGCTGGCAACCTGGCTGGAACGCGAGACCGGCCGCAAGGTGCCGGTACAAGGCGTGCTGGTGCTACCGGGCTGGCACATCCAGGACAGCGCCGCGGTCAGCGACCTGCTGGTGGTCAGTGGCGACACCCTGGCGGATCAGTTGCCGCTGCAGCATCCCGGCGAGTTCGATCCCGCCACCCACGACGCCGTGATCCGTGCCCTGCGCCAGCGCGTCGCTGCAGCGGCGCTCAATCGAACACCGCGATCCTGACGCGAGAGGCGCAATCGCCCCGACCCAGACGCACCAGGCTGCTCGAGGCGGGAAAGTCCGCCAATGACCGGGCATCGATGCCGATCCGCACCTCGGTCAGCAGCCGATTGCCGCGCCCGGCGCACTCCAGCCGCAGCGCCCGCCCGGTATCCTCCCCGAAAGCCGCCTCGAAGGCCTCGATCAAGGCGTTGCGCGCCACCTCACCGCCACGATGGATCACCAGGAAGTCGGCGAAGGCACTGGCATTGACCGCCTCCACGAGTGCAACCGACGTGTCGAACAGGTCTTCTGCGGTCACATTCAGACAGGCCGCATGCTTGGCGTACTGATAACGCCCCAGACAACTGGCCCGCCCCGGCATGACGCTATCCAGCTCTCCCGCCAGGTCATCGGGCAGCTCGAGGGCAGGGTGGCGACAGAAACCGCCTTCCGGGCGCTCATGCTCGATGAAGCAGCCCTGGCGCCACCAATGACGGCGCTCGACGCCGCGCTCGCTCAGCCGGTGCGGCAACGAGGGCCAGAGCCCGTGCAGCACGAAGCCTTGCTCGGTGCCACGCCGCAGCTCCGGCTCGCGACATTCCCTGGGCGGCCGGGAGCGACTGGCGCAGAAGCCGGGGTGCCAGGTCAGCGCCAGGGTGTAGTGATCGAAACCGCTCGCCGCGATCGACGGCACCTCGGCCCTGGCCGGCGAGGCACCGAACAGCGCCACGCCCAGCAGCAGTATCGACAGCAGCGCCTGCCAACGCCGGGCCGGCGGCGTTGCGGCTCGTGCCGCCAGACATCTGGACATCGCAACCTCCCGACTTCTTCAACCTGTGCCGTGCCCGCCGCGCCCTCAATCTCCCTTGAGGCGCCCGCCCATCTCCTGCGCCAGATCGACGGCGAAGTGATCGGTCATGCCACCGATGAAGTCGAGCATGCGCCGATAGCTGTCATAGAGCGACCATGACGGCAGGGGGGTATTCTCGCCGATCAACGCCAACACCCGTTGGTGCTTGAAGTTGGAATGGCCTGTGTGGTGCAGCTCGTGAGCGGCACCGATAAAGGCCTCGAGCAGGATACCCAGGGTCGTGTAGGCGCCGATCTCCAGCTTGGCCTTGCGCTCGTTGCGAAAGATGCGCTTGCGCGCCAGGTCCTTGGCCGACTTGACCCCCCAGTCCAGGTCCGGGTGGCAGAGTTCCAGCAGGTCATGGCGCAAGGTACCGCTCAACAATTCACCCTCGTGCTGGACGAAGACCTTGGCCACTTCGTTGACCGCCTGCTCCATGGCGGCACCACGCAGGGCCGCGATGCGCCGACGCTGGGAAACCCCTTCGCTCTGCATCGTGGCATAGTCCGGGGGTTCGCCACCGGCGATCTGGGTCAACACCTCGGCCACTTCCTCGAAACGCAGGATGCCCATTTCCAGGCCGTCCTCGAGATCGAGCAAGGCATAACAGATATCATCGGCGGCCTCCACCAGCCAGGCCAGCGGATGCCGGCACCAACGGTTCTCGCCATGAGGCAGCAGCCCCAGACGCTCGGCTACCTGATTCAACAGCGGCAATTCACTCTGATAACAGCCGAACTTGCCGGCGGTCCCGCCATGGGCCACCGTCCAGGGATACTTGAGCAGCGTGCCCAGGGTCGCGCCGGTCAGCCGCATGCCGCCGCGAAACTGGTTGTACTCGATCTGAGTGACGATGCGAAAGCCCTGGGCGTTGCCCTCGTAGGTCAGCAGGTCTTCGCGCTCCATGTCCGAGAGGCCATCGAGCAGGCCGCTGCCATCGGCCTCGGCACGCTTGAACCAGTCGCGAATGGCATATTCGCCGGCATGGCCGAAGGGCGGATTGCCGATATCGTGCCCCAGGCAGGCGGCCTGAACGATCACGCCCAGATCCGCCGGCGTGATATCCGACGGCAGGCGATGACGCAGCTCCTCGCCGACGCTCATGCCAAGCGAACGGCCCACGCAGCCGACTTCAAGGGAATGCGTCAGGCGGGTGTGGATGTGGTCATTGTCAGTCAGGGGGTGCACCTGGGTCTTGCGGCCCAGGCGGCGGAAGGAACCGGCGAAGACAATGCGATCGTGGTCCTTGTGAAACGGGCTGCGTCCGATCTCGCCCCGTGCCGCACCGCGTTCATCGTGCAGCCGGGCGGGGTCGAGCAGGCGTTCCCAGGTCATCTGCGTCATGGGCGACCTCCTTGAGGCTCCCATTCTGGCACCGGGACCCCGGCTCGCCCAGCCACACGAGGCGGTTTTTCGCTTATTCCAGCCGTTTCTTGATCATCAGCGCATAAACCAGCCCGGCGAGCAGCAGGGCGATGGCGAACAGGTAGATGCCGATCGAGATGCCGCTGCTCCACAGGATGCTCCAGTCGCCACCGGAGATCGACATGGCGCGCCGCAGGTTGAATTCCATCTGCCCACCCAGCAGCAGGCCGAGCACTACCGGCACCGTCGGGATCTCGAGCTTGCGCAGTACATAGCCGAGCACCCCGAAGGCCAGCATCATGTAGAGATCGAAGGGGCTGTTGTTGAGCGAGTAGATGCCGACAAAGGCCACCAGGGTCACCATCGGCATCAAGAACCAGGACGGCGCCTGCAGCACCTTGGCGAAGAAGCCCACCAGCGGGATGTTCAGCACCAGCAGCATGACGTTGCCGATGAACAGCGCCGCCACCAGCCCCCAGACCATGTCCGGCTGCTGCTCGAAAAGCAGCGGGCCCGGCGTGATGTTCATCGACAGCAACAGCGCCAGCAGGATCGCCGTGGTGCCGCTGCCGGGGATGCCCAGCGAGAGCATGGGGATCAAGGCGCCCCCGGCGGCGGCGTTGTTGCCCGCCTCCGGCGCCGCCACGCCACGCGGATCGCCCTCGCCGAACTTGCCCCTGGCGCCCCACCAGCGCTTCTCCAGCACATAGGAGAGAAAGCTGCCGAGCGAGGCCCCGGCGCCGGGCAGCACGCCGGAGATGAAGCCGATCACCGAGCCCCGCCCGATGGTCGAGGCGCAGTCGAGCGACCGTCGCATGCCCGGAATGGCCGAGCCGATCCGCATCGCGGCGGTCGCCTTGTCGCGGTCGCGCTCGAGAAACAGCAGGCACTCGGAAACCGCGAACAGCCCCACCAGGGCGACGATGTAGTCGATGCCGTCGTAAAGCTCGTACCAACCGAAGGTGTAGCGGGCCACGCTGGAAACCGGATCGATGCCCACGGTGCCCAGCAGCAGACCCAGACAGGCGGCGATGAAGCTCTTGGTGAAGCTGCCGCTGGTCACCCCACCGATGGTGGCAAACGCCAGCACGAACAGGGCGAAGTATTCGGCGGGCCCGAAGCGGATCGCCACCTTTACCAGCAGGGGCGCGAACAGCGTCAAGCCGATGGTGGCCACGGTCGCGCCGACGAAAGACGCCACGGCGGAGAGTCCCAGCGCCTCGCCACCCCGGCCGGCGCACGCCATCGGATAGCCGTCCAGCGTCGTCATCATCGCCGGCTCGTCGCCGGGAATATTGAGCACGATAGAGCTGATCCGCCCGCCGTACATGCAGCCATAGTAGACGCTGACCAGCAGGATCAGCGCCGCGGTGGGGGCCAGGCCGAAGTTGAAGGCCAGGGGAATCAGCAGCGCCACGCCGTTGACCGGCCCGAGCCCCGGCAGGGCCCCGATCAGGGTGCCGATGGTGCAGCCGATCAGCGCCAGCAGCAGGTGCTCGGGCTGCAGCGCCACCGCGAAGCCATGGGCGAGAAAATCGAGAATTTCCATAGAGAAAGGCTACACACTCAGTCCGGGCATGTCGGGCAAGGGGATGCCCAGGGCGAACTCGAACAGCACGTAGAGCGCCAGCCCCAGCAGCACGCCATACGGCAGGGCCTGTCGCCACGTCGCCCCGAACAGGCGCATCAGCACGACGGTGGCTACCAGGGTCGAGGGTATGAACCCCCAGGGCTCGAGGAAGGCGGCATAGGCCCCCAGCAACAGCAGCACGCCGAGCTGGCGACAGAGTGCCGCCGCGCCCGGCCAGCGGTGATTGAGGCCGGGGCGAGCGATCAGGTAGAGCGCCAGCAGCCCCAACGGCACGCAGACCAGTTGAGGGAAGACCCCCGGCCCCACCGGCTGCATGAAGCCGGTAACGAAGGTCCGGGCATGCCACCAGGCCCCCAGCGCCAGCAAGGCGAGGACCACCCCGGCGACACGGTCGCCGAGGGTGGCACGGTCGGGCGATACCTCTTCGCTCACTGAATGACTCCGATCTCCCGGGAAATGGCCTCGACGTCATCGATCGACTCGCGCACGAAGTCATTGAACGCCTCGCCACCCCGCCACAGCGGCACCAGGCCATTCTGCGCGGCAACCTCCTTCCACTCGTCGCTCTCGTAGAGGGTCTCGAGGGTATCGACCATGGCGGCATAGTCGTCGTCCGACACCTCGCCGCCGGTATAGAAGCCGCGCCAGTTGTAGCCGGTCACGTCATAGCCCTGGGACACGGCCGTCGGTAGCTCCTCGAAGGGTTCGGGCAAGGGTTCCTCGGCCAGCACCGCCAGGGCACGGACGTCGCCGGACTCGATGAACCCCGCGATCTCGCCCAGGTCGGTGGACACCACATCCACGTGGCCACCCATCATCTGGGTCACGGCGGGGCCACCGCCATCGAACTGCACCCAGCGCAGGGCGCCGATCCGGTCACCGGGCAACCCCGCCGCCTTGGCCAGCCGCAGGGCGCGAATGTGGTCCCAGCCGCCGGCACCGCTGGAGCCGGCCATGGCCACCGAGGTCGGATCCTCGACGATGGCCTCGAGCAGTTGGTCGAGGGTCTCGTAGGGGCTGTCGTCATCGACCAGGATGACGCCCACGTCGGTGCCCAGCATGGCCAGCCAGCGCATGGTGTCGGCACCGCCCGGATAGCGTCCCTGGGCGATCTGGGTCATGCCCACGGTGCTGGTGGCCACCATCAGGTTGCTGTCGTCGGCTCGCTTGCTGGCCACGTTGGAAAACGCCACGGCCCCGACGCCGCCAGGCATGTTGGTCACCTGGACATTGCCGTCAACCAGGTCGAGTTCCCTCATCAGCTTGCCCACCGAGCGGCAGGTGAAATCCCATCCGCCCCCCGGATCGGCAGGCGCGATGCATTCGTCGATGGGCAGCGCCTGGCTCGGCAGGCTGACCGCCAGACCAAGACCCAGGACAGCCGAGGCACCCAGGCGCGGGATGATCTTCGTGGTAGTGATCGGCATATCGTTGCTCCTTCTTTGTTGTACCTTGTTGTATCGGTCGTGACGCCCCCAGGGCGGGCCCGTCCGGCCCCATTCCGAGAGGGTGGAGGGGCTCTCTCAGGTGACGCCTTTTTCCCGCAACTCCCTGCATTCTGCGTCGCTCATCCCCAGCTCGGCGAGGATCGCCTCGGTGTGCTCGCCGAGGCCCGGCACCGGATGATGCAGCGCCGCCGGCGCCTCGCTCATCTTCACCGGGAAGCCGGTGGTGGGGACCTTGCCATGTTCGCCCTGGTCGAGCTCCAGGGTCATCTGCTGGGCCTGGACCTGGGGATCGTCGAAGGTCTCGCGCAGGTCGTGGACGCGCCCGCAGGGCACGCCGGCCTCGTTGAGGTGCTCGATCCATTCCGCCACGCTGCGCGTCTCGATCACTCGGGTCAGGATCTCGCGCAATGCCTCGCGATTGGCCATGCGCCGCCGATTGTCGGCGAAGCGTTCGTCGTCCAGCAACGCGCGCATGTCCAGGGCACCGAGGAAACGCTCGACCATGATGTCGTTGCTCGGCGCAATGGCCACTTCACCGTCACTGGCCTGGAACAGACCGTAAGGATAGAGCATGGGATGATCGTTGCCGGTGCGCCTGGGCACCTCGCCGGTGGCAAAGTACTCCGCCGCCAGGTAGCCCATCATGCTGATCAGGCCATTGGTCAGCGCCGTCTCGACGATATCGCCCTGTCCGGTGCGCTCACGCCGCACCAGGGCCGCACTGATGCCGAAGGCCAGATTCTGGCTGGCCACCATGTCGCTGATCGGCGGTGCGGCACGCATGGGCTCGCCGTCGGCGGGGCCGTTGACGCCCATGAAGCCACTCATCGCCTGGGCGATGAAGTCGTAGGCCGGGCGCTCGCGATAGGGACCGGTGGAGCCAAAGCCGTTGATGCGCCCGACCACCAGGTGCGGGAAGCGCTCGCGCAGGGTGGCATCGTCGAGCCCCATCTTGCCCATGACGCCGGGCCGGAAGTTCTCCACCAGCACGTCGGCGTCCTCCAGCAGGCGCGCCAGTATCGCCTTGCCCTCCTCCTGACGCAGGTCCAGGGTCAAGGAACGCTTATTGCGATTGAACTGGGCGAAATACCAACTGAAGCCGTTCACCATGTTGCCCTGGGAGCGCACGATGTCGCCGCGCCCGGGCGGCTCGATCTTGATCACCTCAGCACCATGATCGCCGAGGATCTGGGTACAGAAGGGACCCGAGATCACCCGGGTCAGGTCGATAACGCGAATGCCCCGCAGGGCGCCTTCGGCGTGGGGCGGCGTATCCGGCATCTTCATCCTCTCGCGGTGGGAACGGCGGAACAGTCACTGAGTGCCAGACGCGGTCCGGCCCTGGACACCTGGGCCGGCAAGGGCCGCCCCATCAGCCGCGCGGCGACCCTGGCAGCCTCGATCATGCCCTCGAGGTCCAGGCCGGTGTCGATGCCCATCTCGTCGAGCAGATAGACCAGATCCTCGCTGGCGATATTACCCGAGGCGCCGGGCGCGAAGGGGCAGCCGCCCAGCCCGCCGATGGCGCTCTCGTAACGATCCACGCCCAAGGCGAGCCCCTGCATCACATTGGCCAGCCCAATGCCTCGGGTATTGTGGAAATGCAAGGTCGGCACGACCTCCGGCGCGACCTCGCGAAGGTGACGAACGCGCTCGGTGACCAGCGGCGGCGTGGCCATGCCAGTGGTGTCGCCGAGCGAGACATGACGGATGCCGAGCGAGGCGAAGCGTCGAGCGATGCGCCCAACATCGCGCACCGCTACCTCCCCTTCGAAGGGACAGCCGAAGCTGGTGGCGATTGCCCCGCGCAGCTCGATACCGCTGCCCTCCAGTGCCCTGACCACCGCTTCGAAGCCTTCCAGTGACGCCGCCACCGAGCGATTGACGTTCTTGGCGTTATGCGTCTCCGAGGCCGAAACGAACAGCACCACGGCATCGGCACCGGCTTCCAGCGCCCGCTCGGCACCTCGCGGGTTGGGCACCAGTGCCGAGAGATGCGCATCCCGACGGTCACGCAGTGCAGCCGTCAGCGCGTCGGCATCGGCCAGCGCCGGCACCGCCCTGGGGCTGACGAAGGACGTCAGCTCGAAGGCCTTTACACCGGCATCCAGCAGGGCATGGATCAGTTCGAGCTTCTCGGCGGTGCTCAAGATCACCGACTCGTTCTGTAGCCCATCGCGGGGCCCGACTTCGGTGACCTGCACCCGTCGGGGCAGACGCTCGGCGGTGGCGGACATGAACGGCTCCTGTCGACGAATGCCCTCGAGGGGCGCACGCCCCACTATAGGCACCGGGTTGGCCGGCTCACATTCGCCTTTTGTTGATGAACCGGTAGTCAGCTCGGTTTCGGGCTTCCCTGAAGGGTATTTACAACTTACAGGATCGCGTCACCTTCGCCGTTCGAGCATTTCGCTCGCTAAGCATCTGCCATAGAATTCCCTGCCAAAGGCGTTATCGACAGAATAAATCATCAATGTCGTGCGTCTATCGACGTCTCCTTATCTAAGCGAACGCTGTTCTACGCCATGAGCGGCTCGCCTATCATCACAAGGCACGGTTTCATGCATTCGACCTCCTCGACACCGGATAGCGCGTCCCGACGCGACACCGGCTTCTTCGGGCACCCTGGGGCCCTGGGATCGCTCTTCTTCACCGAGATGTGGGAGCGCTTCTCCTACTACGGCATCCGCCCATTGCTGGTACTCTTCATGGCGGCCAGCCTCTACGATGGGGGGCTTGGCTTCAGCCGCGCGGATGCCGCCGCCATCGTCGGTATCTACGCCGGGGCGATCTATCTGTCGGCGCTGCCCGGCGGCTGGCTCGCCGACAACTGGCTCGGCCAGCGACGCGCTGTCTGGTACGGTTCCATCCTGATCGCGCTGGGGCATCTGGCCATCGCCCTCTCCGCCCTGTGGGGCGCCACGATGTTTTTCATCGGCCTGCTGCTGATCGTGCTCGGCTCGGGGCTATTCAAGACCTGCATCACGGTGATGGTGGGCAGCCTCTACGATGAGGGCGATGCCCGGCGGGACGGCGGTTTCGCGATCTTCTACATGGGCATCAACATCGGCGGGCTTCTCGCGCCGCTGTTCACCGGCCTGCTGATGCGCGAACACGGCTGGCACTGGGGCTTCGGCCTCGGCGGGCTGGGCATGCTGGCCGCCCTGCTGATCTTCCGGCTATGGGCGATCCCCGCCATGCGCCGCTCCGACGACCTGCGCGGACGTACCTCCAGCTGGGATGCGCCGGCCGTTCGCCGACGCGGCGTGGGCCTGACCGTATCCGCCTTGTCCGCCCTGACGGCCCTGTTCGTGGCACTGGTCGCCACCGGCGTGATCGCCCTGGACCCCGTCGCCATCGCCGAGGGCATGACCAGCGTGATCATCGTCTGCGCCCTGGCCTTCTTCATCTACCTGCTGTGTTTCGCCGGGCTCGACAATCGCGAACGTGCCCGCGTGGTCGTGGCCTTCCTGCTGATCGTGGCCTCGGCCTTCTTCTGGGCCTCCTTCGAGCAGCAGCCGACGTCCTACAACCTGTTCGCTCACGACTACACCGACCGCGCACTGTTCGGCTGGGAGATTCCCACCGTCTGGTTCCAGTCGCTCAACTCGATCTTCATCGTCCTGCTCGGCCCCTTGTTCGGTTGGCTGTGGCCGGCACTGGGGCGTCGTGGCCTGGAGCCCAGCAGTGCCACCAAGTTCACCCTCGGCCTGCTGTTCGCCGCTGCCGGTTTCGGCCTGATGATGCTGGCTGCCCAGCAGGTGATCAGTGGCGACACCCGGGTCTCGCCGCTGTGGATCACCAGCAGCTTCCTGCTGCTGACGCTCGGCGAGATGTGCCTGAGCCCGGTGGGCCTCTCGACCATGAGCGAGCTGGCCCCGATGCGCCTGCGCGGCCAGCTGATGGGCCTGTGGTTCACTTCACTGGCGCTCGGCAACCTGGTGGCCGGCCTGATCGGCGGGCATGTCAACGGCGAGGAGCTCCAGCAGTTGCCCGACCTGTTCGGCCGCTCGGCCATTGCCCTGGTACTGTGCGCTATCGTTCTGGCGCTGCTGACACCGCTCATCAAGCGTATGCTCAAGGGCACAGCGAACGCCGACCCGGCGCCGTCCACTCACACAACCGGAGCTTGATCCATGTCCAGTGAAGCCCCCACCACCCCGGCAGAACGCCTGGCGGCCCTGCGCGACGCCATGCGCGAGCACGGTATCGACGCCTGGTGGCTGCCGTCCTCCGATCCGCACAATTCCGAGTACCTGCCGGAACACTGGGCCGGCCGGGCCTGGCTGTCGGGTTTCGATGGCTCGGTGGGCACCCTGGTGGTCACCCGGCACGCCGCCGGTATCTGGGTCGACAGCCGCTACTGGGTGCAGGCCGAGGCGCAACTGGCCGGTACTGGCATTGAGCTGATGAAACTGCACCCCGGCCAGGGCGATGCCCCCATGCAGTGGCTGGCCGAGCAGCTCGACTCCGGTGCCACCCTGGGCTTCGACGCCGATGTCGTCGCCCTGGCCAGCGCTCGGCGCCTGGAAGAGGCGCTGTCACCGTCCGGCATTCGCCTGCGCGGCGACCTGGACCTGCTCGACACCATCTGGCCCGAGCGCCCGTCGCTGCCCGAGGCACCGATCTACGCCCACGACAGGGCCTACCTGGACGAGAGCCGCGGCGAGCGGCTGGCCCGGATACGCGAGACCATGGCCGAGCACGAGGCCGACTGGCACCCGGTCTCGACCCTCGACGACATCGCCTGGCTGACCCAGCTGCGTGGCGACGATGTGGACTTCAATCCGGTCTTCCTCGCCCACCTGCTGATCGGCCGCCAGACCGCCACGTTGTTCGTCGCCCCCGGCAAGCTCGACGATGCGCTCGAAGCGGCGCTGGCCGACGACGGCATCGCGGTGGCGGACTACGCCGACTGGCACCACCGCCTCGGCGAGCTGTCTGCCGAATCCAGGGTACTACTCGACCCGGCCAAGCTGACCCTGGGCACCCGCGAGGCACTCCCGGACGGCACCACCCTGGTCGAGGCCTACCAGCCCAGCACCCTGGCCAAGGGCCGCAAGAGCGACGCCGACCTGGCCCACGTCCGCCACGCCATGGAAGAGGACGGCGCAGCCCTGTGCGAATTCTTCGCCTGGCTCGAGGCGGCACTCGAACGCGGCGAGACGGTCACCGAGCTGACCGTCGACGAGGAACTCACCGCCGCCCGCGCCCGCCGCCCCGGCTTCGTCAGCCGCAGCTTCTCCACCATCGCCGCCTTCAACGCCAACGGCGCCCTGCCGCACTACCACGCCACGCCGGAGGCTCACGCCACCATCGAAGGCGACGGCCTGCTGCTGATCGACTCCGGCGGCCAGTACCCGGGCGGCACCACCGACATCACCCGAGTGGTACCGGTGGGCAGCATTACCGATGCCCACCGCGAGGACTACACCCTGGTACTCAAGGGCACCATTGCGCTGTCTCGGGCACACTTCCCGCGCGGCATTCCCTCGGCGCAGCTCGATGCCATCGCCCGCGCCCCGTTGTGGACCAGCGGACGCGACTACGGTCACGGCACCGGTCATGGTGTGGGCTACTTCCTCAATGTCCACGAAGGTCCGCAGGTGATCGCCTGGCACGCCCCGGTGGCGCCGCATACCGCCATGCAGCCCGGCATGATCACGTCCATCGAGCCCGGCGTTTACCGCCCGGGCCAGTGGGGCATTCGCATCGAGAACCTGGTGGCCAACCGTCCCGCCGCCGAGAGCGAGTTCGGTGACTTCCTGCGCTTCGAGACCCTGACGCTGTGCCCCATCGACACCCGCTGCATCGAGCCCTCCCTGCTCGACGACAGCGAAATCGACTGGCTCGACGCCTACCACGCCGAGGTCCGCGAACGGCTCGCACCCAAGCTCGAGGGCGACGCTCTGGCCTGGCTCGAGAAGCGTACCCAGCCGCTTGAACGCGGCTAGGAGAACTTCTGCTCTACCATTGAGCTGTACCCGAAACGACGAGGGGCGCCGGCATGGCCAGCGCCCCTCGCGCGTCTCGGGCGGAACCTCACCCCCTTTCCTGGCTGAGCCCCGACCTATCCGCGGGCGCCTTCCTGGCCAGGACATTGAAGAGCAGGTTGAGCAGGATCGCACTGATGCCCCCCAGGGTGATGGCACTGTTCAACACGCTACGGAGCCCATCCGGCAAGGCGTCGAAGAAAGTCGGGTTGCAGACCACGATCATCGCCATGCCGATGCTGACGCCGACGATGATCAGGTTGCCGTTGTCGTCCAGGTCCACCCGACCGATGATCTTCAGCCCTGTGCAGGTGATGCTGCCGAACAGGACCACCCCGCATCCGCCCAGCACCGGCAGCGGGATGCTAGTCGCGATGGCCGACAGCTTGGGAAAAAAACCCAGCAGGATCATCATCCCCCCACAGACGGCGACAACCCAGCGACTCTTGACGCCCGAGACACGGAGCACGCCGGTGTTCTGGGAGAACGTAGTGTAGGGAAAGGAGTTCATGATCCCGCCCAGCACGGTCCCCAGACCCTCCGCACGCAGCCCGGCGGTCAGCTTGCGCTGGTCGACGCGCTTGTCGCAGACCTCGCCGATGGCGATATAGTCCCCGGTAGATTCCACCATCGTCACGACCATGGCCAGGATCATGGCCACGGAGGCCGACAGCGAGAAGGTCGGCGGCCCCATGGCAAAGGGATAGACGACCGCCAGCCACTCAGCCTGACCGACATTGGAAAAGTCCACAAGCCCGAACAGGGCAGCCACCAGGGTGCCGACCACCAACCCCAGCAGGATCGCCGTGCGCGCCCAGATCCCTCGCCCGAACTTGATCACTGTAATGACGAACAGCATGGTCGCCAGGCCGAGCACCATGTCCGGGGTCGCCACCTCCTGGGGCCCAAAGCCTCCGCCACCGCCCATCCACATAATGGCCACGGGAAACAGCGACAGGCCGATCACAGCGATCACCGTTCCGGTTACCACGGGTGGGAAGAAATGCAGCATGCGGCTCCAGTAAGGCGCTACCAGAAAGGCGAAGAGACCGGCCACGATCGTGGCCCCGAACATGGCATTGAAGCCCCCGGAGGACCCGATCATGATCAGCGGTGGAATCGCCGCAATGGTGGTGCCTTGTACCACCGGCAGCTTGACGCCGATCCCCGTACCGAGAATGCCCAGACACTGAATCAGCGTGCACAAGCCGCTGGTCACCAGGCAAGCGCTCAGTATCAGGGTCACCTCGCTGGGTGACCACTCCAGCGCACTGGCGACCACCAGCGGCGTCACCGCGAGGCTGGCATAGGCCGCCAGCAAGTGCTGCAGCGACAACATAAGCGTCTGCTGAGCCGGCAGGACCTCGTCCACCGATGCGCCATCATCTTTGTCGTTGTTCATGGCATCATCCCCTCGTCGTTGCGTGTTCGGTTTCAGCGGAAGCTCTTGTCCCGGAGCGCGCACGCCTTCTCCGTCAGGCGGATGACCACTTCTTCTTCCTCGATGCCGACCGGCTTCTTGTTATCCAGCAACAGCTGCCCATCGACGATGCTATAGAGGACGTCATCGGCGCGGCAGGAATAGACCAGCGCGGCCTCCGGCGAATACGCCGGCGCCGAGTGGATGGTGCCGATATCCACCACAATGATGTCCGCCAGCATGCCCTCGGCCAGGCACCCGGTATCCAAACGGTGCATGGCGATGGCCGCGTCCCGGGTCGCCATGCGGAGCACGCGATCAAGCGGGAGGATCTCGGGATCGATATTGGCGTTCTTGTGCGTGATCGCGGCAAATTTCATCTCCTGGAACATGTCCAAGGTGTTGTGGCTCGCCGGCCCATCGGTGGCCAACCCGACATGCACCCCGGCCGACAATAGCTCCCGCATGGGCATATTGCCGGAGCAGAGCTTGGCATTGCTGATCGGACAGTGCGCCACCTTGACGTCGAGATTGGCCATCAGGGCGATGTCCTCAGCATTGAGCGCTGTACAGTGGGCCGCCGTGACATCGGGCCCCAGGACGCCCAGAGACGCCAGCCACTGGGTGGGCGTGCAGCCGTAATGCTCGCCGACGTACTTCAGCTCCTGCATGCCCTCGGCGAGATGGGTATGGATACTGATGCCATGCGCGTCGGCCACTTCGCGACACAGCCGCCATAGCTCCGGGCCGCAAGAATAGGTGGCATGCGGCGACAGTCCCACCTGGAGACGTCCCTGATACCGGCCGTGATACTTTTCCACCTTGTCGCCGAAGTCCTCCAACGCCCGCCAGGAGTAGTCATTAACATCCGCATAGAGGCCACGATCGGCGAAGCCGAACCCCAGAGTGGCACGCAGCGGCACCGTTTCCAGCGCATCGATCTCGGGGGTTACGGAGTAGGCATCGAAGTGCTCGTTGAAGCTGGTAATCCCAGCCTTGAGCATCTCGATGAGGCCTACCTGGCTGGCCAGTAACAGCGTCTCGTGATCGAAATTCTGCTTCATCTTCCACATGTGGCCGAGCCACTCGAAGAGCTTGGCATCCTCGTTCAAGCCCCTCAGCAGGACGTTCGAGCCGATATGGGTATGGCAATTCGAGAACCCCGGCATGACCACGTTGCCCATGGCATTGATAACGCGACCGGCCTCCCAGTCGCCAAGGGTGTCGTCTGTCCCGACGGCAAGGATCCGGTTCCCCTTCACGAGCACGATGCCATCGTGCAGAGCCTTCCCGCCGTCCATCGTCTTGACGTAGCCATTCACGATGGCGATATCCGCTTTCATGGTTGTTTTCCTTCATTCACGATGAAATGGCACCGGCCACTGAGTCCGCGAGCACCGGCCCACTAGCCTTCGGCCAGTGTGAAAAAGCAAAGCAACCACCTCGCCGATCGTAAAGAAAAATTTACAGAACGCCGTGTGCAATAAAACAACACACACAGGACCCTCTCATGTCGATTCTCTCCAAGGAGGTCATGGCCTTCTTCGTAATTGCCAAGACCGAGTCCGTTCGGCTGGCCGCCGAAAACCTGCATATATCCCCATCGGCTCTCAGCCGTCAGATACGGATCCTGGAAGAACAGCTGGGACAGCGACTCTTCCTGCGACAGTCGCGCGGCGTCACTCTGACCGTGCATGGTCGATATTTCCTCCAGAAGATTACCGATATCATTCAGCAGGAGTCGGAGATCGTGAAGCACATCGGCAATCTCGGCGAGGGAAAGCCCAGGCGCATCTCCATGGGCATCATGGAGTGCTTGAGCACCGAGGGCTTCGGCAGGATGCTGTACGACCTTGGACAGGAAACACGCGACTTTCTGGATATTCGGGTCGGAACCACCGACGAACTGGTGGAGAAACTGCTCAAGCAAGAAGTCGACTTCATCGTCGCCTTCAACACGCCCCGGGACTCACGGATCCGCTTCGTCCATGAGTTTCCCTGCGCTATCGGTCTGGTGTGCCACCCCGGTCATCCACTGGCTCGGTCGCACAGCACGACGCTGGAGCGTGCCCTGGAGGAGGACATCGTCCTGGCCGACAGCAGCCTATCAATCTACAGCCGTGTCGAGTACGAAATCATGCGACGCCGAAAGTCGGCCAGTATCACGCTGCGCACGAACTCCATTTCACTGCTCAAGCGAGTGGTCGCCGGGGGAGAAAGCATTACCCTGCTGTCCCGGCTGGATATCCTCGACGAGCAGGCGAGAGGGGAGTTGGTCTTCGTGCCTTTCAGCAACAGTCGAATGAGCGAGTCGCTCGAGATCGCCGTGCACCAGGATGCCGCACTTGAAGCCGTGTCGCGAGATACCATCGCGCGCATTGACGAGCGTCTGACCCGCCTGACCGGCTCGACACAATGAGTGGAGCCACAACTCCCCATCACCGGGCCACCATGCAGCACCCAGCAGTCTTTGCGTCCCGGTCATGCGGCCATCTCCGGCAGCAGCGTCTTGAGCTTGCCAGCCCTGGAGCAGAGCGGGTGTTGCGTCCCCAGCCCAGCAACTCGGTAGCTCAATCCTCCGCCATCTCCGGCATCAACGTCTTGAGCTTGCGGGTCAGGGTGTTGCGCCCCCAGCCCAGCAGCTCGGCGGCTTCACCCTTGCGTCCGCCGGTGTGCTTGAGTGCGGTCTCGATGAGGATCTTCTCGAAATCCGGGACGGCCTCTTCCAGCAGGTGGGTATGGCCGGCAGCCAGGGCGCGATCCGCCCAGTCGCGAAAGGCCAGGCGCCAGTCGCCGGAGGCACCGCCATCCTCGCCGTCGCGCAATTCGGGGGGCAGATCCTCCACCAGCACTTCGCGCCCGGAGGCCATCACCGTCAACCAGCGGCAGGTGTTCTCGAGCTGACGCACGTTGCCCGGCCAGGCCAGGCGGGTCAGGTGCTCCTCGGCCTCCTCGGTCAGTACCTTGACGTCGGTGGACAGCTCCTTGGCGGCTTCGGCGAGGAAGTGACGCGCCAGGCGGGGGATGTCCTCACGCCGATCGGCGAGTTTCGGCAGGTGGACACGAATCACGTTGAGGCGATGAAAGAGATCCTCGCGAAAGCGTCCGTCATTCACCAGTTCCTCGAGATGCTGGTGAGTGGCGGCGATGATGCGGACATCGACCTTGACCGAGGTATGGCCACCGACCCGATAGAACTCGCCATCGGCCAGCACCCGCAGCAGCCGGGTCTGGGTCTCGGCGGGCATGTCGCCGATCTCGTCGAGGAACAGGGTGCCGCCATCGGCCTGTTCGAAACGCCCCTGGCGCTGGGCCGTGGCACCGGTGAAGGCCCCCTTTTCATGGCCGAACAGCTCGGATTCGATCAGGTCGCGGGGAATCGCCGCCATGTTCAGGGCAATGAAGGGTCGGCCACCCCGAGGACTGTGCTGGTGCAGCGCCTGGGCCACGCGCTCCTTGCCGGTCCCCGACTCGCCGTTGATCAGCACCGTGATGTGCGACTGAGCGAGCCGGCCGATGGCACGAAACACCTCCTGCATGGCCGGCGCCTCGCCGATGATCTCGGTCTCGAGCCCCTCCGGGGGCGTGACCGGCCGCTGGCGCTCACGGGCATGGGCCACGGCACGACGCACCAGGGCCAGCGCCTCGTCGACGTCGAAGGGCTTGGGCAGGTATTCGAAGGCACCGCCCTGATAGGAGGCCACGGCGCTGTCGAGGTCCGAGTGTGCCGTCATCACGATGACCGGCAGGTCGGGATGCGCCTCCCGCACCCGGGCCATCAGATCCAGGCCGTCGATCCCCGGCATGCGGATATCGGTGACCAGCACATCGGGCGGCTCCTCGAGCAGCCGTGGCAGCACGCGATCGGCGCGCTCGACGCATTCGACCTCCAGATCGGGCTGGGCCAGGGCTCGCTCCAGCACCCAGCGGATGGCGCGGTCGTCGTCGACGATCATGACGCGAGCGGCTTCACTCATGGGGTCTCTCCAGCGGTATCAGCAGGCGGAATTCGGTGTGGCCGGGTGCGGAATCGCATTCGATCAGCCCCTGGTGCTGATGGAGGATCGACTGGGCGATGGATAGCCCCAGTCCACTGCCCTCGGCACGTCCCGAGACCATCGGGTAGAACAGGGTTTCGCGCAGTCGCTCGGGAATGCCAGGGCCGTTATCGATGATCGACACCTCACAGACCAGCCGATGCCGTTCGGCGCCCAGGGTGAACTGGCGTCGTGCGCGCGTTCGCAGCATCAGGCTGGGTGCCGGCACATCGGCCTCGGTCATGGCTTCAACGGCATTGCGCGCCACATTGAGCATGGCCTGGATCATCTGCGACTCGTCGCCGACCAGGTCCGGCAGGCTCGGGTCGTAATCACGAGTGATCGTCACGCTCGGATGCTCGACGGCCAGCAACGAGCGCACCCTTTCCAGCACCTTGTGGATATTCAGCGGCTCATGGCGCTCGACCTGATTGGGACCGAGCATCGCATCCACCATGTCGCGCAGCCGGTCGACCTCTTCGATGATGATCCGGGTGAATTCGGTGAGCTGAGGGCTGTCGAGGTCACGCTCCAGCAGCTGGGCGGCCCCACGGATGCCGCCGAGGGGATTCTTGACTTCGTGGGCCAGCCCCCGCGCCAGTACCTTGATGGTTTCCTGGCGCGTCTGCAGCGCTTCCTCCCGGGAAATGCGCAGCAGGCGATCTCGGGGCTCCACCTCCAGCAAGAGCTCGTCCCGGGTCAAGGGCGTGACGGTGTAATCCACGGTCAACACATCCCCGGTGACCAGCGTCAGGCGCGCCTCACGCTGGGTGAAGGGATGAAACTCGTCCCGCGCCTTGGCCAGCAGCTCGCCGATATCCTCCTCGCCGACGACCAGCTCCGGCAGGGAGTGGCCCATCACGCGCGAGCGACTGATCGCCAGCAACGCCTCGGCCGCCGGATTCATCCACTGCAGACGCAGCCGGCCATCCAACAGGAGGACGGCGGTGGTGAGGTGTTCCATCAGGCGTTGATACATGGACGATCCCGCGATGCACGTAGAAGTTTCCAACTGGAGAAGTCCGGTGCAAGAAGCGCGCCACTTCGCTACGACCGGCATACGGGCGCTGGCGAGCCACGGGCACCAGGACTGTGCACCATCCTAGTGCACTATTATGGTGCATGCACGATCCTGGACGGTCGGTACGCTCTTCACACCCAGGTCGGATCGAGGGAACTGGCTTATCGAGGATTTTTCGGCAGGTTCACACTGGCCCGGTGCACATGAAGTGTCACCGCGGACGTGCGCCGCAGCACCTGGCCACGACCGTCGAGCAGCTCTGCCCGCAGCCGGTGCTCGCCACGCGCCAGATTGGTGAGCTCGATGACCGGCTCGCGCGAGGCGGGTCGTGCGACCTTCCCATCGAGCAGCAGACGCAACCGGTGCCCTTCCCGCAATGCCGGCCGGAGTTCGAAGCGCACCTGTACATCACCGGCGGCCCCGGTGGGCAGGGTCGTTTCGTTTCCGGGCGAGGCAATCGCGAACGCCTCATACGCCGGGGAGGGGATGCCATCGACGTTGCGGCCCGGGGCGGCACGCGTCAATGCAGGCGATGGCGGCAGCGCCGGCACCACGCTGATCGGCTGGAGCTCGACCAGCTCGCCACCCCGCGAGGGATCATCGGTGAAGAACACATGGCCCCGTGCATCGATGGTGCGGTAGAGCATCTGACCGCCCATTGCGTGACTCATCATCACAAGGCACAGCAACAGAGAGATCATCGGTCTGTCCATGGCCCCTCCCCAGGTATCGGGCACCCCGTCCTCGACATGAAGACTAGGCGCTGCCCGGCCGGGTAGCGAGCCCCACGCCCCGCGATGCATCACGCGAACCGATTGCCGTGCCTCAGCTGGCACAAGAAGGCTGGCAAAAAAAGAGGCGCGCCCGACCGGGCGCGCCTCTTGCTGTCGCTGTAGCGCGGCGCCGAAGCGCCGACGATCAGCAGCTGTAGTACATGTCGAACTCGATCGGGTGAGTCGTCATGCGCAGACGCTCGATATCCTCGGACTTGAGTTCGATGTAGGCATCGATCGTCTCGTCGGTGAAGACACCACCCTCGGTGAGGAAGCTGCGATCCGCGTCCAGGGCTTCCAGCGCCTGATCGAGGCTTTCGGCCACGGTCGGGACGGACTTGCCCTCTTCCGGCGGCAGGTCATAGAGGTTCTTGTCCATGGCATCGCCCGGATGGGTCTTGTTCTTGATGCCATCGATACCGGCCATCAGCATCGCCGCGAAGCACAGGTAGGGGTTGGCGGTCGGGTCCGGGAAGCGGGCCTCGACACGCTTGCCCTTCGGGCTGGCGGTGTAGGGGATACGGATTGACGCAGAACGGTTGCGCGCGCTGTAGGCCAGCATCACCGGCGCTTCGAAGCCCGGCACCAGACGCTTGTAGGAGTTGGTGGACGCGTTGGTGAAGGCGTTCAGGGCACGAGCGTGCTTGATGATGCCGCCGATGTAGTACAGGGCCATTTCGGAAAGACCGGCGTACTCGTCACCGGCGAACTGGTTCTGGCCGTCCTTCCAGAAGGACTGGTGGACGTGCATGCCGGACCCGTTGTCACCGACCACCGGCTTGGGCATGAAGGTCGCAGTCTTGCCGAAGGCGTGGGCCACGTTGTGCACCACGTACTTCATTTCCTGCAGCTCGTCGGCCTTCTTCACCAGGGTGTTGAACTTGACGCCGATCTCATTCTGGCCGGCGTTGGACACCTCGTGGTGATGCACCTCGACGCTCTGGCCGATGGCTTCCAGGGTGTTGCACATCGCGCCACGGATGTCGTGGAAGCTATCCACCGGCGGTACCGGGAAGTAACCGCCCTTGACCCGCGGACGGTGGCCCATGTTGCCGCCCTCGACCTGACGGTCGGTGGCCCAGGCCCCCTCTTCGGAGCTGATCTTGTACATGGCGCCTTCGGCATCGGCCTTCCAGTGCACCTCGTCGAAGACGAAGAACTCGGGCTCCGGCCCGAAGAAGGCGGTATCGCCCAGACCGGACGACTGCAGATACGCCTCGGCACGCTTGGCGATGGAGCGCGGGTCACGCTCATAGCCCTGCATGGTGGCCGGCTCGATGATGTCGCAGCGCAGCACCAGGGTGGCGTCTTCGGTGAAGGGGTCGAGGAAGCCGGTGCCGTCCTCCGGACGCAGGATCATGTCCGACTCGTTGATCCCCTTCCAGCCATTGATGGAGGAGCCATCGAACATCTGGCCGTTCTCGAAGAACTCTTCGTCCACATCGCGAGCCGGGATGGTGACGTGCTGTTCCTTGCCTTTGGTGTCGGTGAAGCGCAGGTCGACCCACTTCACATCATGTTCTTCAATCAGGGCGAGTGTCTTGTCAGACATGAGGTCCTCCACTATGAGCTTGGCTCGTTGACTCTGAAGCGAATTCAAAGCGTCTTGACCGCTGGTCGAGTAGCGAACGTTGTAGCACGCCGTAAGCCGGCTGCCCACAACCGCCGTGGCGACCATGGCGTTTGCAATAGCGAAGCAGAAAACGTGCCAAAATGGCGAATCCTCGCCTTGCGACTTTATAGGCCCATGATATTGAAATAGAATTTTTCAAGGCTCGCGTTTATCGGCCCTCACTCACTCGCTGGTCGCCCCATATCGATACGACACAGGCGCCCCTCGATGAACCAAGATGGAGCGCAACGCAAACAAGAGCACCAAAATAGTGCAAAAAACATCCCGCCTCGCCATGAGCGCCCTCGACCGCACCGGCTGGAACCCTGCAGCCGACGACGAGCGCCATGTCGAGACGGGAGGTACGCGGTGCCCCCGGGAAGGTGCTCCGCGTTACGAACCAGCGCCCTCGGCGTCGCCCAACCACTCTTCGATGAGGGCCGGATGGTCGTCGACCCAGCGGCGCACACCCTCTTCCGGGCTGCCGACATCCTCGATGGTCAGCATCAGATCCGAGAGCTGCGCATGACTCATGTGCCAGCCATTGAGGATATCCGTCACCTCGGGGTGTTCATCGGCGAACCCGGCCTTGGACATCCACTTGATGTCGTCACCGCCGCCATAGGCTTCTGCGGGATCCTCGATGGCCTTGAGGTCATACTCGGCATAGGCCCAATGCGGCTGCCAGAGGGTGACCGCGATGGGCGCCTTCTTGCGATAGGCCTCCTCGAGCGAGGCCAGCATGGCAGGTGACGAGCTGTTCAACTGGCGAAACGGCAGGTCATAGCGCTCGATGGCAGTTTCCGTTTCTCCTGCGATGGCGGAGCCCGACTCGATGCCCATGATCGTCGGCTCCCCCTGATACGCGAATCGCGAGGCATTGGCCTTCAGGTCCGCCATGGTATCGATGTCGGAGAGATAGGCCGGCACCACCAGCTCGTCCTGGGCGCCGTTGTACCAGGCGTCATGGACGTCGATACGATCCTGGTAGGGCGCCAGGTACTGGGCATCGCCATTGGGCAGCCAGACTTCCAGCGATATGTCGATATCGCGCTGGGCCAGCGCGCTGAAGATGATGCTCTTGCCCGTCGTGGTCAGGGCAACGCGATATCCGCGCTCCTCCAGCAACTGTTGCCACAGGTGCGATACGGCGATGTTCTCCGACCAGTTGTTGGTACCGATGGTCAGTTTCTCGTCGGCCGATACCGTGGTGGCGAGCCCCAGGGTGCCGAGGGCAACGAAGAGTGTCGTGATCGATTTCATGGGTCTCCTTGGTTTGTCGGGAAATAAGGATCAAGCGCCCAGCAAGGCGTCGTCATAGCCGTAAGTCGACAGACGATCGATGCCCCGCTCGGTAATCAATACCTGCTCTTCGAGCTTGACCCCTTCACTGCCATCGCGGTGCCCGATATAGGCCTCCACGCACAGGGTCATGCCGGGCTCGATATGGCCGTCGTAGCCGACATCGTCCCAGTCCATGTCATGGGCGATGAGCGGCCACTCACCGGTCATCCCGCAGCCATGCACGATGTCCAGGTAACGGTTCTCGCGATACCCCTGGGGAATCGGCCAGGCGCGGCGCGAATACTCGCGAAAGCTCATGCCGGGCTCGAGCAGGGCGATGTTGCTTTCCAGCTGATCGGCCGCCATTCGATAGAGCCGCTGCTGTTCCTGGGTGGGTCCACCGCGACCGGGCACATGGAAGGTCCGCGAGAAATCGGTGTAATAGCCGAAGCAGCCGACGATGTCGGTGTCGAAGGCCACCAGCTCGCCCGGCGCAATGACCTTGTCGGAACATTCCTGAAACCACGGGTTGGTGCGTGCCCCCGAGGCCAGCAGCCGGGTTTCGGCGTATTCGCCCCCCGTGGCCAGCACGTGCTGGTTGAAAATGGACCACAGCTCATTCTCGGACATGCCCGGCCTCAAGGCGGCTTCCATGCGCGCCATGGCGGATTCGGTCAGCGTCACCGAGCGATGGATCAGGCTCAGCTCATCGAGACTCTTGATGGACTTGGCACCCTCCACGGCAACGGCGGCATCGACCAGCTCGAATCCCGCCTCGCCGAGGGCGGACACCGCAGCGGTGGGTGCCGACTCGATACCCAGCCGCTTGCCTCGGGTGACCGAGCGCGCGAACAGGGACTGCATGTCGTCGACGAAGGCGGCCGTGTGTTGCGGGCAGCGCGGCCCGCTATATTGCGGCATGACCGCCCGCGCCGGACGGACCTCGTCCAGCAACTGAAGCCCGTTGGCCAGGTGCAGGCAGGCACTGAACTCGAAGAGCACGACCGGGCCATCCAGGGCCACATAGAGGTAACGTGCAGGATTGCGCTGCGAGTAGACCTGCATGTTGCGCGAACCGCAGGCATATCGAATGTTGATCGGGTCGAACAGGATGACCGCATCCATCTCATGGTGGCGCATCTGCTGACGCAGGCGGCCGAGACGATAGCGCTCGACCCGCGACAACAGCTCGGCATCGATGGGTTGGCGGCGAAAGTCACCGTCAGCGTATGACCGACCGTCTCGAGGAGTGTCGGCGAGGGCCACGATCTGGCTCATGGGAAAAACTCTCGTTGGTTCGCGGGCAAATTGCGAGGGGGCCGATCTGGTCCTTCCTAACCCATGAGATTGTCGTGACGCCCCTGATTGTGCGCATCGATATGAGCCTGGGTCACGCGACCATAGATCTTTTCGGTGTGCTCCAGACTGCCCATCATGTTCGGCGTCTTGGCATAGCCCAGCAGGGCGCACAAACGCTGCCCCTGGGCGGCGGCCACGCGGTGCATCGAATAGCGACCCTTGAAGAGCTGCAGGTCGCCGGTATCGAGCGTCAGCGACTCGACTTCGGTGTGGTCGCCCTCGAGGATGCGCTGCACACCGGCAAAGTTCTCCTCGCCGGGTCGACGGATGCTGGGCGCATACTGAAACTCCCCACCGCTCTGGGGGCGCCGCGTCATCAGGCTGACGATGAATTCATTGGTATCGAAGTGCCAGGGCAGCTCGGTATCGTCGGGCATGACGTTGATCACCAGCCCGGCGATGGGATCGGCGAATTCGTGGATCACCGGCTCCTCGAGGCAATCGGCGATGAATCGCTGAAACGCCGGGTCGCGATAGAGCGACTTGACGATGGCGTCCTCGGGAATGAGGTCCTTGGCCACGAAGCCATTGGTGTAGTGCTGAAAGCAGCGCACCGGATGATCCTCGGGCAGGCTGGGGTCGTCCTGGGTGACATAGGGATTGACGTTGTTGTCGGAATAGTAGGCCAGAGGCGCCAGGGCTTCGCTTTCCCGGCGCAGCGCCTCGACGACATCGTCGCGAATGAAGCGGGTCAGCAACGCGCAGCCATCCTGGCGCAGCTGGGCACGCACTTGCTCCACGGCATGGCGATAGGCGTCGCTCTCCTGCCGATTGATAGGGTACTGTTCCAGGTCGACCAGCCGCGCCAGAGAGGCATCGGCGGGTGCCCGGGTCGTCGGTGAGCGTTCTTCGCGCAGGGCGGATGATGACATTGACGCGTCTCCTCTTGGGTGGGGGGAGGTGAATACTGCGCCACAGGCTAGGCAGCCCCTCTCGCCAACTCCAATCAGAATTCCGTCGCCGATGTCATGACTTTTTTATCAATCGATTCAGTCAGTTGAAAAGGCTTCTCAAGACACCTGCCGATATAGCGTACGCATCAGCGACGCCAGCGGAACGGCCACCTCCGCGACGCGCGGCTCATCGGCAAAGGCCAGGTACCAGGGCACACGAGACAACTCACCGGCCAACGGCCGTGTGACCACGCGCCCCTCGTTCACGGCATCCCGCACCGCCCAGCGAGACAGGATGCTCACCCCCTTGCCGGCCGCCACCAGGTCAAGAATCAGGCTCACGGATTCCACCTGCACCATGTGCGAGGGATAGACACCGGCGGGCTGGAAGAAATGTTCGAACTCATGCCCCGCCTCCGGCGCCACGCTGTAGGTGAAGTGCCGGTTCTGGTCGAACACCTCGGGCGGCACCGACTCGCTGTCGGCATAGGGGTGAGATGGCGGCAACACCGCCATCAGCGGTTCCTCGAACAACTCGCGGTAATCGAGCCCCCGCTGAACGGGCACCTCGATCATCGGAATCATGTCGACTCGCCTGGCCAGCAAGGCACCCGTCATCTCGGGCATCGGCAGGCTCACCAGGTCGATGTCACCGTACTCAGGCTCGTAGAGATGGGGCACCACACGGGAAAACGTATCGTAGGGACCGATGCCCAGGCGTATGGGCGGCTCGCCATGACGCGCCAGCTGCCAGGCCTCGATTTCCGCACCGCGAAGCTTCGGCAAGATATCCCTGGCGGTGGCCACCAGACGCTCGCCGGATGCCGTCAATACCAGGCGTCGCCCTTCCCGCAGGAACAGCGACACCCCCAGCCGACGCTCCATCTCGCGGATGCGATGCGTCGCCGCCGGCTGTGTCACACCGATCGCCGCGGCCGCCTCATGAACCGTACCGTGCGTCGCGATGGCATCGATCAGCACATAGAACTTGATATCCAGCATGGCGTTGCTCGCCTGGCCGACAGGAACCAGCCATCTTACCCAAGACGTGGATCGCCGACGACCGGCGCGGTCAGGCCTTTTCTTCACCGTATCGAAGCGGATTCCACGACGTGCGGGAACGGATTTCCAACCACAAGGCTGGTAGCGTCACGGCCCTGACCCTATAATGCGGCCCCACTTTTCCCAGCAGGATCCCGTCGTGATCGAGAATCTTCGCAACATCGCCATCATCGCTCACGTCGACCACGGCAAGACCACCCTGGTCGACAAGCTCCTCCAGCAGTCCGGCACCCTGGACCGCAAGGCTGAGGGCCAGGAACGCATCATGGACTCCAACGACCAGGAGAAGGAGCGCGGCATCACCATCCTGGCCAAGAACACGGCGATTCGTTGGCATAGTCCGGAAGACCGCGACTACCACATCAACATCGTCGATACGCCGGGACACGCCGATTTCGGCGGCGAAGTCGAACGCGTGATGTCGATGGTCGACTCGGTGTTGCTGATGGTCGACGCCGTCGATGGCCCCATGCCGCAGACTCGCTTCGTCACCCAGAAGGCCTTCGATCAGGGCCTCAAGCCGATCGTGGTGGTCAACAAGATCGACCGTCCGGGTGCACGCCCTGACTGGGTCATCGACCAGATCTTCGACCTGTTCGACAACCTCGGTGCCAGCGACGAACAGCTCGACTTCCCGATCATCTACTGCTCGGCCCTCAACGGCGTGGCCGGTGAAGAGCCGGACCAGCTCACCGACGACATGACGCCGATGTTCCGCGCCATCGTCGACATCGTCGAGCCGCCCAAGGTCGAGCTCAACGGCTCGCTGCAGATGCAGGTCTCGGCGCTGGACTACAACAGCTACGTCGGCGTCATCGGCCTGGGTCGCATCACGCGTGGCGCCCTGCGCCCCGGCCAGCAGGTCACCGTGGTCACCAAGGAAGGCAAGGAACGGCGTGGCAAGGTCGGCCAGGTGATGACTCACCTCGGCCTTGAACGCGTGCAGACCGACGAAGCTACCGCCGGCGACATCGTCTGCATCACCGGCATCGAGAACCTGGCGATCTCCGACACCATCTGTGATCCGAGCAACGTCGAAGCTCTGCCGGCCCTGACCGTCGATGAGCCGACCGTCTCCATGACCTTCCAGGTCAACGACTCGCCCTTCGCCGGCAAGGATGGCAAGTTCGTCACCAGCCGCAACATCAAGGACCGCCTCGACCAGGAACTGATCCACAACGTGGCATTGCGCGTCGAGCAAGGCGACAGCCCCGAGAAGTTCAAGGTCTCCGGTCGTGGCGAGCTGCACCTCTCCGTGCTGATCGAGAGCATGCGCCGCGAAGGCTTCGAGCTGGCCGTGGGCCGCCCCGAGGTGATCATCCGCGAGATCGACGGTGTGTCTCAGGAGCCCTACGAAGAAGTCATCATCGACTGCGAGGAGGAGCACCAGGGCGCCATCATGGAAGAGCTCGGCTACCGCAAGGGCGAGCTCAAGAACATGAACCCCGACGGCAAGGGCCGGGTGCGCCTGGACTTCATCATCCCCGCGCGCGGGCTGATCGGCTTCCGCGGCCAGTTCCTGACCCTGACATCCGGCACCGGCATCCTGACCAGCCGCTTCGATCAGTATGGCCCGCTCAAGCCCGACGCCTCCGTCGAGCGGCGCAACGGCGTACTGGTCTCCATGGTCAGCGGCAAGGCCCTGGCCTACGCGCTCTTTGCCCTGCAGGACCGCGGCAAGCTGATCGTCGAGCACGGCACCGAAGTCTACGAAGGCATGCTGATCGGCATCAACAACCGTGCCGAAGACATGGTCGTGAACCCGACCAAGGCCAAGAAGCTCGACAACATGCGCTCCTCCGGCAGTGACGAGGCCCTGGTTCTGACACCGCCGGTACGCTTCTCACTGGAGCAAGCCGTCGAATTCCTCGACGACGACGAACTGGTGGAGGTCACCCCCAACCACATTCGTCTGCGCAAGAAACTGCTCACCGAGAACGAGCGCAAGCGCGCCAAGAAGAAGTAATTGCCCCCACAGGTGGCAAAATGAGAGGGAGGGGGCCGCGCGCCCCCTCCCTCTCGTTCAGGCAGGACAAATATTCTGATTGACGCGGAACACGTTGTCCGGATCGTAGTGCCCCTTGATCCGCGCCAGTCGTTCGTAATTTGATCCGTAGGTCGCCTGAATACGTTCGCTGCCTTCTTCCATCATGAAGTTGACGTAGCCGCCCCCGGCATTGAACGGGTGGAGTGCCTCCCAGTAATCGCGCGCCCACTGGGTGACGGCGTCGGCATTGGCCGGATTCCGGTCGATCCCCGCGATGACCATCGACCAGGTGGCATCCCGGCAACGCCAGGCCATGGCGTCACTCTGGGTGTCATGTACAGCCCCGTCTATCGGGTACAAGTGCATGAGCGACAGACTGCCCGAAGGAATCCGGGAAGCGTGCTCGATGTGCGCGTCGATAGCGTCGTCGTGAAGCTCGTGAACGAAATCGCCTTTCCAGTACCACTGCAGCCCCTTGGGCAGAATGGCATCGAAAGCCGACTGCCAGGCAGGAAACGGCATGGACATCATGCCGTCCAGTAACGGCTCGGGAAGCGCCTCTCTCACCGACTTCATGACGGTCCGCCCTTCCTCCTCGGCGCCATTGTAGCAACACATCAAGGCGCAGACGGGGCGATCCCACAATGCCTCAGGGAAGGGGGCCACAGAGGGTACACGCTTCAGCCCCAGGAACATGCCCAGCGCTCGGGGGGCCTTGGGAAGGAAGTCGCGATACCAGGCCATGATGTCCCGGGCATGGGCCATGTCCCAGAAAATAGGGCCGGCATACACCGTATGCACCGGGTGAGCCTGGAGCAGGAAACTGGTGACGATACCGAAATTGCCGCCACCGCCTCGCAGCGCCCAGAACAGGTCATCATGCCGATTGATGCTAGCGATCACGATCCGCCCATCGGCGAGGACGACTTCGGCTTCGATCAGGTTATCGACCGTCAGTCCATGCAACCGGCTCAGATAGCCATGGCCACCCCCGAGGGTCAGCCCGGCGATGCCGGTGGTACTGACTATCCCGGCCGGGACCGCCAATCCATAGGCGTGGGTCGCGTGATCCAGGTCACCCTGGGTACAGCCGGGCTGAACCCTGACCGTATCGCTGTCTGGATCGACATAAATGCCTTTCATCGTGGACAGGTCAATCAGCAGACCGTCATCGCAGCTTCCCAGCCCCGGACCGTTGTGACCGCAGCCCCGGACCGCGATCAATAGCCCCTGTTCCCGCCCGAACTGGACGGCGGTAACGACATCTGCCGTATCGGTGCATCGCACGATAAGCCGAGGGCGTTTATCGATCATCCCATTGTAAAGGGCTCGGATCTCATCGTAGGTCGTGTCACCCGGCTTGATGATATCGCCCCGGAACTGCGCCTCAAGCGTCTCGATTGCTGCAGTATCCATTTCCGATCACCTCCTTGGCCGTATTGGTGTGTGGAGGACCAGGCCCGACAGCGACGGGCCTGAATGTCACGGTAGAAGGGCCAAGAAAGCGCGTCATGAGGCAGGTGTCCCGACGCGTACCAGAAAATCGCAACAATCCTGGGGCAGATGTCCCGACGGGGTATCAGGAGTGGCCAAACCCCGCTTCACGGGCCTTGACGATCAATTCCGACCGGCTGGAGGCCGCCAGCTTGCCGCCAATATTGCTGACGTGGTTCCTGACGGTCTTGGGGGCGATGGAAAATTCTCTGGCCATCTCCGAATTCGTCAATCCACGGGCAATGGCGTCCAGCATCGTCCGTTCGCGATGGGTGAGCGCGTCAAAACCAGGGGGCAACCACGATGTCTCGGCCGACATGCCGGCCAGAAATTGTCGCAACTCGGCCACCAGGACAGGCCAGCCGCTGTCCGACAGTTGGAGGATGTGGTTTTCGCCGTCCAACGGCAGGAATCTAGCGCCATGGATCTGGGCCGCCAGACTACGTCCGGCCTCGAAGGGCACCATTCGGTCGCCTTTGACATGCGCCACCAGCGTGGGAGCTTCAATCCTCTGCAACTGGCTCCGGATATCCAGCTCATGGAAACCACGCCACAGCCGGACAGCATCATCCGGCTCAGCCGTCAGGCGCTGCAACTGTTCCCACCAGGTAACCTGCTCCCCGGCCTCCCTTGGCGACATCAGGCGGGCAAACACTTCACGAAATGCGCCGCTACGACGTCCCCAGCCAACATCAATCAAGCGCTCCAGTGCTCGCGCTTCGTCGGCTTTGTCTTTCGAGACACCCGCCGTGTAAGCGCCATTCGAATAGGCATTGTAAAGAATGAGGTGACTGACCCGTTCGGGGTACCGTGCCGCATAGGCAGCGGCCACCGCACCACCCTGGCAGATGCCGAACAACGGGAAGCGCCGCCAGCCCAGGGCATTGGCCACCGCTTCCAGGTCCTGGACCCAGGCCTCCACTCCCTGACCCGGTACCTGATGATCGGAAAGGCCGGAGCCACGGATATCGAAGCGCCCCAGTGTATGGTCACGCGTCAGCTCCCGAAGCCAATGCCGCCAGACCGGGCTGTCCCAGTCGCGCTCCAGGTGCGTCATCCAGCCGCCCACGCGCAACAGTGGCGGGCCTCGTCCCGCCGTCGCGTAAGCGATGCAGACGCCATCCGGCGTCGTGCAAAAATTGATCATCTGCCTCATATAACGAGGCTAGCGTATTCGCTCACCGCGTGCGAAACGCCATGTTTCCTCTCCCCCGACGAAGTCGGCCACGACATCCTTTTGCCCGCCCCCCAACAGCGGCTAGTCTAGAAGGACATCCCCGCAGTGCGAGATACCACCATGCACAAGCACATCGACTGGGACGATCCCGGCGTCCAAGGCGTTCTGCGCTTCTATGCCGACCATCCCGATGACATGCCGGAGCCTCATGTGGGCAGCATCATCACCGGCCTGTATCGTGGCTCCTCGGTGCGCGTGCGGGTCGAAGCACGCATCGAGGATACCAGTATCGGCGACGTGGTCGCCCTGATCGCGCCGGACAACGGCCGTCGGCAGAAGAGCGTCGGTGAGCTCGAGCTGGGCGACACCGTGCGCCTCGCCGATACCCACCGCGCCATGGAGCCGAACCATCCTCACGAGGACGACGACGAAGAACAGGACTGAATTCCGCGTGCGGTTACCATCCTCCGCCACCAACGACGCCTAAACGCTTGTCGACTAGCCAAGCACCGCCCCTGTGTCGCAAAGTTGACGGCGATTCGGCTGGCCCCCCGGCGCGGACATCTTCCAGCCTTGGGCAATCGCGGAACCTCCATGAGCACGAACAACATCTGGACACACAAGGGTACCTTCCTGCTGGCCGCCGTCGGTTCGGCGGTAGGGCTCGGCAATCTCTGGCGTTTCCCCTATCTGGCGGGCGAGAACGGCGGTGGCGCCTTCCTGCTGATCTACATCGTGACGCTCTTTGCGGTCGGCGTGCCCATCCTGATCGCCGAGATCCTGCTCGGCCGCAGCAGTCGTCGCAGCCCGATCATGGGCATGCGCTTTCTGAGCCGCACGCATGACACCTCGCGGGCCTGGGAGTCGATCGGCTGGGTGGGCGCCGCCTCGGCTTTCATCATTCTCAGCTTCTATTCGGTCATCGCCGGCTGGTCCCTGCACTACACCTGGCGCATGCTCACCGGCTCGCTGGCCGGCGCCGATGCCGCCACTATCGCCAGCGGCTTCGACGCCCTGCTGGCCTCCCCGGCCCTGCTGACGCTCTACCACACCCTGTTCATCGCCGCCTCGGGCCTGATTGTCGGGCTCGGTATCCACCGAGGCATCGAGAACGGCCTGCGCGTACTGATGCCGGCACTGCTTGCCATCCTGCTGGTCATCCTGGCCTACAGCGTCATGAACGGCGACATCGGCACGGCATCAGACTTCCTGTTCACCTTCCAGCTGGGCGACCTCAGCCTCGAGGGCTGGCTGGCCGCCATGGGCCAGTCCTTCTTCACCCTGAGCCTCGGCATGGGTGCGATCATGGCCTACGGCGCCTATATGCCCGGAGACGCCTCGCTGAGCCGCACCGCCCTGGCCATCGTGGTGATCGACACCGCCGTGGCACTGATTGCAGGGCTGGCAATTTTTGCACTGGTTTTCGGCGCCGGGCTCGCCCCGGATGAGGGGCCCGGGCTGATGTTCGTCACCCTGCCGCTGGCCTTCGCCGAGATGCCCGGCGGCTCGCTGGTGGGCGCCGTCTTTTTCATTCTGGTGCTCGGCGCATCCATCAGCTCGGCCATCTCGATGATCGAACCGGTCGCCGCTTTCCTGGTGGAACGCTTCGACCTCAATCGCGCCCAGGCGGTGGCCGTGATGGCCATCGCCAGTTGGGCTCTGGGGCTGCTCACCGTGTTCAGCTTCAATGTCTGGGCCGACAGCAGCCCCTTCCACGATGTGCTGGGCATCAGCGCCTTCAGCCTGCTGGAACTATTGACCCATATCCTCATGCCCCTGGGCGGGTTGATGATTGCCCTTTTCGCCGGCTGGGCGCTGACCCACGGCGAAGTCATGAAGGAGCTGCGCACCAGCGAAGGCTGGCTCCACACTTGGCGCTTTCTGGTACGCTTCGTTTCCCCGGCGGCGGTGGCCTTCGTGTTCCTGCGAGCCATCCCTCAGGTGGAAGGCTACCTGTTGCCTCTGATCGGCGCCGTGGTGATCGTGGGAGCCTTCGCCGCCAGCCGCACCTTCCTGACGGAGAACCACCAGCCCCCCTGAAGATGCCAATGTGACGAGTGGCGGTCAGTCCCCCTCGGCGACAACAACGAACAAACAGAGACGTAATCACCATGTCTGCCATCATCGACGTACAACACGTCAACAAGGCCTTCGGCGGCCTGCAGGTCATCGACGACTGCTCAATCCAGGTCGAGCAGGGCTCGGTCACCGGCCTGATCGGCCCCAACGGCGCGGGCAAGTCGACCCTGTTCAATATCATTGCCGGCGCCCTGCCGCTGGACAGCGGCCAGGTATGGCTCGACGGCGAGAACATCACCAACCGTTCCGCCAACGACCTCTTCCACAAGGGCCTGCTGCGCACCTTTCAGATCGCCCACGAGTTCGCCAACCTGACGGCGCTGGAAAACCTGATGATGGTGCCGCCCCGCCAGGCCGGCGAGCACCTGTTCAGCACCTGGCTCAGGCCCGGTGCCGTGGGTCGCGAAGAGGCCGAGGTCTGCCGACGGGCCCAGGAAGTCATCGACTTCATCGGCCTGCATCATGTCCGCAACGAGCTGGCCGGCAACCTCTCCGGCGGCCAGAAGAAGCTTCTCGAGCTGGGCCGCACCATGATGACCGACGCCAAGGTGGTACTGCTCGACGAGATCGCCGCCGGGGTCAACCGCACCCTGCTCGGTGACCTCATGCGCAATATCGAACGACTCAACCGCGAGGTCGGCTACACCTTCCTGGTCATCGAACACGACATGGACATGATCGCACGCCTCTGCGACCCGGTGATCGTGCTCGCCCAGGGCAGCGTGATGGTCGAGGGCAGTATCGAGGACATACGCAACGACCAGCGAGTCATCGAAGCCTACTTCGGTGCCAACGTGGCCTGAGCCCTCCAGGCGATTCGGATCACTCGGATAACAACAGCAGCGGGCGACGCCGAGGCGAGCCCGACACAACGCAGAGACCTTTCTATGCCTCTACTCGACGCACGCAATGTGCACGGCGGCTATGGCGGCATGAACATCCTCAACGGGGTGGACATGGCGATCGAGTCCAACGAGATCGGCGTCATCGTCGGTCCCAATGGCGCCGGCAAGTCGACCATGCTCAAAGCCATCTTCGGCCTGCTCGACGTCAGCCAGGGCGAGATCCTGTTGAACGGCGACCCCATCCAGAACCAGGCCCCCAACAAGCTGGTGCGGCGCGGCATGGGCTTCGTGCCCCAGGAGCACAACATCTTCCCGAGCCTCACGGTGAAGGAAAACCTGCAGATGGGCGCCTACCTCAAGCCTGACAACGTCAAGCGCATGCTCGCGCGCATCTACGAGTTCTTTCCGCCCCTGCACGACAAGCGCCACCAGCCGGCCGGCGAGCTCTCCGGCGGGCAACGCCAGATGGTCGCCATGGGACGCGCCCTGATGGCCGAGCCCGACCTGCTGCTGCTCGACGAGCCGACCGCCGGGCTATCACCGCGCTACATGAACGAGATCTTCGCCCGGGTAAAGGAAATCAACGCCGCCGGCGTCGGCATCCTGATGGTCGAGCAGAACGCCAAGCAGGCGCTCGGCATCGCCGACAAGGGCTTCGTGCTGGCCGCCGGCCAGAACCGTTTCACCGACACCGGCGCGGCCCTGCTGGCCGACCCGGACGTCGCCAAGAGCTTTCTGGGCGGCTGAGCCTCGCTCGACGTCGACGGAACCATCTGGAGGCTGTGCCTTGAACGAAATCGTCTTTTTCATCAACAACGTGGTGATCGCCGGCAGCGTCTCCGGCTCGATCTATGCCATGGGCGCCGTGGGCGTGACGCTGATCTTCAGCATCATGCGCTTCGCCCACTTCGCCCATGGCGACATGATGACCTTCGGCGCCTTTATGGTGCTGCTACTGACCACGCTGTTCCCACAAGCCGGCGCGGCCATCGGCGTGCCCACACCGATCCTCATGATGCCTCTGGCCATGGCATTGACCGCGGGGCTGGCGGTCGGCATCGACCGCACTTTCTACAAGCCGCTGCGTGCCCACGGCGTCAAGCCCATCGTCATGGTAATCGCCTCGCTGGGCGTGACCCTGATGCTGCAGGGACTGATCCGGATATTTTCCGGCACCGGCGGCTCCAGCCTTTATGTGGATGACCGCAAGGAGATCTTTCGCCTGCCCATCCCCATCGAGGGAGTACGGGTACCGGTGGTGATCACCGAACCCCAGCTCTACCTGTTCGCCCTGACGCTCATCAGTGTGGTGGCGCTGCACTTTTTCCTCAGCCGTTCGCGGCTGGGCAAGGCCATGCGCGCCATGTCCGACAACCCCGATCTGGCCCAGGCCTCGGGCATCAACACCAACACCATTGTGGCGGTGACCTGGATACTCGCCGGCGGCCTGGCCGCCATCGCCGGCACCCTGTTGTCGCTGGACGTGACCTTCAAGCCTGATCTCAGCTTCTTCCTGCTGCTGCCGATCTTCGCCGCAGCCATCGTCGGCGGCGTGGGCCACCCCTTCGGCGCCATCGCCGGCGGCTTCGTGGTCGGCTTCGCCGAGTCGCTGGCCGTCTTCAATTGGAGCCTGCTGCTCCGCCCCTTCCGCGACAGCCTGCCGGAGTGGCTCGATTTACCGCAAAACCTGGCCTTCGTCGGCACCGAATACAAGATCGTGGTGCCCTTCTTCATCCTCGTTGCCATCCTGGTGTGGCGCCCCACAGGCATCTTCAAGGGCAAGGTGATCACATGACAGAACCACAACGCTCCGATACCGTCGCCGCGCCACGTCGCTTCCCGCTGCGCGAGCTGATCCTCTTACTCGGGTTGCTGGCCGTGGTGTTGGTGGTCTATGCCGCCATGGGGCCCGCCTACGGCACCCGCATGCTGGTGGAGTCGGCCTGCTACGCCATCCTGGCCCTGGGGCTGACCATCCAGTGGGGCTACGCCGGGCAGTTCAACGCCGGCGTCATGGGTTTCGTGGCCCTCGGCGGCTTCTGTGCCATGTTCTTCAGCATTCCGGTCAACGATGCCTTCTGGAACAGCGAGCTGCCCGGCGAGCTGGGGCTGGCACTGCTCTACATGGCCGGCGCCATCGTCCTGGTCGTCGCCGCCACCCGGCTCGACCGGATCGGCGTCCCCAGACTGCTGCGCACCGCCATCGCCGTGGTTCTCGGTGTGGTGCTCTACATGGCAGTGATCACCCACTTCCGCGAGGTCGCCGGCCAGATCGAATCACAGGCCGGCTTCATCGGCGGCATGGCCCTTCCCGTATGGTTCGGCTGGATCATCGGCGGCGCACTGGCCGGCGGGGTCGGTTATTTCATCGGCCATGTCTGCCTGGGGCTGCGCAGCGACTATCTGGCCATCGCCACCATCGGCATCGCCGAGATCATCAAGGCCTTCCTCAAGAACGCCGACTGGCTGACCCGAGGTACGGCCACCGTCTCGCCCCTGCCATGGCCGGTTCCCGGTCCTTCCGAGGTGGGCTTCACCCTGGCGCGGGCCCTGTACCTGTCGGTCACCGCCGTGATCATCGCGGCGATCTTCTTCCTGCTGCACCGCGCCTACAACGCTCCCTGGGGGCGCATGATCCGCGCCATCCGCGACAATGAAGTCTCCGCCGCCGCCATGGGCAAGGACATCAACAAGCGCCGCCTGGAGATCTTCGTGCTGGGCTGCATCCTGATGGGCATCGGCGGCGCCGTGCTGGCCAGCTTCAACAGCATCTTCGATCCGCAGGGCTACCTGCCCCTGAACCACACCTTTCTGGTCCTGGTGATGGTGATTCTCGGCGGACCGGGCAACAACCTGGGCACCATCTTCGGTGCGGTCGCGGTCTACGTCATCTGGATCATGTCGGGACCGTTGGCACTCAGCCTGATGGAGTGGGCTGCCAACGCCGGTGCCGGGGTCTTCGGCTGGGACGTTCCTACCAATCTCGACAGCCGCGCCCTGCAGGCCAGGGTCTTCGTGATCGGCCTGCTGATCAGCCTGGTACTGCGTTTCGCGCCCAAGGGCATGCTGCCCGAGACAGTCAGGCACGTGGATTGAGTGAAGAGTGAGGAGTGAGGAGTGAGGAGTGAGGCGTAAGGAGTGAGGGGTAAGAAAGAAGGAGTAAGGTGCGAGGGGGAGCACACCTACCCCCTCACCGCCTTACTCCTTACTTATCCTTACCCTTTACGTATCAGGCGCGTCGTGGCGCTTACTCGTCTTCGCTGACGTACCCCTGGCTGGTGAAGGCTCCGTCTTCGACCACCATCTCCAGCACCACGCCCGGCACGTCACCGTTCTCGTCGAACTCGTGGGTGCCCGAGGCGCCCTCGTAGTTGATCTCGGTGCCAGCGGCGATCAGCTCCTTGGCCTTCTCCCACTCACCCGGCAGGATGACTTCGCCCGGCGCGGAGGCAACGCTGCGCAGCGCCTCGGAAAGCCCCTCGCGCTCGGCATTGCCGTTCTGCTCGATGGCCAGGCCCAGCAGGAAGGCTGCATCATAAGCCTGAGCGGCGAACACCGCGCTGGGATCGATCTCGGCGGCCTTGGCGGCTTCGTTGAAGATCTCGGTACCCGGCAGCTCCGGGCTACCCGGCCGCGTGGCGATCATGCCGTCGAGCACATCGGCGCCGATCGCCTTGATCAGGCTATCGCCGACCATGCCGTCGGCCCCGATGTACTGGGTGAACATGCCGCTTTCGTAGGCCTGACGCAGCACCGTCTGGCCCGAAGTATCGGCATAGGCCAGAACCACCAGGTTGGGCACACCAGTGGAAGAGAGCCGGCCCAGTTCGGAACGGTAGTCGGCGCGGTTGTCCTCGTGGGGCAGGTTCTCCGCCACCGTGCCACCGCCTTCCTTGAAGGCCGTGGTGAAGGCCTCGTCCAGGCCGCTGCCGTAGTCATTGTTGACGTAGGTGACCACGACCTCTTCGATGCCCTTGTCCAGCAGCAGCTTGGCCAGCATCTTGCCCTGGAAGGCATCCGAGGGCACCGTGCGGAAGACGAGGTCGTTATCGTCGATATCGGTCACTGCCGGTGCCGTGGAAGCCGGCGACACCATGGTCACACCGCCGGGCACCGCCGCGTTGTTGGCCGCCGCAACGGTGGCCCCGGTACACAGGGCCCCGACGATGGCCGTGACCTGCTCGGTATTGACCATGCGATCCGCCGCATTGGACGCCGCCGACGCATCGGAACAGGTCGTGTCCCCGGTGGGCATGGCGATGTCCTCGCCGTCCAGCAGCCCTCCCTGCTCATTGATCTGCTTCACCGCCAGCTGGGCGCCGTCGAAGATCGGCGGCGTCAGGCTCTCGATCCCCCCGGTGAAGCCACCGAGGAAGCCAATCTTCACCTCGGCCTGAGCCAGGCCGGCAAATGCCACGGAGGACGCCGCCACCGCCATCGCTAGAACGCGCTTCTTCATGATTGTTGGTCTCGCTTCTGGTTACACAGGATCACACCCCCTCAATCTGGAAGGTGAGACGATAAAAAACAAGCCGGTTCTGCCAACGTTCGGCACCACACGAGGATGTCGTCCTATACTGAGGTGCCACTCCCCCGCCGGGAACCACGCTTTTCGTTCACCTTCCGACCACCACGACCTACGGGAGCCCTTTCATGAGACGCACCGCGACCCCGACGCTCCGAGGCCTGCTGCTCGGCAGCCTGATGCTTGCCGGCTTCACCGGCACCGCCCTGGCCGATGAGCCCGGCGGTCACGGCATCGACTATCAGGTAGGCGACGAGGCCTTTACCGGCTATCTCGCCAGCGCCCCCGACGAAGCCCGAGGCACCGTGCTGATCGTCCACGACTGGGACGGCCTGACCGACTACGAACGTCAACGCGCCGACATGCTCGCCGCCCAGGGGTATGACGCCTTCGCCATCGACCTCTACGGCAAGGGCAATCGCCCCGTGGAAACCGACGCCAGGAAGGCCGAGACCGCACGGCTCTACGACGACCGCGAACGCATGCGTCGCCTGACCCTGGCCGGCCTGGAGGAAGCACGCCAGCAGGGTGTCGCGCGGCCGACCGTGGTGATGGGCTACTGCTTCGGCGGCGCCGTGGTGCTGGAACTGGCCCGCTCCGCACAGGCCGAGGACGTGCATGGCTACGCCACCTTCCACGGCGGCCTCGGCACACCGGAAGGACAGTCGTATGCCGCCGACACCCCGCCCATCCTGGTCGCCCATGGGGGCGCCGACACCGCCATCACCATGTCCGACGTCGCCTCCCTCGCCGAGGAGCTGGAAACCGCCGGCGTCACCTACGAGATCGAGGTCTACTCCGGCGCCCCCCATGCCTTCACCGTCATCGGCAGCGACCGCTACCAGGCACGTGCCGACGAGAAGTCCTGGGCGGCTTTCCATTCCCTGCTCGACGAAGCCCTGTAGCCAACGCAGTCCACAAGGACGCATTTCTGCAAGTTACGCGCGACTCCTTTCTGTAGAATCCCGCGCTCACCATTGAAATTCACTACCCAAGAGCGCCGATACAGAAAGGAGTCACCTCTTGTCCAATCACGACCCGGCCGCCAGCCCCAATCTCTGGCAGCGCATCCCCCTGTGGCAAAAGATCCTCGCCGGCCTGGTACTGGGCGTGCTGGCCGGCGCCCTGATGGGCGAACAGGCCAGCCTCTTCAAGCCCCTCGGCGATATCTTCATCAACGCCATCAAGATGCTGATCGTACCCTTGGTGTTCTCGACCCTGGTGGTCGGCATCACCGCCATGCGCGACCCGCAGAAGATGGGCCGCATCGGCCTGCGCACCATCGCCCTGTACCTGCTGACCACGGCCTTCGCCATCGCCATCGGCCTGCTCGCCTCCTGGATCTTCCAGCCCGGCGTGGGGCTGGACATGACCTTCGAGTCCGGCGTCGAACCCAAGGAAGCGCCCACCCTGGTGGAAATCCTGGTCGGCCTGGTGCCCCAGAATCCCATCGACGCCCTGGCCAACGGCAACATCCTGCAGATCATCGTCTTCGCCATCGGGCTCGGCATCTCGCTGACCCTGATCGGCGAGAAAGGCGAGCCCGTAGTGAAGGTGTTCGAAAGCTTCGCCGAGGCCATGGTCAAGCTGACCAATATCGTCATGGCCTTTGCGCCTTTCGGCGTCTTCGGGCTGATCGCCCATGTGGCGGGCAACTACGGGCTCGAGGTGTTGCTGCCACTGGCCAAGGTGATCGGCGTGGCCTACCTGGCCAGCGCGCTGCATATCTTGCTGGTCTATTCCGGTCTGCTGGCCTTGCTCGGTCGCCTCAACCCGCTGCGTTACCTGCAAGGCATCCTCGACGCCCTGGTGGTGGCCTACTCCTCGGCCTCCTCCTCCGGCACCCTGCCGGTCTCGCTGCGTTGCGCCCGCAACAACCTCGGCGTCTCGGAAGGGGTGGCCGGCTTCGTACTGCCGGTGGGCGCCACCATCAACATGGACGGTACCGCCATCTATCAGGGCGTGGTCGCGGTGTTCATCGCGCAGTTGCTGGGTGTCGACCTGAGTATGGCCGACTACGGCATGATCATCGTCACCGGCACCCTGGCTTCGATCGGCACCGCCGGCGTGCCCGGCGCGGGCCTGGTGATGCTGTCCATCGTCATGGCCCAGATCGGCCTGCCGCTTGAGGCCATTGCGGTGATTGCGGGTATCGATCGCATCCTCGACATGGCCCGCACCAGCGTCAACGTGGCCGGTGACCTGATGGTTACCACCCTGGTCGGCAAGAGCGAAGGCGAACTGGACGAGAGCGTCTACAACGCCAGAACCCAGCGCTGATTCCCTCCCCGACCGCCGGAAGCAGGAAGGCCGCCACCAGGCAACAGCCGTGGCGGCCTTTGCCATCGCGGCCTCGCCACCTGACGCTCACTCCGCACCGGGACGAGGCGCTCGACGCCAGGCCCCCAGCCGAGGCATCGGCTCGAGCTCGCCCTTGAGATACTGTTCGGTGGTCAGCAGGAACAGGCGCCGAAAAAGATCATGGATGGCCTCCTCCCGGCGCATCGCCAGCAACTCCGGATCATCGTCGCGCTCCAGATCGTCCTTCGGATACTCCCAGGCCATGCGCACCGAGCCCGAGCTGACATCGCAGATCTGCAGGATAGGATTCGTACCGCGAAACGCCGTCTTGATGTGATAGGCCATGTCACTCTCCCTCGCGTTGCCCGCTCTCCGGACCGATACCAATCAGCCCTATGAATGATAACAATTATCATTTTTAAGCTTGGCCAGGGTGCGACAATCTGTCAAGGCGGTCACGAACGAAGCGCGGCCTCCACGATCTCCCTCGCCTCCTCGCTCATCGGCAACGCCAGGGCCAGCTCGCGCGCCTGCGGTGACATCTTGCCCCACGTCTTGCGCACGATGCGGATCAGGTGATCGCGTTCCACCTGACGTGAGAAATCCGCGAAATAGTTCTCCAGGAACACCAGACAGGCACAATCCTCCACCGCCTGGGTACCGGCATCGCGCCCCAGCCCCTGCTTGCGGATCATGCGCGCCACGCGCTCGGCGTCCTCCTCCTCGAAGCCAGCCTCGCACATCAGCTTCGCCGTGGTCTCGCCGGCCCGCTGCCCCTGGTCGCGCCGCCAGGTGAGATACCCCACGCGGCCCTCGGGATACGCATCGCGCGGCACTTCCCAGCGCTGCAGATGCTGGCCGCGCACCGCCAGGCGCACGAGCTCGTCGGGCGATGCCTCGAGACACTCCAGCCAGGCGCTCATACGCCCGGCGTGCCACAACTCCTTGGGCAAGGACTGCCCTTCGACCTCTACCCGGCGCGGATCCTCCGCGTGCAGGGCATCCAGAGCGTCGAGTGCCCGCTGATAGGCAGACGATGATGTCATGATGATCTCCAACTCAAGGCCTTATAGAAACGGTCGCCCCCATGTAAACACGCCGCGCCTGCCAGGGCACCGATTTGCAGGAAGCCCCATAGGGCGGTTAGGTTATTGCACGAACATTCAATAAAAGGATGCCTATGTTTTCACATCGCCCCGCCCTGTCGTCCACGCTCGCCCTGCTGGGCAGCGCCACCCTCATGGCACCGCTCGCCTCCCAGGCCGACGCGCTCGAACAGCAGCGCCAGGACCTCGAAGGCTTTCAGGTCATCGCCCATCGTGGTGCCAGCGGCCACGCGCCCGAACATACCTGGCCCGCCTACGACAAGGCACTGGCCATGGGCGCCGACTACCTCGAGCTGGACGTGCACATGAGCGCCGATGGACAACTGGTCGCCATCCACGACACCACCCTGGACCGCACCACGGACGCTCAGGGGCCGGTGAAGGAACGCCGCCTCGACGAACTCAAGACGCTGGACGCCGGCAGCTGGTTCAACGAGGCCCACCCCGAACGCGCCGACGACGCCTACGCCGGCGCCGAGATCCTCACCCTGGACGAAGTCATCGACCGCTACGGCCAGGATGTGCGCTACTACATCGAAACCAAATCTCCCGAGGATTACCCCGAGCTGCAGGACGCCCTGGTCAGCAAGGTCGAAGCCGAAGGCCTGGTACAATCGGGCTCGGTGATCATCCAGTCCTTCAGCCAGGCCAGCCTGAAGGAAGTGCACGACCTCAACCCCGACATCCCGCTGATCCAGCTGCTCTGGTACTCCCCCGGCGAAGACGGCGAGACGCTCGAAGAATGGACCGGCGTCACCCCCAGCCCGGAGAACATCACCGACGCCGACTTCCAGGCCATCGCCGACTACGCCACAGGCGTCGGCCCCAACTACCTCTACGACGGCCAGCCGGTGATCGACGCCGACTTCATCGACCAGGCCCACGCCAACGACCTGCTGGTGCACATCTACACCATCAACGAGAAAGACCCGATGCGCCAACTGCTCGACTGGGGCGTCGACGGCCTCTTCACCAACTTCCCCGATCGGTTGAAGGACGTCAGGGGAGAGTGAGCTGCCTGGAAAGCAACGCACCCTCCAAGCCGCCCGCGAGGCGGCTTTTCCTTTTCTTGAACTGCCTGAGCGGCAGCGAACGCTAGCATGAGAGGGGCAAGCACGCTGTTTTCTTTCTGAGCTGCCTGGGCGGCAGCGAACGTCGACCTGCGCGTCGAGTACGTCAGCGTCATTTTCTGAGCTGCCTGGGCGGCAGCGAACTCATCGCCACCCAGGTCACCGGTGCTGAGGTCTTTCTGAGCTGCCTGGGCGGCAGCGAACTAGAGCTTATCACAGCTAACCAACTGATTGTTAAAGAGCATCCCTGCAAAGAAAGCGCCACACCCTTTTCCAGGAAGTGGCGTTAACTTATTGATTTTCTATGCCTCAGCAGAGGGTTCTCGAAAAAGGGTCAAAACCAAGGCACGGTCGCTTCACGGCTCAAGCCATAATGATTGAAGCGTCCGGTCGTCGGTTCCGCTTGCAGATTTCCATGCTCAATGAACAGTGCAAAGCGCTGGCCGCTTGAGCGGCTGTTCACCTGCACGAACGGCAGTGAAATCTTTCGTTCAGCGGGTGCCGACATGCATTGGCGCGCCTCTTCTTCGCTGATGTCGTGGCGACGCGCGTAGCGCTTGACCCGGCTTGGACCACCCGTATTGAACTGCCGGCGCACCACGCAACGGTGACTCGCTTCCTCCGGAATCGGCGCAATGTCCGACAACGCTACGTGGTCACGCATACCCGCCAACCAGGAGAGTGCCATGAGTTCTTCGAGCCGACTCTGCTGAGCGTGCAGTCGTAACCGGCCCCCCGGTGTGCGTGCTCGCACGCCGGTCTTGTGATCGGGCAGGCTAACGCCGATGTCATCGGCCTGCAGATCGTAAAGCGCCCGGTGGAGCTTGCTGTAGAGTGCATTCATCAGCATTGCCGCCGGAAACTCGGGGTCAGGGCGTAGCCGAATATCGAGATAATGATCCATGGCTTACCCCGCTTCGCCGAAGACACCACCGCGAATCAAGGTCGCCATCACGAAGTGCTGTTGCTCCGTGTTCGGTACTTGGTCCTTGAGCATCCAGTTATCCAACAGCGAGTAGAAATCCACCTTCTGCTTGGGCTGGCGGTAGGCTGTGCCTTGAGTTGTCACGGAGCCATAAGGTTCGACGGCGATGGGACCAAGATCGCTGCCATCTGCCGGCGCCGGATACCAGGTATCGATGGTGCGGATGGCATTACCGAGCTTCTGTGTATGTATCGCCGCGATGTCTTGCTCTCCCACTTTTACTGTGTATAGAGTCTTACTCTTCTTAATGGCTTTTCCGTTCACAGTCCTTGTCTGGCTCTGGTCAACGATCAGTTCCTGAGAAGGGAAGACCTCCTGCCCGTTACCCACATGCGAAAAGGCAATGACTTCCAGGATCAAATGACGCTCGCCCGCGAGAGCGTCTGCAATATCCTGCGCCAGCTCCGAAGTCTGCGTATCACTGTCAAAGCCGCGGAGCGACAAACTCAGTGCATCGAATGTCCATTCTTTGGCGACGTGGCCCTTTTCCATGCGCCGAATGCGCACCTCGACTTGCTCGGCGCCGACACGGTTACGCCACAAAAATCGCCCATTCGCCAGATTATGGGCATAACGCCGGGCCAGTTCCCCAAACCCGTGCGTCTTCACATAGTCCGCAACGGCCTGTTGCAACTTGGCTTGATAGTCGGCGTTGTTGCACGCCGACGGGATACCAGCGCCGCCAAGCACCCGCAATGTGAAACGTGCCATCAGCGTGTCAGTGTTATGGGGCAAAGTGGCGACATCGACAGTCTGGAGGTTGGGCTTCTCGATTGCGGCATCAAGTTTCGCCGGGTCTTTATGCTCCTTGCTAGTATCCTTGAGGCGATTGGAGATCGTGCCGCGCACCGACTTTTCACGAATCGTCAACGCCTGCCAGTCTTCCAGCGCATCACGCTGCGACCATTGCCCGGCATAGAGCAATGCATCGGAGGGGTCTAGCTTGCGTTCGAAAGCAAGAACGGAAGCGGTTTTAAGTGCGTCGTCTTTCTTAGCCATCTTTCAGCTCCTGGTCATTAGGTGCGCTGGGCACGCTGGATATAGTCATTATTGAGGCGATACAAACCGGCATCGAGATCGTTATCGACATACCAGAGCAAATCCTCAGGGGACGTCAAACGATGAGGACTAACCCACTCGCCAATGGAGTAAATGCTTTCCACAAAACGGAACGGAACTTGCGTATCTCTTGCATTCGCCACGCTACCCGGTTCGAACTGCTTCGAGATCGCGGCATAGCCCACCGGGATCGGAACCAGCCATCCCGGGTAAGGACGCCGTACTTCCCAACGCAACTCGCCACTTTCGGAGTCGACCTGGCATTGATAGTTGAGACGCGAAAGGTCAAGCCAGGCATCCAGCGCTGTCGCGTTTTCGTCTTCAGCTTGTAGAGTACGGGAGTGTTCAGCAAGACGATCATCTCGTAATACCAGGGCGAAGCCTGGCAACCAACGGCGTTTCAAGCGCTTAAAGTGTTTTTCGCGTTCACTGGAATCATCGTCTAGAGCAATCCACGTGGGACGTTGCCGGTCAGGTGAAACCCGAGGGTTCGGCATCACACTGCCACCCGCGATGCGCATCCCGGAAACGATATCTCCTGTCTCTTGAGCGATATGCTGGCGCTGTTCGTCCGAAGCCTTGGCATCGATAGCGAATATCAGGGTAATATCCAGGTGCATACGCCCTTCCTCAACAAAAGAAGGCGTCGTAACGCTGCCATCCGTATTGATTTTCTTTTTCTCAGCATATGTTGAAAGAGGATTACGCGTGAGGTGAAAGGCTCGGGGATAGCCACCCTCGGTCGCTTGCGCCTCGACGTCATGGCACACCACACCGACACGCTCCAACGATACGTTAATATCCGCTGCAGCCAACTTGCGCTCCAATGCATGCATCATGCCCACAAAAGCACTCATGGCCGGGAACCCCCACGTCATAGGACTCGAAATCGCATTAGCGCTTTGTACACGGAGACGCGGCAGTACCAGAAGATTATTAACCTTGCTCATCACCTTCCTCCTGCCAATCGTCGATACTTTCCAGGTCGTCCATCAAGGCTTCCATCCAACGGCGGTCGCTATCCAACAAGCGTTGCTGATTGGCATCCCGGGAAAGTTCCTTGTGCCAGTGGCGAAATTCCACATCGCCCAAAGGCAACTTTCCGCCAAGCGCCTTATTGAGCCAATTGGCGAATCGTCGCCTAACCTCGCCAGGCCAGTCGGTATTATTACGCGCTTCACGAAAGTCGCTATCGTCCTGTGCGCGGCCAGGATCAAGCCAGAAAGCTTCTTCCATCGACAGGCGACAGTTTTCGTCAGCACTCCAGCCCGGCGAGAGCTCATGCATCTGCATCGTAAACAACGCGAGCTCATCCAGGATCATCGCAGTGTAGTCATCGCGCAGATCACGGGTATGCATATCCGTATTGGGGGCGGCTTCAAGAAAGTGCTTCAGGTCACCGACCAACGACCGCACTTCCTTTCGTCGACCAAATATACCGGGTTCGTCTAGTACCGAATCTACCTTTAGCGGCGGACGTATATCGCGTACATTCCAGCGGGGTGGCAACGAGGCCAGCAAGTAATTATTTCCGCCCCTCTCGCTATTCAATTGCGAAATATTCTGTGGCTTTGTGCCGCCCATTTTTTGTGCGGCCATATTGGGGTAATCATGAACTTCTTGTTCGCCAGCACGACCCTCGCGCTTTGCCTTGCGAGCCTCCTTGGCCATATCGCTGAAACGATCATGATTGATTGCCTGAAAGACTCGGTGCGCCAGCGAGGTCGCATAGAGCGGCGCCAATAGGTGGAATTCCTCATTATCGACCGCATCTTCGCCTGTCAGCCAATACACCTGCTTGGCACGGGTATGAGAAGCATGCTCACCGCGAGGCTCGGTAATGGCAGAAAAGGACTGCATCCAGACTTGTGACTGCTCAGGAGTATCGCTCAAGGCACGCGCCAGCTCAGCATCGTCCTCAAGCACCCGCTCCAGCAATGATGTGCCGTCGTACTCGATCTTCAAGAATTTATATACATCGAGAGCCGCGGCATTGCCCACGACATCGCCGTCGAAGTCTATTGGCAACACATGACTTCCCACCACGGAATGCTTGTCAAGAGACTCAGGGGGTGCATATAGGTTAGAGCCCTTGGCATCCGGATGAATGGGTTTTAGGGAGTGGGTCACGACTTGAAGCTGACTGACACGCCGAGCGGCATCCTCAAGCCAGGCATCACGCTGAAACTGTTCAACCAACGCTTGGTACTTGGAACCATCGGGAGCCAGCTTTTCCGCTTTGGCATCGAAGCGTTCCTTTATGAAGCGCTCGATGACCTCGCGTATGCCTGCTGCTTGTTGTGTCATTTCCATAGATCACCTTAATCGACACACTCATTGAATGAATAATAATTTACCGTTCACCTTATATTGCTTTATTTACCAATTCACTCACCTCTTTTTCACAAACCCCAACAAGGGGTGGTAGCACCATCCATGCGTGCTTTCGGGTGCGCTGACGATGCCAAACGTTCGTGCAGCTCGATCAAGCGAGATATCCAGATCCTCGGCGAGGTCGGCAAGCGCCGTCAGGTAGTCGTCGGCTCCCCAGGGTTGAATCCGGTCACCTTGCTCTGACGCCAGATCGACTCGCGTCAGCAGGCTTTCTTCCACCTCCACGTAAAGCGTTTCGCCACGCTTGGTACCGTCCTCAACCCGGTGCAGCGTCCAGGTTTCACCGCCCTCGTCGGGCAACAGGGCCAAGTCCACATCCGTCTGTGTTTGCTGACGGAATGGCTGACGCTGTATCAATACGCCGGTCAAATGCATGCGCGGTACGACATACCAGCTATAAGCCCCCAGTGGCGATAATGGCGGCTTTTTTCCCAACCTGAGTTCTTTCTTGGTCAATGGTGAAGCGGGTTGCTCGATCATCTGCGTTGTCAGACGTTGATGCTCCAGATCCACCAGGCTGTCACGCGGCTGCAAGGTCTCATGCGCCAGCACACGCGGCCGAGCATCGATGACCTGATAGTCTTCCGGCGCAAGCAATGCATTCAGCGAATGGCTATTGAGTCGCCAGGATTCGTCCGTCTCGAACCCCGGGCGCTGGAAGGCGAGGCGCCCGGGGTCTTCCAGATGTTTGAGGTTGGTCTCCAGGAGTTGGATATTCGGCGTATCGCAACGCTTTTCGCGATGCCGCCAGACACGCCCGGCCAGTTGAATGATCGAGCGCATGGAAGAGGGCTCGACAATCGCCCAGTCGTAATCGTGGTCACGACCGACTTCGGTTACCGGCGAGCCTAGAACGATAAATAACTGATCGCTCTCTTCGCTGCTATCCAGCAAGCGACGTATATCCGGTTGTTGAAACACGCGTTCTGGTTCGCCCTCTTTGGGCTCATGGCGCTGCAGTGTTTTATCTAGCCGGCGTTCGATCGCCGAGCGCATGACGAGCGGATGACGGGAGTGATAGACACACAGATGAATCCGCTGGCCATCGAGGGCGCCCAACTGGAACAGTTCAGTGGCGACATCCACCAGAGGGTCGATATTGGCCATGCGTATCAGGCCAAAGCTCACGCGTTTGCCCGTTATCGGGTCGCAAGAATGGTGACGCTCGTGCAGCTGGCCAGCTTGGTCACGTAGCAATCCGGCCAGGCCAGCGCGAATCTCTTCCGGTCGTTTTCCCAGAGACGGCATGGGGATGAGCTCCCCTCGCCGACGCACAGGGCTATCGGCCAAGCGCTTGAGCCGACGCTCAGCAAAAGCGGCATGCGCGGCGCTGAATGCGTCACCATCGGCACAGTCATGATGCTGGCGATCATTCTCATCGAACCACGCGCAACAGATATCCACCGGCAAACCCGGCTCTCCGCGATGGCGTTGGTACGCTTCACGCCCACTGCGGTAGGCATCGTACAAGCCTCGCACCAGAGCGGGAGGCAAGGTGGCCGATGACAGCAACACGCGCGAGCCCAGCAGCCCCGCCCAATGGACCAAGCGTGTTAGCGCAGGCAGATCGTTGATATCGAAGTCGTCGATTTCATCGAGCACCAGGTCGCTGCTCATCAGGCGCAACATGGGGATAATCTGCTGGCCCCCTCGCGTGCTTTCGGTCGCCGGCACCAAGTGATCCACGGTGCATACCAGAATAGGGGCGGCAACCAGTGAGCGCGTTCCCGGCTCATCTCCCAGACGTTTAAGCAGCGGATGACCCTCGAAATTGCCCTCGAACACGACGTGGGCATCTTCATCGATCAGTCCCTGACGAGAGGCGGAGCCGCTGGCCTCGGCTTCACGTTCGTAGTGATCGAAAAGCGCTTTGTTGGCACTGCCACCGACCCTCACCGCGAGTTCGTCTTCTCCCAGGTTGAGGCGTTCACGCAAGGCTTGACCGGTTTGCAAGGTGAGCGTGCGGAGTCCCAGCGCGATACAAAAGCGTGCACCCTGCTCCGGGTCGGCCAGCGCATACAGGATACGTCCGTTGGCCAGCGTCTTACCGCAGCCCGTGGAGGCCATGTTGACTCCGAAAAAACCTTGGCGCTGGCTGCGTTCACGCAGCGACTGGGCAAGATCGAACGCCTTGTCCTGCCAGCGGAAACGCACATGGTTACTACGTTTGCGAAAGCCTTTATGTCGGGCCAGGCGAGGCAGGTGGCTATCAACACTGGGGAGCGCCCGCGCCACCACTGCCGCATGTTTCTCGACACCCAGAATGTGCTCATCCAGCAATTGATTCGGTTGCCCTGTCTTGCGCACGGTATTGGCTACCAGCGGATACTGAGGCTCACCGGGCACACGGTGCACAGGGTCCTCGAGGCTAGAATAGTGATGATCGGCAAGCATCAGGCACAAGCGGGAAAGGTGCATGACATAAGGACTATCGAGCCAGTTGGTGTCGCCGCAAAGACGTGTCAAAAGGCGTTTCGCTTGCTTGGCCGCCCGCTCCTGCCAACGCCGTGTTTCCACCGGTAAGCCATGCTCGAATTGCCAATAGGGCGTGATACGTGCCGACTCTTGTGTTGCGGGAATTTCATTCCACTGCGCATCGATGAGCCCTAGCAGATCATCCAACTGCTCCATTTGTAGCGTGACATTACGGCTCCCCCAGCGGGCCGCCATGTCCGAAGTGTCGTCGGGAGGTTTGAGAGGTAAACGATGGTGGCTAATGACCAGCCAGCCAAGTGCGGCCGCTAACGGCGGCAATCGGCGGAATACAGCAGAAGGATTGGCATCTAGCCCATCGTGCTCCAACTCCTTTAGCCAGTCTTGCGTTTGATAGCGGCCTTCGGCGAGCCGCGTTAACCAGGCCACGTCATCGTCATCACCGACGAAGGCCTGGAAAAGGCGCAGCGACACCCACTCATGGCGATACAAGTTGCGCCCTTCCAGCTTGCCTTGCAGGCGTTGCTGGAAGGCTACGGACGCTTTCCCCAAGTCGTGCAGTAGTGCCGCCATGGACGCCAGCAGACGTATATCCTCGCCACTATGCCAGTCGTTTTCGTCTTCACGACGAAGGATATCCCGCGACGTCGTATTGGTGGGCACCGCTCCTTGCAGGTTGAAGCGCTTGGCATCACCTACCACCCACACCAGTTCACTGTGGTCGTGACCACGAATCCAGTGACACGCCACGGCGGTATTTTTGCGGGCCGTCTTGCGCAACAACTTCCGGAGGGTGTCGAGCCCCTCAAGTGTGATGGGGGTTTGCCAGGTGCGCTCCCCTCGGCGCTCGGCAAATTGATCCAGAATGCGCCGAGTTTCCTTGAGGGCATTCTTGTGACATTGAGAGACCAACAGCACATTCATGCGCCAGGCCCTCCGAGGTCCAGAGCCACGGCTTTTAGCGTATCGATCATGAAATCGAGAGATTCGGTGCGCGTCAGCCGTTCGATACAGGCCTGACGGAACTCCTGCTCTTCGTCGCCCCGCATGGCTGACAAAAACGCTTGCGGAAGAATGATGGCGTCCTTGACCAAGTCAGCGACATCGAAGACCAGCCCACCCCGGCGGGTCTTGCCATGCAGCACCGCCAAGCCATGAGGAATCCCCAATACCCATGTCGCGGTTGCCGCTAACCCATAGGCTAGGTAGTTGCCATGGTCGAGAAACCGGTTGGCAGGGTCGGTTCCGCTACCTCGTTTGGCACGCGTGAATTCGCCGTAACTCACCGCTTGCGTCGCCACTTTGAACAGCATCTTGGTCAAACGCGCTTCGAGGGTCAGCAATTCGACCGTATCGGCCGCATTGGCAATCGCGTTTCTATGCTGTGCCAATACATCACTCAGGTGCTGTGCGGATATTTCAAAGCCCGCTTCCTTGAGAGGTCGACTTTGCCATAGTGTCTCGATACGCGATAACCGAGCCATCTGGAAGGCGCGGGCAGCCTCTAGACGCTTTTCGTCGTCAAACCAGAAGCGCACCCAGTGCTGCAGATATTCAGTCGGTCGATATTCGCTCTGCGGTGTTAGCCAGGCAACATCGACATCCACTTCGTTGGCCGCGAAAAGTGGCGTTCCGCCACCTCCGCAGAAACCAACCAGTACTCCTGCCTTGGCTAGTTCGCGCATCGCGGCTTGGGTAATCGAGGTTCCCGTGCCCAGTAATAATGAAGTGGTGTTGGCAATGGGAATGTTCCAGTAACGCGACTCCTTGCCCTCGTCGGTCACATACTCGACACGGCCACCATTCACCAACACGCGACAATGCTGGAGGTAGTACAGGTTCGCACGCTTCGAGTGCAGAATCGTCTTGAGATCCGATGGAGAAAGGTCATCCATGCTGTTGCCCTTACTGCCCTGTCGTCCTCCCCATCCAAGCACGCCCTTTCTATCCCCGCCACCCATGGACATCCATCCACGATACTCTTCAACCCGGCTACAATTCGGGGCATGATCGTCGGGTTGAATATGGCAACCAAGGATGGAGGCCGTCATGAGTGCGCACACGCCCCTTGCCTGGGACACCCTGGCACGCTATCGGCTGATCGAGATTCTGGCGCTGTGGGAAGGCCGGGTCGTGGCCGGTCAGATCGGTGAGGCGTTCGGGATCGGTCGCCAGCAGGCGCAGAAGGTGCTGCGTCGCTACCGGGACCTGGCCCCGGAGAACCTGACGTACGACGATACCCGCCACGGTTTCCTGCCGAGCCTCGATTTCCTGCCTCGCTTCACCCAGGGCCGGGTCGATGAGTACCTACACCTGCTGAATGCCCACGATACGCTGGGGTCGCCTTTCGCCGGCCTCGGCATGGGGGCGGCGAACACCGAGTCGTTGCCGATGCCGAGCCGGGTGATATCCCCGCACGTAGTACGAGAGGTGGTCAAGGCGGCCCGGGAGGGGCGCCGGCTGGAGGCGACGTATGCGTCCTTCTCGAGCCCGGGGGGCGAGGATCGTATTCTCGTACCGCACACCCTGGTGTTCGCCGCCGGGCGCTGGCATGTGCGAGCCTACTGCGAGAAACATCGCAACTATCGGGATTTCGTGCTCAGCCGCTTTCGCGGCGTGCCGGAGGATGCAGGTCACATGCTCGGTGACCATGGTGCCGAGCACGACGAGCGCTGGCAGACCCGCGTGGCGGTACGCCTGATTCCCGATCGGCGTCTGCCCCGGGCTGAGCGTGACCTGCTGGCACAGGATTACGGCATGCACGACGGCGAGCTGGAGCTGCACTGTCGTGGTGCCCTGGCGCGCTATGCCCTGCGTGAACTGGGCGTCAACCCGCACCATGCGGAGGCCAACCCCCGCGCCCAGCAGATCGAGATTGCCAACCGCGAGTCTCTGGCCTCCTGGATTCTCTGGTCCTGAGCCCTGAGTCCTGATGTCAGGTCGGGGTCGGGCTTAAAAGGTATAGACCACGCCGGCCGTCACCATGTCCAGCTTGCCGATCTCGTCGGTATCGAGGCGCTCGAGCTCCAGGCGACCGGTCAACCCGAGCAGGCCGAACCGCGCACCCACGCCGTAGACGGGGTCGGTGCCGGAGAGATCAGCGCCGATGCCACGGCCGCGACGCTCGGCATCCCAGTCGGCCATGCCGGCCTTGGCATAGAGGCCCAGCGGCCCGAGGCTCCAGCCCAGCACGCCGGTGGCCTGCACGCTCTCGACATCGAGACTGGCCGACTGGCCATTCGCCTCGCCCTCGAGGGTGTCGGCATTGACGTAGGCCAGCTCCGCGCCCACGTCCAGGAAAGGCAACCAGCCAACGTTATAGCCACCCACCAGTTTCCAGTGCTCGGCCTCGTCGTCGAAATTGCCATCGCCATGGGTCTGGCCGACGCCGCCCCCGAGGTAGAGGCCGGTATCGCCGGTGGCCAAGGCATTGGGGGCCGCCAGGGCCAGCAGGCCGGCCACGCCCAGGGCGCCGAGCGTCGGCAATGCGCGTTCGAGAGACATTGCGTCATCCTTGCAGCAAGAGTGAGTGCCCAGTTTATCAGTCCACCCCGTCGAGGGGCCCATGGCAAAACGCCGCCGGCCCCTCGCGGGACCGGCGGCGTATCGCGGCGAGCCTCGGCCTTATCAGGCCGGTGGCTGCTCTGGACTGTCCGGCATATTGATATGGCCGGGCTCCAGCCGGTTGAGGTGCAGGAACTGCATGTGCCGTTCGTACTGGTCGAGCACATCCTCGATGACCTGTTCCTGGCTGTACCCCATCAGGTCATACCCCTGGCTACCTTCCAGCAAGTAGACCTCGACACGATAGTAGCGCTTGTCGGCCTGAGGCGTATGCATGGCGAAGCCTGGCGTGGGGAAGCCCTGACTCCACACCTGATAGGTGAAGTTCTGCTCGTCCTGCAGGTCGACGTTCAGGGACATGTAGTCATAGCCGTTCTGCACGCCCTGATTGACCTCCACCTCGACACCCTGCTCGCCCAGGGAGTCACGCACGGCCTCCAGCGCCGGCAGGCATGTCTCGTTCATGAAGCGCTTGGCCTGCTTCTCGTTGGGGAAACTCATGGATCGCTTGAGGCGGTGCTGCCAGTTATCGCGTCGGCCACGTTCGCCGCCGGTGCGACCGGACAGTTGGCCCGAGAGGCTGAGCAGGCGGCTGTCTTCCTTGAAGGCTTCCATTTTCAGTGCCTTGTGCAACCCGGCGATCATGAAGAACAGCACGATCGAGAAGGGCAGGCCGGTAATGACCACGGCGCTCTGCAAGGCACCCAGTCCCCCGGCGAGCAACAGGGAAAGCGTCAGCACCCCGATCACCATGGACCAGAGGATGCGCATCCAGATCGGGGCATCGGAATTGACGTTCTTCAAGATCGAGGTGAAGTTCGACAGCACCAGGGCACCGGAGTCACCCGAGGTGACGAAGAACACGATGGCCAGGATGCTGACCGCCATCGTCGTGACAATGGGGGCCGGATACTCCTCGAGGAACAGATAGATGCCGGCCGGCGGGTTCTCCATGATGCGCTGGCCGAAGTCCGTGGCACCGTTCATGGCCATGTCGATGGCGCTGTTACCCAGCAGAGACATCCACAGAATCATGAAGATGATCGGCAGTGTCAGCGTGCCCAGCACGAAGGTACGAATGGTGCGGCCACGCGAGATGCGCGCCAGGAAGAGACCGACGAAGGGCCCCCAGGCGATCCACCAGGCCCAGAAGAACAGCGTCCAGGCATTGAGCCAGCCTTCGGGCGGATCGAAGGCATAGGTGTTGAACGACATGCTGACGAAACCGGAGAGGTAATCGCCGATGTTCATCACCAACGCGTTGAGCAGGAAGATGGTCTTGCCGGCGAACAGCACGAACAGCAGCAACAGCACGGCCAGCAGAATGTTGAACTCCGAGAGCCGCCGAATGCCGCGCTCCACCCCGGTGACCGCCGAGATGGTGGCAAACAGCACGATCCCCAGCACCAGCACGACCTGGGTCCAGGTGCTTTCGGGAATGCCGAACATGTAGTCCAGCCCGAAGTTGAGCTGAATGACGCCGATCCCCAGGCTGGCCGCGATGCCGAATACCGTGCCGAGCACGGCCGCCGTGTCGACGACATGCCCGATGGCGCCGTAGATACGTTGCCCGAAGATCGGGTACAGGGCACTGCGAATGGTCAGCGGCAGGTTGTGGCGGTAGCTGAAGAAGGCCAGCGACATGCCCACCAGGGTGTAGATGCCCCAGCCGGACAGGCCCCAATGCAGAAAGGTCAACTGCATGGCGTGGCGTGCCGCGGCAACCTGTCCGTCGGGGGCTTCCGGCGCGTTGTAGAACTGGGTCACTGGCTCGGCCAGGGCAAAGAAGATGACCCCGATGCCGATGCCCGCCGAAAACAGCATGGCGGACCAGGAGAACAGATTGAAGTCGGGTCGCGAGTGCTCAGGGCCGAGGCGAATCTTGCCGTAGCGGGAAAAACCCAGATAGATCACAAAGCCCAGATAGATCACGACGGTCAAAAAGTAATACCAACCGAACGTCTGGGATATCCAGCCCAGTACGGCGCCGATCACGCCATTGGCCTGCTCGGTGGCCAGCATCGTCCACAGGGAAAAGACGACGATACCGACAACGGAGCTGTAGAAGACGACCGGATTGAGACGATCGCGCTCCTCGACCTCCTTGTGCGTATCCGTGGTCATAGGATGAACTCGTTTGGTGGAAAGATAAGGTAGTGACATGCGGAGTAATGATAGCCGCATGATCAGACTCTACCCGGCCAAAGGCGCTGCATCGCAACAATTTTCCCCGATGATGTCAACGCGGCGCCCCCGGCAAGGCAACGGCACCGTTTGGCCTCGCCTGTTATGTTATGTTATAACCCTGCGCCTTACCGGAGGTTCATCACCATGGCGCATCGCACTCACCGTCACCGCCCCGAGGGGCCGTGCCACTTTTCCCTGATGTCGCTGTCCGCGACGCGACGCCTGCTGCTCGCCGCGGCGCCACTGGTCCTGTTGTGGCTGGCGGTGGCCTGGGCACTCGGGGGAGCGGGCTGATGGCGCGTCTGCAGCTTCACGATCTGCAGTTGGCCCGAGGCGGACAGACGGTCCTCGAGCACCTGAACGGCCGTTTTCAGGATGGGGCGATCACCGCCCTGATCGGCGCCAATGGCGCCGGCAAGAGCACCTTGATCTCGGCGCTCATGGGGATGCTGCCGCCGGTGGCCGGCCGCGTGGAATGCAGCGTCTCGCGGGAGCGCTGCGCCTGGCTGCCCCAGCAGCTCGCTCTGGATCTGACGTTCCCGATGAGCGTCGAGGAGCTGATCATGACCGGCACCTGGCCGAGCCATGGCGCCCTGAAGGGATATTGCGCCGCGCATTATCGCCGGGGACGGGAGATCATGGCGCGGCTGGGCATCTCTCACCTGGCCCACCGTCAACTGGGCGAGCTCTCCGGCGGCCAGCGCCAGCGGGCCCTGATCGGCCGCACCCTGATGCAGGAGGCCGAGCTGCTGCTGCTCGACGAGCCCTTCGCCAATGTCGACGGTGAGACCGTCGAGGTGCTGATGGAGGTGCTGCGCGACATGGCCGCCGCCGGTGCCACCATCCTGGTGGTGCTGCACGACATGGAGCAGCTGTCTCGCCTGGCCGACGATGTCCTGCTGCTGGCCGGTGGCCATGGCCGCTGGGTGGGGCCCGAGGCCCTGCTCGACCATCACACGGGCCAGCCCGCTCGCGCGCCTCGCCTGCCCATCGACTTTTCGGACCTTCCCCATGCTGGCACTGCTTGACGCCTGGCTGATCGCCCCCTTCGAGTACGGTTTCATGAGCCGCGCCGTGGTCGCCGGCCTGGCCCTGTCGCTGGCCGCCCCGCCCCTGGGGGTCTTTCTGATGCTGCGCGGCATGAGCCTGATCGGCGATGCCATGTCCCACGCCATCCTGCCCGGCATCGCCCTGGGGTTTCTGTTCGCCGGTTTCTCGCTGCCGATCATGAGCCTCGGCGGCATTCTGTCGGGCATCCTGGTGGCCATACTCGCCGGCAGCGTCTCGCAGATGACCGGCCATCGCGAGGACTCGGCCATGGCCAGCTTCTTCCTGATCTCGCTGGCCGCCGGCGTCATGATGGTGTCACTAGGCGGCAGCAGCGTGGACCTGACCCATGTGCTGTTCGGCTCGATACTGGCCGTGGATACCACCGCCCTGCTGTTGATCGCCGGCATCGCTTCGCTGATCGTGCTGGCCCTGGCAGTGCTCTTCCGCGCCCTGGTGGTCGAGTGTCTCGATCCGCTGTTCCTGCGCGGGCAGGGCGTACGCGGCGGCCTGGTGCATGGCGTTTTCCTGGGCCTGGTGGTACTCAACCTGACCGCCGGCTTCCAGACCCTGGGCACCCTGATGGCGGTGGGTCTGATGATGCTGCCGGCCACCACCGCACGCTTCTGGAGCCAACGGCTGGAAGGCCTGATCGCCATCGCCATCGTCATCGCCCTGGTCGCCAACCTGGGCGGTCTACTGCTGTCGTATCACTTCAGCCTGCCCTCCGGCCCGGCGATCATCCTGCTGGCCGGCCTGGCGTACATTGTCTCGGCGCTGTTCGGCCGCCACCACAGCCTCATCGCTCGTCACCGGCGCCGTGCCGCACCGCTGGGCTCACCCACTCCTCACTGACTCTCCGGGAGATCCTCCGATGTCATCCATCACGTCCTTGAAGCACTACAGTGCGCTGGCCGTCGGCCTCTCCACCCTGCTGGCCGTGCCCGGTGCCCTGGCCGAGGATCGCGTGCAGGTCATCGCCAGCTTCAGCATCCTGGCCGACATGGTCGAACAGGTCGGCGGCGAACATGTCGAGGTCGACGCCCTGGTCGGCCCGGATGGCGATGCCCATGTCTATTCGCCACGTCCCATCGACGCGCGCAACCTGGCCGAGGCCGACCTGGTCGTGTTCAACGGCATGCACTTCGAAGGCTGGATGGAGCGCCTGCTCGGCGCCGGCGACTACGAGGGGCCAACGGTGGTCGCCACCGAAGGCATCGCGGATCAGGGCGGCACGGCCGCAGGCGACGACCATGGCCATGAGGCTCATGATCACGCGGTCCATGAACACGAGAGCCACGACCATGGTGAGCACGACCACGCTGAACATGATCACGCCAGCCATGACCATGACGAGCACGACCATGCCGGGCATGATCACGGCGGAGAAGACCCGCACGCCTGGCTGGACCCACGCCTCGGCAAGACGTATGTGACCAACATCCGCGACGGCCTGATCGCCGCCGACCCGGCCCACGAGGCCGACTACCGCGAACGCGCCCAGCGCTACCTCGCCGATATCGACGCTCTGGATACCAAGATCCGCGAGCAGATGGCGGCACTGCCCGAATCCACCAGCGTCATCACCGGCCACGACTCCTTCGGTTACTTCTCCCGCGCCTACGGCATCAGCTTCCTGTCGCCGGCCGGCCTGTCCACCGAGGCCGGCCCCAGCGCGGCACGCATGGCCGAACTGATCGAGGTGATCCGTGCCAACGATGTCCGTGCGCTGTTCCACGAGAACATGACCAGCTCAGCGCTCATCGATCAGTTGGCCGAGGAAACCGGCCGCCCGGTGGCCGGCACCCTCTACTCCGGCGCCCTGGCCCCCGAAGGCGAAGCCAGCACCTATCTCGGCATGATGCGTCACAACGCCCGCGTGCTGCACGACGCCCTGGCCAAGCCGGAAGCAGATGGCAAGTCAGGCACCGAGACGCAGCACGATCACGAGCACTGACTGACCGCCGAAGGAGCTCATGATCTCGCTGGATGCCAGCACGCCCTCACTCGCCCCCTGGCCCCCGAACCAGCACACGATGACAGAGGCCGGCTGGCCCATGGGCCAGCCGGCCCCAGGTGTCGGCGATATTCGGCAGAGTGCTAGACTTCTCATGAGTCAGTCTTTTCTGGAGCCTCCTAGTGCGCCTTAGCCACCAGCAACGTCATTGTATCCTCGACATTGCCAGACATCTGGTGGGTAGTGACGTGGATATTCGACTCTTTGGTTCCCGCCTCGATGAGACTCGGCGAGGTGGCGACCTGGACCTGTTGCTGGTTTCCTCCACGCCCATCCCGCTTCTGGCACGTGCCGAACTGAAGCAGGACCTGGAGACCAATCTACAGCTCCCTGTGGATATTCTAACTTATACACAAGGGGATGAGCCGACGCCCTTTCAAGCCATCGCCCTGCACCAGGCCCGCTCGATCAAGCTCGAGGATGCCGCATGAGCCAGGATATTCTCGATAGGCAACAACACCATCTGGCACAACTCCTGGAAGCCATTCAGCGTTGTGCCTGGTTCCTCCACCAATCCGAGGTCCGGGTCGCCTGGCCCCTCGAAGCCGCATGGCTCGAAGCACACAAGAAGGATATTGATCTCTTCGAGACACTCGCCGCCATCAACGAGCGATTCGCCAAATTACAGGATTCCCTGGCCTCCGCCATGCGACATAGCGCTCTTCTTGCGGGAGAGCCAAGTGATAACTTCTTAAAAGTCCTCGCCTTTTTCGAAAAGCAAGGGATCATCGACTCAACGGCCGACTGGCAACGCTGTCGCGCCATCCGCAACATGGCCGCGCATGAGTATGCCACCAACTACTCAGAGATTGCCGAGCATTTCAACTTGCTGCATGAGCTATCCCATATACTCTTTCATACGGCCCGACGTCTCCTTGCCTTGATCATCGATTGGCTCCAGATATCTCCCTCCAGCCAGGATTTCTCGGAAGAGTTCGAGCGCATCTTCGATTGATCGCCCAGGCACCGAACCAGCACATGATGACAGAGGCCGCCCGAAGGGGACGGCCTCTACGCTTTTGTCAGGGCTTGGGCTTGTCTCGCTGCTCGTGGCTCGTGGCTCGTGGCTCGTGGCTCGACACTGGCGACGCTAGTCGCCCTTGTCGGCCATCCGCGCAGCCTCGACCACTTCGATCCAGTAGCCGTCCACGTCCTTGACGAAGACCACATCCGGCATCTTGCCCTGGGCGGCACGCTTGATGAACTCGACCTCATTGGCATCGAACCACGCCTCGGCGGCATCCAGGTCCGGCACCGAGAAGCAGATGTGCCCGAACCCCTGGGGCTCGGCGTTGCCGTCGTGATAGGCGAAGTCCGCCTGATCCTCGGTCCCCCAGTTGTGGGTCAGCTCCAGCAGTCCTTTCTGGCTGAAGGTCCAGACGCTACGCTGCGCCTTGTCCTCCGGCACCGCATCGCCATTTTCTAGCTTGGCCAGAAAGTACAGGGAAAACTGCATCTCCTCGAAGTCCAGCCTGCGCAGTACCCGCATGCCGAAGACGCGCGAGTAGAAGTCCAGCGCCGCCTGCGGATCCTTGACCCGCAGCATGGTGTGATTCAGGCGGAAGCCTTCGGTCTCGGCGGCCGGTGCCTTCACGCCGGGATACTGCTCACCCTCAAAGCTCATGGCCCTCTCCTTTTCGCGTCGTGTGGGATGTCGTGTGGGATAGTGCTGCCTGAATGGGGGCGAAGCTCCGGAATTTCCACCCCGCCAGCGGGATGGCGGCGATCCCGGCGGGATTCTACATTGATAGACGACACCACCACGCGAAGGGGGCTCATCATGGCCGCCACCGACCTGTCTCCAGGTGATCGCCTCACCTACAAGCAACTCTCCCACGCCCTGGCCCACGGGTTCTCGCCCATCGTCGAGGTCGAGTCCCAGGATGGCATCTACACGGTGCGCTTCCATCACGCCAACGGCGTATCCACCCTGACCGACAAGGCCGGGCATACCTGCACCTACCTGGGTACCGGCGAACTCCGAGAACGCCTCGGGGAACTGGGGCTGACCCACGGTGTACTGACCTGGGATGACCAGTGCGGCGACGAAATGATCGGCGTTCCGGGGCATGCCATGACGCCCGAGGAACGTTTGACCCATGGCACGCGCATCGCCTTTCGTTGATGCTAGCCAGCGTCGGTATCAGCGCCTAGGCTATGCGAGGGAGACGGAACCTCACCGCCATGGAGCCGCGCATGCCATCAGATGTCATCTACCGCCACTCCACAATTCGCGTGACGAGATGGCCGCTGGCAATGCTGCTGCTCTTGTGGCTGGCCGGTTGCGCCGGGCCCGACCTGGCCACCCGCGACACGGGCAACCTCTCCATGGACCGCGCCATGATCCTCGCCGAGGCGCGTCAGGCACTCGGCACGCCTTACCGCTTCGGGGGTGATACGCCGAGCGGGCTGGACTGTTCGGGGCTGGTACAGCTCGCCTACGCCCGGGCAGGCATCAGTGTGCCACGCACCTCTCGCCGACAGTTCGAGACCCTGCCGCCGACCGACGAGGCACGCCCGGGCGACCTGCTGTTCTTCGACACCGCCGGAGGCGGCGATGCCAGTCATGTGGGGATCTACCTGGGCCATGACCAGATGATCCATGCGCCCGGCCGCGGGCGACGCGTCACCACCACGGCGCTGGGACTGGACTACTGGCGGGAGCGGTTTCTCGGTGCCGCCGCCCCAGCCCCTTAGGGACGGTACGAAACGTGCCTGCCCTCGACGCTCGAAACCCAAAGCATACGAGCGGCGAGATGCGAGACCCGAACCCCACCCCCGAAGCAAACGAGCGACGAGATACGAGATTCGAACCCCGCCCCCAGGGTTCACAGCTTCAAGCCTGCTACGCTCTGCTCGACTCTCGAGGCTCGGAACCCGCAGCTCGTCGCTCGACACTAAGCGTAAATTCGACTGAGCATATGGCCAGCGGTTGTTTCCACCCGCGCCATCATCGTGCAATGCTGGAAACCCTCGAGCCGGCACCGCGCCCGCGATGCCACTCACCCATCCATCAGGAGGCCAATATGGCACTGCAACTCGGCGACATCGCGCCAGACTTCACTCAAGAGAGCACCGCCGGCACCATCAACTTCCATGAATGGGCAGGAGACAACTGGGTCATCCTGTTCTCGCATCCCAAGGATTTCACCCCGGTGTGCACCACCGAGCTCGGCGAGGTCTCGCGGCTCAAGCCGGAATTCGACAAGCGCAACACCAAGGCCATCGGCCTTTCCGTGGACCCGCTCGAGGATCACGAAGCCTGGGCCGGCGACATCCAGGAAACCCAGGGGCAGGGGCTGAACTTCCCGCTGCTGGCGGACGGCGACCGCAAGGTCAGCAACCTCTACGGCATGATCCACCCCAACGCCAACGACACCCTGACGGTGCGTAGCGTCTTCATCATCGATCCGAACAAGAAGGTCCGCCTGACCATCACCTATCCGGCCAGCACCGGCCGCAACTTCGCCGAGGTGCTGCGTGTGCTGGACAGCCTGCAGCTCACCGACCAGCACAAGCTGGCCACGCCGGTGAACTGGCAGGACGGCGATGACTGCATCATTGTTCCCGCCGTGAGCAACGAGGAGGCCAAGACGCTCTTCCCGGACGGCTGGGACGAGCAGAAGCCCTACCTGCGCCTGGTCAAGCAGCCCAAGCGCTCCTGAGGTAAAGAGGCGGCGGCAAGCGCCGCCGCCTCTTTACAGGTGCCAACCGGGCACGGATAGTAGAAGGCCTGACGACAGGGGCGCCGGACGCCATGCCGCCCGGCTGAGATGCACCCTCACCACCTGACCCGGATAATGCCGGCGGAGGGAGTCGTGCCGGCTCTCCCGAGGCCAGCACCTCCCGCCGCCCGGGAGGCGCCATGCACACCATCGATCCTGCTCGCCACCTGAGCCGCGTGCGCGAGTCCCGCCCGCTGGTTCACAACATCACCAATCATGTCGCCATGAATACCATGGCCAATGTCTTGCTGGCCCTGGGTGCCTCGCCGGCCATGGCCCATGCCCGCGAGGAAGTCGGCGAGTTCGCCGCTCTGGCCGGCGCCGTGACCCTCAATATCGGCACCCTCTCGCCCGACTGGGTGGACGCCATGGAGGATGCCGCCCGTGCCGCCAATGGGGCCGGCACACCCTGGGTGCTCGACCCCGTGGCGGTGGGCGCCACGACCCTGCGCCGCGAAGCCGGCACCCGCCTGCTGGCACTGTCACCGACGGTGGTACGCGGCAATGCCTCGGAGGTCATGGCCCTGGCCGAGCAAGGCGGCGGTGGTCAGGGTGTGGACAGCACCGACACTACCGAGGCGGCAGAGCGCGCCGCCGTCGAGCTGGCTCGCCGCACGGGCGCCGTGGTTGCCGTCACCGGCGAGACCGACCTCGTCACCGATGGCCAGCGCCTGGCCCGCGTGGCCGGCGGGCACGCCCTGATGCCGCTCGTCACGACCCTGGGCTGTGCCCTGACGGGGGTGGTGGGCGCTTGCCTGGCCGTCGCCGAAGACCCATTCGAGGCCGGCGTCTCGGCGCTGGCGGGCTACGCCGTAGCCGGCAGCATCGCCGGGGAGAGCGCCCGGGGGCCGGGCAGCTTCGCCGTGGCCTTCCTCGATGCCCTGCATGCCCTCGACGCCGACACCCTGACCAACCGTGCCCGACTGGAGATCACCCATGCGAGTTGACCTGTCTCTCTACCTGGTCACCGACCCCGAGCTGTGCGCCGAACACGGCCTGGAGGAAACCGTCACCGCCGCTGTGCGCGGTGGCGTGACCCTGGTGCAGCTACGCGACAAGCACGCCAGCGATGCCGAACTGGTGCCGGTGGCACGACGCCTGAAGACCGCCCTCGCGGGCAGCGGCGTTCCCCTGCTGATCAATGACCGGCTGGAAGTGGCCCTGGCCAGCGGCGCCGATGGGCTGCACATCGGTCAGGACGACGGCGAGGCCGAGGACGCCCGCACCGCGCTCGGGGCGGATGCCATCCTCGGGCTCTCGGTACAGACCCACGAACAGCTCGCCCGGATCGAGCCGGCCAGGCTCGACTACCTGGGCCTGGGGCCGGTCTTCGCCACGCCCAGCAAGCACGACCATGCCGCCCCGCTCGGGTTCGACGGCCTGGCGGACCTGGCCGGCGCCAGCCCCTTGCCGACGGTGGCCATCGGGGGGCTCAAGGCTGAGCACGCCGAGGCGGTGCGTCGTGCCGGGGCCAACGGCCTGGCGGTGATCTCGGCGATCTGCGGCACACCGGATCCGGAAGCCGCGGCGCGTCGTTTCCTGCAGGGCACGTCCTCGGGGAGGCCTGGGCGCTGAGTCACCGCATCAAGTGGAAGGCCGACGGTTCAGGGCGACACGACGCTCGTGATAGGCGATGGCCAGGCCACTGACGATGATCAGGGTGCCGCCGACGAGTACCCACAGGTCCGGCACCTCGTCCCATAGCCACCAGCCCAGCAATATGGCCCAGAGCAGCGCCGTGTAATCGAAGGGCGCGGCGAGCGCCGCCGGCGCGTAGCGAAACGCCAGGGTCAGCCCGATCATGGCGCCGACACCCAGCACGCCGGCCAGCAGGAAGAATGGCCAGTGAATCGGCGCCGGCATCTGCCACACCCAGGGCAGGGTCGCTGCCGATACCAGCATCGGCACCAGAGTGGTATAGAAGACCATGGCCCAGAGGTGCTCACGGTCGCCATAGCGACGCGCGGTGATCATCGTCAGGGCGTAGAAAACCGCCGCACCGACCACGATCAGGGCCGCCGGCTGAAAGCTGCTGCCTCCCGGCCGCACCACCACCAGCACGCCGATAAAGCCCAGCAGGGTAGCCAACAGCGTGGTCCGATCGACCCGTTCGCCGAGCAGCGGCACCGACAACAGGTTAACGAACAAAGGTGCCGCGAAGGCGATGGCCGTGGTTTCGGCGAGCGGCAGCAGGGTCAGGCCCCACATGAAGCAGATCATGGTGCCGGTAAAAATCAGCCCGCGCATCAGGTGAATGCCGGGGCGACGTGTCGACAGCTTGCGAAGCCCGCCGTTGAAGCGAGCGATCAACGCGATCAGCGGCAGCGACACCAGGGTACGGAAGAAGATGAGCTGTAGCGGCGAATGCGTCTCGCCGAGCCACTTGGTGATGGCATCGCCCAGCGCCAGACACAAGACCCCGCCGCACATGCACAGGATTCCCTTGAACGATGACGACATCTCACCTCTCCCGACCGCTTGGCCTCAGAGCTCAGAACACTGAGCATGAACCAAAAAAACCACCCCACCGGTCGAACCGGCGGGGTGATGCATATTTGGCTACCAAGCTAATGGGTTTCGCGGGTAACGGCAACCCACCCTTTCGGGGACGCGCTGGGCAAACCGGCAAGCGGAGCCAAGCACCAGGCGCACAAGAACCGGAGCCTATGCCGTCATAGCCGGGATGCTGAGCACCGCGTCACGCAGTGCTTCCCTAAAGGGTGGCCTGCACCACCATGCAATCCATCCCCTGCGCCTGCAATCGCCGGCAGGCGTTACGCGCCTGCCCTTCCTGCATGTCCACCAGCCGCGCGCGATAGACGCCGGCCTCGGCAACATGCGGTACCGCCACGCGGGCATCGGCCAGCTCGGCGGTCAGGCGTTCGGCGGCTCGGGCAGCCAGGCGTCGCGCATGGTCGGCGTCGCTGAAGGCCCCGACCTGCACGCCCCAGCTTCCGGGCATCGCCGCCTCGTGCTGATCGACGACGCGCCGGATGGGGTCGGGCGCATGGCTGCGCGATGCCGCCGAGGCGACGGCAACGGTCGACGGCGAGGGAGACGAAGACGCCTGTTCGGGTGTCGAGGTCACGCCTGACGTTTCCCTGGCCGGCGTCGGCTCGGACACCGATGTCACGGCGCCCACGCCGGTACCGGCCGTCGCAATGACCTCATCCCGGGAAGGCGAGCTGATGGCCTGCGGTTCGGGTGTCGTGTCGTCGGCGCTCGCCAGCATCTGACCGGACGATGGTATCGGGCGCCGTGCCCCGGGCAGCAGGTGGTCATCGGTGATGCGAGTATTGGCCAGAAAACCTCGCCCGTCACTCAGCGAGGCGCGCAGGAAACCGCGATCCAGCAGGTTGGCCATGTGCTCGTCTCGAGAAGCCGCGGTATAGCCCCCCATGACCACCGAGAGAATGCGTCGCCCCCCCCGTTTCGCCGAGGTCGCCACATTGAAGCCGGAGGCACGGATGAAGCCGGTCTTCAGGCCATCGGCACCCGGATAGCTGTCCAGCAGATTATTGTGACCCGTCAGGGTCTTGCCGCGCCAGGTGAAGCGACTCAGGGAAAAGTAGGGATAGTACTGGGGGAAGTCGAGCATCAAGCGCCTGGCAAGCAGCGCCATATCCCGCGCCGTGGTGACCTGACGGTCGTCCGGCAGCCCGGAAGCGTTGCGAAAGGTCGTGTCCTCCATGCCCATTTCCCGGGCACGAGTGGTCATCATCCTCGCGAAGTGCGACTCGCTGCCACCGAGCGCCTCGGCCACGACCACGGCGACATCGTTGGCGGAGCGAACCACCAGGGCCTGGATGGCTTTCTCGACCGGGATACTGCTGCCCGGCTTCAACCAGAGCTTGGTGGCCGGCATGCCGGCGGCAGTGGATGACACCGGCAACCGCTGCCCCAATGTCATGCCGCCCTGGTCGAGCGTCTCGAACAGCATGTACAGCGTCATCATCTTGGTCAGAGAGGCGGGGTAGCGCGGTGCGTCGGCATTTTCGGCATAGAGGATCTCGCTGGTGTCGGTATCGATGACGATACCGGCATAGCGCGGATTGTTTGCCTGGGCGGTGCCGGCCAGCAGCGTGACGGCCAGCAGCAGAATGAGGGCGAGGTACCATCGCCGTGTCATTGTGAGCCCCATGGGAGTTCCCCTGAATTCATGGCTTCTTCTACATAAGCGCATTATGACCCACAATAGCGCCCTGTACAGGGGAAAAGTCCACAAAAATAGGCTTTTTCCTGACATCCGGAGCCGATCGGCCTTCTCGATCGGCTCGGATCTCAACCGATGACACCGAGACGCTGCAGCCCCAACCAGATCAGGCGCAGCGCCAGCAGGGTCAGGCCCCAGCGAAACAGGCCATCGAAGCGCCGCTCGGACAACCGACCCAGCAACCGCAATCCGAGCCAGGTGCCCACCACCCCGGCGGCGATCATCAGGGCGATCAGCCAGAGCCAATCGCGGAACATGAAGCCGGCGGCGCCGAACACGAAGGCCTTGGTGAGGTGCTGCAGGGTCATGCAGGCAGCGAAGGTCGCCACAGTCGCCTGGCGCGAGCCTCCGTGCTGCTTGATGAAGGCCGCGACCATCGGCCCGCTGGCGCCGACCAGGCTCGACAGCAGGGTCGTGACGCCCCCCGCGATAGCGGTGCCGAGCCGGCTCAGGCTGCGCTTGGGTAGCCCGGGGCCCCAGAGAGTGAACAGCACGAAACCGGCGATGGCCAGCTCCAGCACACCGGTCGAAAGACGCACCAGCATCCAGCTGGCCGCCACGGCACCGAGCAGTGCACCCGGCACGAAGGCGGCCAGGACCGACCCGTTCAGGTGACGCAGTGTCATCAGGGCTCGGCCACCGTTGGACCCCAGTTGCACCATGCCGTGTACCGGAACCAAGGCCGCGCCGGGCATGACCTGTGCCATGGTCATGATCAGCAGGGTTCCGCCGCCGACCCCCATCGAGGCACTGATCATGGAGGTCAGGGTCGAAAGCAGAATCAGCAGAAGCTCGATGCCGCCATCGAGCGGCGACAGGCTATCCAACCACGGCATGACACATCCTTGTTCGGGCTGAGCATCCCATCATACCCGAATCCTCGGGTCAGCCGCCGAGCGCCTCCAGTACTGCCTCGCGTGACAACCTTTCCCGCTCGCCATAGAGCGCCAGCTCGTCGGTCACCTGGGCGCCCAACGCCGCTTCGAAGGCGTCACGATTGGCGTTGCCGGCATAGGCGTCGTTACCGCCGCCACCGAGATTCGACTGGAAAATGCCGGCCGCGCTGACCGGCAGAAAGTCTTCGTAGGTGATCGGTCGAGCGACGACCAGCCCCTGTTCGATCAATGTCTCCAGCTCGGTCTCGATGACCACGCCGGCCTCGCGTCCCGCTTCGGTCAGCCGGTACTCGAAGAAGGCCAGGCCCTGACGGCGCAGTTCGGCCTCGGTATCCGGAAAGTCGGCGAACACCTCGCCCAGAACCCGCTGGTGCTCGGTGTTGTCCAGGCCAGCAGTGCGCCGACGCGACTCGGCCAGCAGGCGATCATAAAGGGCGCGCCCCTCGGCGGTCAGCGCCACGCCTCGCTGTTCGATCTCGCCGAAACGTGCCGTATGGGTTCCCTGGTGTTCGCCCGCAAAGCGGACCGGCTCCTCCAGGGCCTTGAAACTGGTCTGGCGCAGCAGAATCGGGCAGTCACGATGCGGCGGTCCTTCGATGACCTCCTTGGGGTTCATCCCCGCCGCCGGCATGCGACGCTGCGCTTCATCGATATCCAGGGTGCGCGGCGTCAGGTGGTTGATGTGCGGCCCATGGAAGCAGACCACGTCGGCGATCAACCGATGCTCGGCATGCAGCGCCTCGTAAGTTTCCAGGTCCACGGTGGCGTCCTGGTGCCAGCGGAAGGTCTCCAGCGCCTCGGTGACGAAACGGTCGGCCTGCTCATCGGTCAGGCCACCCTGGCGTTCGCTGAGCTCGATCATTTCCCGGGCGCCGGGCGTGAAGATGTCACGCTTGGCGAGGATGTCAGCGGCGCGCTCGCGCAGCTCGGCGTTCTCGACCAGTTCCAGGCGCAGCAACGAGGTGAAGACACGGAAGGGGTTGCGCGCCAGCGCCTCATCGTCAATGGGCCGGAAGGCAGTAGAGTGCACCGGCACGCCGGCCTCGGAGAGATCGTAGTAGCCCACCGGGAACATGCCCATCACCGCGAACAGCCGGCGCAACATGGCAAGTTCCTCGGCACTGCCGACGCGAATGGCGCCATGCCGCTCGACGCCGAGGCGATTCAGTTCGTCGTGGGCCTCGAGCCGCTCGGCCAGTTCGGGATCTCGCGCCAGGGTTTCGCGGTTCACTTCCGCCACCAGCTCGAGCAGGGTTTCGTACTGAGGCACCTCGGCCTGATACATGGCCGACATGGCCCTGGAAAAACGGTCACGAATCTCGTGATGGGAAACGGGGGACGTCATCGGGTATGCCTCTCGGTGTCGGTCATCATGAATTCGGTTCAGGGCTACAGCCGCCCCAGGGCTCGCTCGAGCCTCGCCAGCCCTTCGCCCAGCACCTCGGGCTCGGCGGTCAGCGGGGGCAGCAAGCGCAGCACGTTGCGCCGCCGCCCGCTTGGCATCAGCAGTATGCCCTCCTCCCGGGCCACGGCGAGCAGGGTCGACAAATGGTCAGCGCCGGAGGCCCGGGGCGTATCCTCGAAGACGATGCCCCGCATGGCGCCCACACCGGTCATCTCACCGAGCATCGGATAGCGGCCGGAAGACCGCCAGCCACGATACGCCTCCATGATCGTCGCTTCCTGACGCTTGTTCCAGTCAGCCAGGCCTTCCTCGCTCATTACGTCCATCACCGCCAGGGCCGCGGCGCAAGCGACGGCATTGCCCGAATAGGTGCCGCCCAGGCCGCCTTTCGGCGGAGCGTCCATGAGTTCCGCCTTGCCAGCCACCGCTGCCAGCGGCAGCCCGGCCGCCATGCTCTTGCCCATCAGCAGCAGGTCGGGTTCGACCCCCAGGTGGGAAAAGGCGAAACGCTTGCCGGTGCGTCCGAAGCCGGACTGGATCTCGTCGAAGATCAACACGATACCTCGAGCCTCGCACAACGCCCGCAGGCGCGCGGCGAAATCGGCGCACAGCAGACGAAAGCCGCCCTCGCCCTGGACCGGCTCGACGATGATGCAAGCCACCTCATCGGCGGGTACCTCGACCTCGAACAACCGCTCCAGGGCGGCCATGGCGGTGTCGGCATCGACGTCACTATCGCGGCTCGGGAAGGGCAAGTGATGCACCGGGCCGGGCAAGGCACCGAGGCGGTTCTTGTAGGGCTTGACCTTGCCGTTGAGATTCAACGCCGCCAGCGTGCGGCCATGGAAGCCGTCGTCGAAGGCGATCACGCCCTGGCGCCCGGTGGCGGCGCGGGCGATCTTGAGGGCATTCTCGGTGGCCTCGGCACCGCTGTTGGTGAGCATGCAGGACAACGGATACGACACCGGCACGAAGGCATCCAGGGCCCGGGCCACCTCGAGATAGCCACGATGCGGCAGGGCATTGAAGGCGGAGTGCATCAGGGTGCCGACCTGCGCCTTGACCGCCTCGACCACGGCGGGATGGCCATGCCCCAGGTTGAGCACACCGATGCCACCGACGAAGTCGACGTAATGCTTGCCCTGTTCGTCCCAGACCTCGGCGTTGCGGCCCCGTTCGATGCAGATGGGGTGCACGATGCCAAGCGAGTCACTAATGTGCGGGAGATCCATGTCATCGTCCTGTGGGAGCGTATGACCATGATGAGAACAGAGCCGCGTTCCGGGCTTCAAACGAAAAAAAGCGCGCTATTCATTCCTTGTCGTCATGGATTATTCTGGAAAGCCGAGGCATTGATGATTATTCGGCCTCACACCCGGTGCATCGCCCTTCCAGCATGACCCATGAGAATCCATGAAACACGGAGCCCTGGCATGACGGCACGTCACCTGCCCTCGACCATCACCATGCAGTGCTTCGAGGCGGCCGCGCGGCACATGAGTTTCACCCGTGCCGCCGATGAACTGAGCATCACCCAGAGCGCGGTCAGCAAGCAGGTGGCACAACTCGAGGCGTACCTGCAGCACAAGCTGTTCCGGCGCGTGCGCCGCACCCTGGTGCTGACGCCGGAGGGCTCGCTGTACCTTACCGAGGTGCGCAAGATCCTGGCCCAGATCGAGATGTCGGCCAATACCATCATGACCTACAGCGGCCAGGGCGAGGTGCTGCGAGTCGCCAGCCTGCCGACCTTCGGGGCCCGCTGGCTGGCCCGCCAACTGCCGGACTTCCTGAACGCCAATCCGCACATCGACCTGAGCGTTCGCGACCATGTCGAGGCCTTCGACCTGGACCAGGAGGACATCGACGTGGCCATTTTCCACGGCCATGGCAGCTGGCCGAACCTGGAGTGCCACAAGTTGTTCGACGAGGAGGTGGTCGCGGTCGGCGCACCCGACTACCTGGCCAGGCAGCAACCGACGCGCGCCGCCGACCTGGCCGGGTGCCGCCTGCTGCATCTCTCTACCCGCCCCGATGCCTGGCACCGCTGGTTCGCCGATCAAGGCATCACCACCGACCGCAGTTATCACGGCACGCGCTTCGAGACCTTCCAGATGCTGATCCGCACGGCGATGAGCGGCGGCGGACTCGCCCTGGTGCCGCGCTTCTTCGTCGACGCCGAGCTGACCGAGGGCCGGCTGTCCCTGGCCTGGTCCCACGTCCTCAAGGGGCCCGACGCCTACTACCTGGTGCACCCGGAACACCTCGGCGAACTCTCCCGGGTGCGCCGCTTCGTCGACCATGTGCTGGCGTGTGCCGAGGCGGATACGCCGGCCGGCACATCACGTTAGGGAACCCCACCGGGGCCATCCCGATGCTCGAGTATCCAGTCGATGAAGCCTCGCACCTTGGCGACCTCTCCCTTGTGTTCGGGGTAGGCCAGGTAATAGGCGTCCCGGCTGGCCAGGCCGAACGACCAGGGAATCGTCAGCAGGCCGGCCTGTAGTTCCTCCTCGGCCAGGAAACGCGGCACCAGGGCCACGCCGCAGCCGGCCCGGGCCGCACGCAGGGCCATGTAGAAGGTATCGAAACGCGGCCCGTGGTAGCTGTGTTCGGTATAACAGTCCTGAGCCTCGAACCAGTCGTGCCAGGCCTCGGGGCGTGTCGCGCTCTGCAAGAGTACCAGCCGTGTCAGCGCCAGCGGCTCCTGGATGCCGCCGTCAGGCAATGCAGCCGGCGCACAGACCGGCACCATTTCCTCATCGAGCAACCGGATGCATTCGGCCCGGGGCCAGGCGCCGTGGCCGAAGAAGAAGGCGACATCGACGCGCTCCTCCTCCAGGTCGAAGGGCTCCGAGCGGTTGGCGATGTTCAGGTAGACCCGTGGATGCCGGAAGCGAAAGCCATTGAGCCGCGGAATCAGCCAGCGCGCTCCGAAGGTCGGCAGGGTGGTGACATTGAGCACTTCGCTCTGGCCACCGTAGGACTGCATGTAGCGCGTGGACATCTCCACCTGCGCCAGGATCTTGCGCACCTCGGTGAGGTAAAGCGAGCCCTCGGGGGTGACCTGGAGCCGCTTGCGTACCCGCCGGAACAGCGGGTGCTCGAGCACTGACTCGAGCTGGGCAACCTGCTTGCTGACGGCGCTCTGGGTCAGGTTCAGCTCGTCGGCGGCACGAGTGAAACTCATGTGCCGCACCGAGGCCTCGAAACACTGCATGGCAGTCAGGGTGGGCAGGTGTCGGCGGTTCATGCGCGGCTCCAACCAGAAAAAAAGGAATAACCTCCATATAAAACGTCGTTTGAAGGGCGTCAACCACCGCGCCAATACTGGTTTCGTTTTCCGCATCCAGAAATGAACAGTAGGAGGAAGAATGATCGAATCCCTCATGCAGCGCCTCGGCGTCTCCGAGAACACTTACCGCCAGGGCGACTTCACGGTCACGTCACCCACCGATGGCAGTGAGCTCGGTCGAATCCACCTCGAGGGCGCCGATGCCGTCGAGGCCCGCGTGGTACGCGCCCAGCACGCCTTCGAACAGTGGCGCCGGGTGCCCGCCCCTCGCCGCGGCGAGCTGGTTCGGCTGTTCGGCGAGCAACTGCGCCGCCACAAGGAAGACCTCGGCGCCCTGGTCACCCTGGAGTGCGGCAAGATCTACCAGGAAGGCCTCGGCGAAGTGCAGGAGATGATCGACATCTGCGACCTGGCCGTCGGTCAATCGCGCCAGCTCTACGGCCTGACCATCGCTTCCGAGCGTCCCGGTCACCACATGCGCGAAAGCTGGCATCCGCTGGGGCCGATCGGTCTGATCACCGCCTTCAATTTCCCGGTGGCGCCCTGGGCCTGGAATGCCGCTCTGGCTCTGGTTTGCGGCAACAGCCTGCTGTGGAAGCCCTCCGAGAAGACCCCGCTCACCGCCCTGGCCTGTCAGTCGCTGCTGGAACGCGCCATGGTCGAATTCGGCGACGAGGCGCCCGAAGGCCTCAGTCAGGTGATGACGGGAGACCGCGAGGCCGGCGAGCGCCTGGCCGACGATCCGCGCGTGCCGCTGATCAGCGCCACCGGCAGCACCCGCATGGGTCGCGACGTCGCGCCTCGGGTCGCCGCTCGTTTCGGCCGCAGCATCCTCGAACTGGGCGGCAACAACGGCATGATCCTGGCGCCCAGTGCCGATCTCGACATGGCGGTTCGCGCCATTCTGTTCTCCGCCGTGGGCACGGCCGGGCAACGCTGCACGACCCTGCGCCGCCTGATCGTCCACGAATCGATCCGCGACGAGGTCGTCGAGCGCGTGAAGAAGGCCTATGCCGGCGTGACCATCGGCGACCCCATGGAAGGCAGCCTGGTCGGCCCGCTCATCGATGCCCAGGCCTTCGACCAGATGCAGTCCGTGCTCGACCAGGCGCGCCAGCAGGGCGCCAGCGTCGTCGGCGGCGAACGCCGACTCGCCGAGCAGTATCCCGACGCCTACTACGTGACCCCGGCCATCGTCGAGGTCGAACAGCAAGACGATCTGGTCAAGAACGAGACCTTCGCCCCGATTCTTTATGTGATGAGCTACCGCGACTTCGACGAGGCCATGGCCCTGCACAACGACGTTCCCCAGGGGCTATCGTCGTGCATTTTCACCAGTGATGTGCGCGAATCCGAAGCCTTCATCTCGGATGTCGGCAGCGACTGCGGCATCGCCAACGTCAACATCGGGCCGAGCGGCGCGGAGATCGGCGGCGCCTTCGGCGGCGAGAAAGAGACCGGCGGCGGCCGCGAATCCGGCTCCGACGTCTGGAAGAGCTACATGCGTCGCCAGACCAACACCGTCAACTACTCCCGCGAGCTGCCACTGGCTCAGGGCATCAAGTTCGACTGATCACGCGCGTCGCCGTCCCGGTCACGGGGCGGCACTTCGCTGCGCGGGTGTGCATGACATTCCGAAGAATGCGGCCGGTTTTCCTGCACGCCCGATCCTCCAGGACATGTCATGGAGTTCACAGATGACAACAACAATTTCCCGAGAACAATGGGGTAGTCGCTTCGGCTACCTGATGGCCGTCGTCGGCGCCATGGTCGGAGCCGGCAATATCTGGCGCATGCCCTACGTGACGGGAGAGAACGGCGGGGGCGCCTTCCTGATCGCCTACTTCCTGCTGCTCTACCTGATCGCGGTGCCCGGCCTGATGGGCGAGACCAGCCTCGGTCGCCATACCCGGCAGGGGTTGATCGGCACCTTCCGCAAGCTCTACGGCAACAACCGCCTTGTCGGCCTTGGGCTGGTGATCCTGATCTTCAACATCGTGCTGATGTCCTACTACTCGTCGATCGTCGGCTGGTCGATCTACTATGCCTTTCATGCCGTGATCGGTACCTTCACCCAGACCGACTTCGACACCGCCGCCCTGTGGCAGGCCTTCAGCGGGAACACCGCTCTGAACGTCGGTATGCACAGCGTCGCCATGCTGCTGGTCACTGGCATCCTGCTGTTTGGCATCAAGGGCGGCATCGAGCGCCTGGCCAAGTGGATGATGCCGATCCTGACCATTGCCTTGATCGCCATCGCCATTCGGGGCGTGACGCTGCCGGGCGCCATGGCCGGCCTGGAGTTCAGCTTCTCGCCGAACTGGGCCTATCTGGCACGGGGGGAAACCTGGCTGGCGGCCCTCGGCCAGGCGTTATTTTCCACCGGACTCGGCTGGGGCATCGCCCTGACCTATGGCAGTTACCTCAGCCGCAACGACGATATTCCCCTGGGCGGCGGCATCTTCACGGCGATCGGCAACACCAGTTTCGGGCTACTCGCCATCTTCGCCGTCTTTCCCATCGTCTTCGCTTTCGGCATCTCGCCCAGCTCCGGCGCTGAACTGGCCTTTGTGGCCCTGGCCAATGCCTTCGGCAGCATGACGGGCGGTTACCTCTGGGCCCTGCTGTTCTTCATGGGCTTCTTCTTCGCCAACCTGACCACCGCCATCGCCATTACCGAGGTCGGCGTCACCACCTACCGGGAGGAACGCAACACGAGTCGCACCAAGGCCGTGCTGGCCATCTGCGGCATCATCTGGCTGCTGGGCATCCCGAGCGCCATGAACGCCAATATCCTCGGCTACCTGGACTTCGTGGTCGGCAACTGGGGCCTACCACTGGCGACCTTCATCATCATGATCGCCATCGGCTGGAAGTTCGATGCCCGCCGGCTGCGCGTGCTGAGCCTCAACCGCGGCGCCGACCTTTACGTGCCGCACCTCTGGGAGCTCGTCGTGCGCTACCAGATCCCCGCCATCATGCTCGGCATCATGGCCTACTTCCTCTACACCAACCTCGGTCAGACGCCCTGGAAGACGGTCAGTGGCCTGGCCCTCCTGACGCTGATGATCCCGCTGTGCATGTGGATCATGAACCGTCGCCATGACACGCCCCAGGTCGCCACGTCCACAGGAGGTCAGTCATCATGAGCCTGTCCGCCATCATCGTCATGCTCGCGTCCATCGTTGCCCTGTGGGGCGTGGCCGGCTATGCCCTGATCGTCTCGATGCGCCACGAGGAACGCAAACTGTCCCTGCTTCACTCTCAGGGCGACTTCGAACCCTACTCGCCACGTGCCTTCCGGGATCTCGAGCACTGGCTGACGCTGCACCCCGACAGTGAACACGCCCCGGAGATTCGGGAATGGCAAGGCGTGCAGCGCCAGTCCCTGCAACGCAACCCGCAACGCTTCTACGACTGGTCGGACGTCGACGACGCTACCCGGGAGGCAGTATGAAATCGGCTTGTATCTGGACGTCCACCTCCCCCGAACGACAACGGGAGTATCCTCGTCTGGAAGGCGAGGCCAGGGCCGATGTCGCCGTCATCGGGGGCGGCATCACCGGGCTCAGTACCGCCCTGCACCTCGCCGAGACCGGCGTCTCGGTGGTGCTGCTGGAGGCGGGCGACATCCCCAGCGGCGGCTCCGGGCGCAGTGTCGGGCTGGTCAACGCGGGGATGTGGATCCCGCCGGACGATATCCTCGAGGCCCTGGGCCCGGAAAACGGCGAACGTGCCAACGAGGTGCTCGGCCGAGCCCCCGCCGAGGTCTTCGCGCTCATCGACCGGCACGGTATCGACTGTCAGGACACCCGGACCGGCACCCTGCACCTCGCGCACAACGGCAAGGGCGCCGAGGAACTGGTTCGCCGCTTCGAACAGTTCTCGCGGCGCGGCGCGCCGGTCGAGCTGCTCGAAGGAGAAGAGTGCCGGCGGCGCGTCGGCACGCCTCGCATCCGTCACGCCCTGCTCGACCGGCGAGCCGGCACCCTCAATCCAACGGCCTATACTCGGGGGCTCGCTCGAGCAGCCCATGCCGCGGGCGCCAGCCTGCACACGCACAGCGCTGCCGAGGGTATCCAGCGCGACGGTGACACTTGGCGGGTCGACACGCCGCTGGGCAGCGTCCGGGCACCGCAACTGGTGGTCGCCACCAATGCCTACACCGAGGGGCACTGGAACCAAGTGCGCGACCACTTCTTCCGCGGGCACTTCTACCAGGTCGCGTCTTCGCCACTGCCCGACGACGTCGCCGGCGACATCCTGGCCGAAGGCCAGGGAGCCTGGGATACCCGGACAGTACTGAGCAGCATGCGTCGCGACGCCGAGGGTCGATTGATCCTCGGCAGCCTGGGCTGCGGCGACAGCAAGCCGGCATCGTTCCTGCGCTGCTGGGCCGATCGGGTGCAGCGCCATTACTTCCCGCAACTGGGACGGGTGGACTGGGAATGCACCTGGACGGGTCAGGTCGGCTTCACGCCGGACCACACCCTGCGCCTGTTCGAGCCGGCACCCGGCATCCTGGCGGCGGCCGGATATAACGGCCGCGGCATCACCACCGGCACGGTGGTCGGCCAGGGCTTCGCCGGTTACCTCACCAGCGGCGATGACGGCTTGCTCCCGCTCCCCATCCAAAGCGTCCGGCCTCTACGTGCCAAGCCGCTCTGGAGCACCGCCTACGAAAGCGGCTTCACCCTCTACCACGCCGGGCAGTGCCTGCGCATCGTCGCCTGAGATGCGCACCTTCAGCCAGAAAACATTAGCCACAGAACGCAACACGAGCCAGAACACAAGGAAGCGCTGATTTATGTCGCGAACGAAGAGAGGCTGGCCGTCGCCGGAACGCAGCCCCCGGAGTTGACTTGTCGGTCAATGAGGACGGCGAGTACCGCCGACGGCCAGGATATCGAGTGCAGCAATAAATCAGTGTTTCCGTCAGTGGCCCAGGATCTGACTCAAGAACAACTTCGTCCGCTCGGATTCCGGGTTATTGAAGAAGGTCTCGGGCGGCGCCTGCTCGATGATCTGGCCCTGATCCATGAAGATCACCCGGTCCGCCACCGTCTTGGCGAAGCCCATCTCATGGGTCACGCAGAGCATGGTCATGCCGTCGTGGGCCAGTTCGACCATGACGTCGAGCACCTCCTTGATCATCTCCGGGTCGAGCGCCGAGGTCGGCTCGTCGAACAGCATCACCTCGGGACGCATGCACAACGCCCGGGCGATGGCCACGCGCTGCTGCTGCCCGCCGGACAGCTGTCCCGGATACTTGTGGGCCTGATCGGCGATCTGCACCCGCTCGAGGAACTCCATGGCGGTCTTCTCGGCCTCGGCGCGGGGCTTCTTCTGCACCCAGGTCTGGGAAATGCAGCAGTTGTCGAGCACCGAGAGGTGCGGAAAGAGGTTGAAGTGCTGGAACACCATGCCGACGTTGCGGCGGATCTGCTCGATGCGCTTGACGTCCTGGGTCATGGTCACGCCATCGACCGTGATGCGGCCCTGCTGGTGCTCCTCCAGGTGATTGAAGCAGCGGATCAGGGTCGACTTGCCCGACCCCGAGGGGCCGCAGACGACGATGCGCTCGCCCCGCGCCACCGTCAGATCGATGTCGCGCAGCACATGAAAGTCGCCGTACCACTTGTTGAGCCCCTCGACCTCGATCATCGGAGAGTCCGAGGAGGACACACTTGCCGAATTGCTTGCCGTCATGACGGTATTTCCTTGTTGTCAGGGGGGCTGAATCAGTGACCCGTGTGGAGACGTCGCTCGATATACTGGCTATACCGCGACATGCTGAAACAGAACACCCAGAACATCAGCGCGGCGAATACATAGCCTTCGGTGGCGAACCCCAGCCAGTTGCTGTCGGTGAGCCCCGCCCGGATGATCGCCAGCAGGTCGAACAGGCCGATGATCAGCACCAGCGACGTGTCCTTGAACAGCGCGATGAAGGTATTGACGATCCCCGGGATCACCAGCTTCAGTGCCTGGGGCAGCACGATCAGCCCCATGCGACGCCAGTAGCCCAGGCCGAGCGCCTTGGCGGCTTCCTCCTGGCCCGAGGGAATCGCCTGCAGGCCGCCGCGTACCACCTCGGCCATGTAGGCGCTCCAGAAGAACATGATGCCGATCAGCGCACGCAGCAGCTTGTCGAACTCCACTTCGGTGGGCACGAACAGCGGCAGCATCACCGAGGCCATGAACAGCACCGTGATCAGCGGCACGCCACGCCAGAACTCGATGAACACCACGCACAGACTGCGCACCAGCGGCATCTGCGAACGCCGGCCCAGGGCCAGCACCACACCGATCGGCAGCGAGCCGACGATGCCCACGGTGGCCACGGTCAGGGTCAGCATCAGCCCGCCCCATTCGCGGGTCGGCACGGCCACCAGACCGAAATGCCCGCCCAGCAGCAGGAAATAGGCCAGGATCGGAAAGCCGACCAGGGAAAAGAGGCCGACCCAGCGCTTGGCCGGCAGGCGTGGAATCGCCAGCCAGGCGATCAGCAGTGCCATCATCGCCAGGACGAGATCCACCCGCCATCGCTCGGCATCCGGATAGAAGCCATAGATGATGGTCTCGAAGCGGGCACTGATGAACACCCAGCAGGCGCCTTCGCCCGTGCAGGCCTCGCGGGTCGACCCCAGCCAGTCGGCATCGATCAGCGCCCACTTCGCCAGAGGCCACAGCGCCATGCTCAGCAGCACGATGGCCACCAGGCTGAGCACGCTGTTGAGGGGGCTGTTGAAGAGGTTGGCGCGCAGCCAGCCGACCGCGCCACGGCGCATGTCCGGCGGACGACGCGCCTCGATCATCTCGGTTCGTGTCGCCATCTCATCGCTCCTTGAGCAGGGTACGCGCGTTGTAGAGGTTCATCAGCGCCGATACCACCAGGCTGATCACCAGATAGACCGCCATGGTGATGGCCACGATCTCGATGGCCTGGCCGGTCTGGTTGAGCGCTGTGCCGGCGAATACCGCTACCAGGTCCGGGTAGCCGATGGCGGTGGCCAGCGACGAGTTCTTGGTCAGGTTAAGGTACTGGCTGGTGAGCTGCGGCACGATCACGCGCATCGCCTGGGGGATGACGATCTTGCGCAGGGTCACGTCGCCGGGCAGGCTGATCGCCTTCGCCGCCTCGGTCTGTCCCTTGGGCACCGACTGGATGCCCGAACGCACGATCTCGGCAATGAAGGACGCCGTGTAGATGGACAGTGCCAGCCACAGGGCCACCAGCTCGGGAATGACCGTCACCCCGCCCTGGAAGTTGAAGCCGGCCATCTCGGGCATTTCCCAGGCCAGCGGCTGGCCGGTTGTCAGAAAGACCACCAGTGGCAGGCCGATCAGAATCAATGCCCCCAGTCGGAAGACCGGTAACGCCTTGCCGGTGCGGATCTGCCGACGCCGCGCGAAGACGCTCAACCCGACCACCGCGATGACGGCCAGCAGCAGCGCCCAGAGGGTGGCCGAGAACCCCGGCAACGGCTCGGGAGCGGGCACCACCAGCCCCCTCACGTTGAGAAAGACGGCCTCGAACAGCGACAGACTCTGACGCGGGCTCGGCAAGGCCTGCAGGACCGCGAAGTACCAGAACAGGATCTGTACCAGCAACGGGATGTTGCGGAAGATCTCCACATAGGCGGCGGCGAGCTTGGCCATCAGCCAGTTGGTCGAGAGCCGGGCGATGCCCACGGCAAAGCCGATGATGGTCGCCGCCACGATCCCCATGCCCGACACCAGCAGGGTGTTGAGCAGGCCCACCACAAAGGTGCGCGCATAGGAACTGTCGCCGCTGTAGTCGATCAGAGTCTGCGGAATGGAAAACCCGGCGCGTTCCTGGAGAAAGCCGAACCCCGTGGTGATGCCACGGGCCTCCAGGTTGGCCAGGGTGTTGGTCACGATCATGGCGATGAAGCCCAGCAGAGCCAGCAGCAGGGTCGCCTGAATCACCAACGCACGAACGGCGGGGTCACGCCATAGCGGCCCCCGTTCGGTAGAAGAAGAACGCTGCATGTCGAGCCTCGAACGGAATAGCACGACCGCCGCTGCCCATCGGGGAGGGAGAACGGCGGAAGCAGGAATCAGCCGGCCTGGTACGGCTTGACCGTCACGACGGCCCCGACAGCATGCCGGGGCCGTGGATACCCGCCTTGCATGGCGGTTATCGCGCAGCGATCAGGCCGTGCAGGCCCGTCACCCAGTGATACGCTCAGCGAATGGGCGGTGCGTAGAGAATCCCGCCTTCGTTCCACAGTGCGTTCATGCCACGGCTGATGCCCAGCGGCGAGTTTTCGCCCACGGTATCGGCGAAGACCTCACCATAGTTACCCACCTGGGCAATGATGTTGTAGGCCCAGTCATTGCCGAGACCCAGCTGCTCGCCATAGGTACCGTCGACACCGAGCAGGCGCGCCACGCCGGGATTGGGCGGATTCTTCTTCATCTCCTCGACGTTGTCGCTGTTGATGCCCATTTCCTCGGCATTGACCATGGCGAAGATCGTCCACTGGACGATGTCGAGCCATTGGTCATCGCCCTGGCGCACCACCGGCCCGAGCGGCTCCTTGGAGATCAGTTCGGTGAGAATCTCGACGCTGTCCGGCTCCGGCAACTGCAGGCGCAGGGCGCTGAGCTGAGAGGTGTCGGACGTCAGGACGTCACAGCGACCGCTGGCGAAGCCCTGAGCCGTCTGGTCCGGGGTATCGAAGGTCACGGTGTTGATATCGATGTCGCGGGAGGGGAAGTAGTCCGCGAGATTGAGCTCGTGGGTCGTGCCGGACTGGATGCAGATCGAGGCGCCGTTCAGGTCCTCGAGACTCTCGATGCCCAGTTCCTTGTCGACCATGAAGCCCTGGCCGTCGTAGAAAGTGGTAGCAGTGAAATTCAGCCCCAGGGAATTGTCCCGGGTCGCCGTCCAGGTGGTGTTGCGCGAGAGCACATCGATCTCGCCGGATTGCAGCGCGGTAAAACGCTCCTTGGCAGTCAGCGGGGTGAAAGCCACCTTTTCGGGATCACCGAAGATGGCCGAGGACACGGCGCGGCAGGTCTCCACGTCCAGGCCTTGCCAGGTGCCGTCCTCGTCCGATGACGAGAAGCCAGCCAGCCCGACATTGACACCGCAATGCAGCTCGCCGCGTTCCTTGACCTCGTCCAGGGTTGCCGCCGAGGCGGAGGCGGCCGTTCCAAGCGACAGGGTGGCGAGGGATAGTGCCACCAGCGTCTTGTTGTTATTGCGCATGACCAGAAACTCCGTTGTTGTCTTTTACGATGCCTGCATGGTCGCAATGCAGCATCTGCGAATCGAGTGTCCTGTATCAGAGGTTGACGGTAGAATTCTGGCGGCCCCTTGAGCCGCCACCTCTTCAACGAACCTCCGAAGCAGGACACTAGCAACCTTGCCGTCATCGCGGCAACGCCACCATTAAACGTTTGTCACAATGCTGCGGGAGCGCGGTAACGTCAGCGTCACGGTGGTGCCCTTGCCTTCCCGGCTGTCGACGTCCAGCGTCGTGCCATGCCGTTCGCAGATCTCGCGCACGATTGACAGTCCCAGCCCGCTCCCTTCGCCCCGCGCCCGGCTCGCTGCGGTGCGATAGAAACGTTGCGTCACCAGCGGCAGGTCGGCGGCGGCGATGCCTTCGCCGTCATCGCTCACCCTGATGCGCACACCCTGCTCGGTCGCCTCGCCTTCCAGCCATGCCCGTCCCTCGGGCGACGCGGCGATCAGGGCATTGTCGATCAGGTTGGAGAGCGCGCGGTCGATGAGTCCCAGATCGGCATCGACCCAGGGCAATGCCGGGTCGACGTCGACGCTCAGGGTCACGCCGAGGCGCTCGGCCTGGGGCTGAAACTTGCCGGCGATGTCGTGGGCCAGCTCGGCGAGCGCGAAGGGTTCGCGCCGCAAGGGGTGGTCATAGGCATCGAGCCTGGCCAGGGTCGAGAGTTGCCGTGCCAGTCGCGTCAGCCGCTCGGCGTTGTCGAAGATCGCTGTCAGGGCCACGCGACGTTCCTCGTCCGACAACGGCTCGCGCCGCTGCAGTTGTTCGACGTAGCCACGCAGCGAGGTCAGGGGCGTACGGAAATCGTGCGACAGATTGGCGACCAGTTCGCGGCGCTGGCGATCGGTTTCGCGTAGCGCCGCCAGCTGCGCCTCGATGGTCCCGGCCATGTCGTTGAAGGCACGCCCCAGCTGGCCGATCTCGTCGCTGCGGGGCTCGGCGATGCGGGCCTGGTATTCACCATCGGCGAAACGCTGCACCACCGAGGTCAATCGCGAAAAGCGACGGGTCAGCAGACCGAACCACAGCAGGCCAAGCAAGCCGGAGAGCCCCAGCGCCAGCAGGCCGGCGGCCACCAGGGTTCGGGTGATCGAGCTGGTGCGCAGCATCGCGGTCATGGAGGTGTGGCTGGCGTTGTTCAGATCGGCATACAGATAGCCGGGGGTCTCGCTCGGGCCGTACGCGATCCGGGCCACCGAAAACACCCCGGGCTGTCCACTGCAGGGCGAATCGGCCAGCACAGGCAGCATGGGCTCATCATCGAGCAGTGCCTCGAGGGAGGCCGGCGCTACCCGGCTGCCCAGGCCACAGGTCGGCTCGGCATAATCGGCGATGACGCGTCCGCCCGCATCGAGCACATAGAGCGATAAGGAAGGGTTGATCGATACGATGTGCCGCGCCGTCTCCCGAGCCCTCTCGCTGTCGGCGCCGGCGCGCAGGGCAGGCGCCATCACGCCGGCCAGATTGTCGGCCAGGCCCACCTCCTGGCGCTGCTGGAGTTCACGCCCCAGTTGATCGAACTGACTGGTGGCAAACCAGGCCACGGCCGCCGAAAGCAGCAGCAGCCCCGTCAGATAGACCAGCGCGATACGCGCGTAGAGGCTGCGTCCAAGGGACACCAGCCGATGCCATAGCGATGTCACGATGGATCGCTCTCCTCGTCGGCGAACCGATAGCCGATGCCCCACACGGTCTGGATGAACCCAGGGCGGGCCGGGTCGGCCTCGATCTTGTTGCGCAGGCGGTTGATATGGGTGTTCACGGTGTGGTCGTAGCCATCGAACTCCTCGCCCCAGACCCGGTCGAGCAACTCGCCCCGTGTAAAGCTGTGCCCCGGGTGGCGCGCGAACAGGGCCAGCAGGGCGAATTCCTTGGCGGTCAGTTGCACGACACGCCCCGCCAGGGTGACGCGATGGCGGGCCGCATCGATGACCAGCTCGCCACGGACCACGGGCGGCGTCTCGACGATACCATCGTCGTCCGGGACCGGATGGCGATGCCGCCTCAGCAGGGCCTGGACCCGGGCCAGCAGGATCGGCATGTGGAACGGCTTGGTGACATAGTCGTCGGCGCCGATCTCGAGCCCCAGCACCACATCGCGAATGGCCGCCTTTGCCGTCACCATCAGCACTGGTGTGTGGCTGTCTCGACGACGCAGCCGCCGACACACCTCCAGGCCATCGAGGCCGGGCAACATCAGGTCCAGCATCACCAGATCATACCCCGCCGCCGACGCGCCGCCTTCCAGCGCGGCCAGGGCCGACTCGCCATCGACCACGCGGTCGCAATGATGCCCCTCATCGGCCAGGCGTTCGACCAGCATCCGCCCGATCTCGGGGTTGTCCTCGACACACAGGATTCGATAGGTCATGGCGCCATCCTCTGTCAGCCTTGCCCCACTGTAGGGCTGGGCTGCGCCCCCTGCATCACAAAACCCTCTCGGCGACGTGATGATTTCGTGATGAATGGCGATACGACGCCCACTAGCGTGATCCATGCAGTCCCGGCATTTCGCCGGTGACTCTTCCGAGACCGGAGGTGCACGATGTTGACGACAACGCCGAACAAGACCCTTCTGTTCGCTGCCCTGCTCGGCGGCGCCCTGCTGCTGCCCACTGCCGCCCTGGCAGACCACCACGAAGAGGACGCCATGTCCAATGGCGACAGCATGGAGCAATCCGGCGATGCCATGTCCGGTGACGCCATGGAGGGCGATGCGATGGAAGGCGATGCGATGGAAGGCGATGCGATGGCGGAAGATGCCATGCACGAAGGCGACGCCATGGAAGAGGATGCCATGCACGGAGACGACGCCATGAAGGAGGATGGCGACGCCATGATGGAAGAAGACGGCGAGATGTGACGCTCGCTTTCCTGCCGGCCGCAGGGCTATCACGCTCGAATCTGAGCGCTATCCACGATAGCTCCGTGGCCGGCCGACTTCGTTTTCCCATACCTCCAGGAAGGCGCCATGTCCACGCCCAGGTACCCGACCGTCATCAAGCGGCATGCCCTCTTCACCCGTCTCTGGCACTGGGTGAACGTCGTCTGCCTGATCGTGCTGTTGATGAGCGGCCTGCAGATCTTCAATGCGCACCCTTCCCTGTACTGGGGCAAGGATTCCCACTTCGATACGCCGGCCCTGTCGATCGGCGCCATGCGCGCCGACAACGGCGAGTTGCGGGGCATCACCCGCCTCGGCGGCTATCGCTTCGACACCACCGGCGTGCTGGGCGTCTCGGGTCCCGACACTGATCGCGAAGTCCGCGCCTTCCCCGCCTGGTCGACCCTGCCCGGACCGCGCTGGCTCGCCATGGGCCGCCAGTGGCATTTCCTGGCCGCCTGGATCTTCGCCCCCATGCTGATCGGCTATCTGGCCTACCTGGTGATCGGCGGACAGCTTCGGCGCCGCCTGCTGCCACGCGCCCAGGAGTGGCGACATCTCGGCAAGACCCTCATCGACCATGCACGACTACGCTTCCCGCGTGGCGAAGAGGCCCGTCACTACAACCTGCTGCAAAAGCTGACCTATCTGCTGATCCTGTTTCTCATCACCCCGATGGTGATACTCACCGGCCTGACCATGTCGCCGACCATGGACGCCGCCTGGCCCTGGCTACTGGACCTGTTCGGCGGCCGGCAGACGGCACGCACCCTGCATTTCCTGTGCGCCTCGGCGCTGGTGGCCTTCTTCATCATCCATGTGCTGCTGGTACTGGTGTCCGGTTTCGTCAATAACATGCGTTCGATGATCACCGGCCGCTACGCCCTGCCCCCCGAAAAGGAGCCTCGTGATGACGCGTCCCGATGACCCGAGCCGCCGCCGCTTCCTCGGTCGCTCCCTGCTGGCGGGAAGCGCCCTGCTGCTCGGCGGCTGCGAGCGCGTCACGCGCAGTGACGCCATGCAGACCCTGTTCGATGCCAGCGGCGCCCTGACGCAGAAGGCGCATCGGCTGCTGGCCTCGCAAGAATCGCTGGCCCGGGAATACTCCCCGGAGGATATCGCGCCCGAGTTCCGCGCCAACGGCACCACCGATCCGACCTCGGCCGATTATCGGCGCCTGGCGGCGAACGCCTTCAACGACTGGCAGTTGCGCGTCGACGGCCTGGTCGAGCACGCCGGCCGCTTCTCCCTCGCGGCCCTGCGAGACATGCCGGCGCGTACCCAGATCACCCGTCACGACTGCGTCGAAGGCTGGAGCTGCATCGGCCAGTGGACCGGCGTACCGCTCGGCGATGTGCTCGATCGGGTCGGCGTGCATGACACCGCCCGCTTCGTGGTCTTCCACTGTGCCGACCGCTACGGCGGCGGCGACCCTTACTACGAGAGCCTGGACCTCCGTGAGGCCTATCACCCCCAGACACTGCTGGCCTATGACCTCAACGGCGCGGCCCTGCCCATCGCCAACGGTGCGCCGCTGCGGCTGCGCGCCGAGCGGCAACTGGGCTACAAGATGGCCAAGTACGTGATGCGGCTCGAGCTGGTGGACAGCTTCGACCACATCGGTCGCGGTCGGGGCGGTTTCTGGGAGGATCGGGGGTATCAGTGGTGGGCAGGCATTTAAGGAAACACTGCTTAAATGCCTGCGCATGCAAATCGCTTCGTTATACGGTGCTCGAAAGCTCGCCTAACTACCCGTTATGTCTCGCTTTCTGTGCTCCGTACGCCTTGCGCTTTACTATGCTCGGCGATTTATGCAGCGTTTCCCTAAGGGGAAGCGCTGATTGATTGCTGCGCTCGACGTCACCATTCTGCTCACTGGTCACCCAATTCGCGCTGCAGCCACTGAACCAGTTGATCGATCTCCCTGCCCGGTTCGCCCGGCGGCCGCCACAGGCCGAGCCGGGCCGGTGTGTCGATGAAGCCCCAGGGCGCGACGAGGCGCCCGGTCCGTAGATCTTCCTCCACGAGGTAGGCCGGCGCGATGGCAACGCCCAGGCCCACCAGGGCCGCTTCCAGCATGTAGTTGAGATGCTCGAAGGATTGATCCTTGCGCCCCTCTGCGGCATCCAGTCCCTGTGTCGTGAACCAGCGCGGCCATGCCTGGTCTCGAGACTCGGTATGCAGCAGTGGCAACGTCAGCAGTTCGCCGGGCTCGGGGGACGCCTGCGTCTCGAGCATGCCGGGCACCATCACCGGCCCGATGCGTTCCGGCGCCAGGTCGATCACCCGGGCATCGGCCGGCCAGGGCGGCTCGGCGAAACGCATCACGGCATCGACCTCGGGACCCAGCGGCCACTGCTCCCCCTCATCGGCCGTCAGGTGCAGGTTCAGGTCCGGATACTCCGCCTGCAGCCGAGGCAGGCGCGGAATGAACCAGCGCGCCAGAAAGCTGCCCGAACAGCCCAGCACGATGGGCGCTCCCGCCGCACGCCGTCTCACGTGACCGCAGGCCTGGGTCAACTGCTCGAATGCCTGTGAGGTCGATGCACGAAGATATTCCGCCTCCGCCGTCATCGCCAATCCCCGTCCCTCACGCCGAAAAAGCCTCACCCCGAGCTGTCCCTCGAGCTGGCGAACCTGCCGACTGACCGCCCCATGCGTGACATTCAGCGTCTCTGCCGCCCGCGTCACACTGAGCGTTCGAGCGACCTCATTGAAGGCCCTGAGGGCATTCAGCGACGGTAGTGATCGGCTCAAGACCCACTCCTTATATGTCAGCTTTTCTCACATATTAGCGCACAAGAATCGATTTTCACTGCCTCGGTGGCCGGCTAATCTCCGTGCATCACCCGCCGCGAGAGAATGACTGCCATGGGCTTTCCCGCACAGAGGCTCGAATCGGTTCCCGATGCCAACGGCTGCTTCGGCCATTTCGGGGGGCGCTTCGTCGCCGAGACCTTGATGCCACTGACGCTCGACCTCGAGGCGCAATACGCGGCCGTGAAGGACAGCGCCTCCTTCCGTGCCGAGCTGGCCGCCTTGCAGCGAGACTTCGTCGGCCGTCGAAGTCCCCTGTACTTCGCCGAGCGCCTGACCGGCCGCTTGAAGGGCGCGACGATCTACCTCAAGCGCGAAGACCTGATGCACACCGGCGCGCACAAGATCAACAACTGCCTGGGCCAGATGCTCCTCGCCCGGCACATGGGCAAGCAGCGGATCATCGCCGAGACCGGCGCCGGCATGCACGGCGTGGCAACCGCGACCGTGGCCGCACGCTTCGGGATGGACTGCACCATCTACATGGGCAGTGCCGATATCGATCGTCAGCGTCCCAATGTCGAGCGCATGCAACTGCTCGGTGCCGAGATCGTGCCGGTGTCCCACGGCACGGGCACTCTGAAGGACGCGATGAACGAGGCAATGCGCGACTGGGCCACGAACGTGGCCTCCACCTTCTATATCATCGGCACCGTGGCCGGCCCTCACCCTTACCCGACCCTGGTGCGAGACTTCCAGTCCATCATCGGCCAGGAAGTTCGTGAGCAGGTGCTCGACCGGGAGGGGCGGCTGCCCGACTCCCTGCTGGCCTGCATCGGCGGCGGCTCGAATGCCATGGGCCTCTTCCATCCCTTCCTGCAGGACCCCGACGTCCGCCTGATCGGCGTGGAAGCGGCCGGGCAAGGCATGGCGACCGGCCGGCACGCCGCCAGTCTCCAGGGTGGCGTTCCCGGCGTGCTGCACGGCAACCGCACCTACCTGCTGCAGTCCGAGGATGGGCAGATCCTCGATGCGCATTCCGTCTCGGCGGGGCTCGATTACCCGGGCATCGGCCCGGAGCATGCCTGGCTGCACGAAACGGGGCGCGGCGACTATGTCGCCATCACCGATGACGAGGCGATCGACGCCTTCCGGACCCTGTGCCACCTGGAAGGGATCATTCCGGCCCTGGAGTCCTCCCATGCCCTTGCTCACGCCATCAAGCTGGCGCCGACATTGCCGAGCTCGCACATCATGGTGATCAACCTGAGCGGACGCGGCGACAAGGACATGGCGACCGTCACGCGTTATCTGGCAGACACGTCCACCAACCAAGGAGCCGCGTGATGACATCCCCCCGTCACCGCATCGCCCAGCGTTTCACCGAGCTTCAGGCCGCCGATCGCGCCGGGCTCGTCACCTTCATCAGCGCCGGCGACCCCGACTACGACACCAGCCTCGACATCCTGCGCGGCCTGCCGGCCGCCGGCGCCGACATCATCGAGCTGGGCATGCCATTCAGCGACCCGATGGCCGACGGACCGTCGATCCAGCAGGCCTCCCGTCGCGCGCTCCAGGCAGGCCAGGACATGCACAAGACGCTGGCCATGGTCCGCACCTTTCGCGAGCATGACCGCGAGACACCGTTGGTGCTGATGGGCTATTACAACCCGATCCACCGCCTGGGCGTGGCACGCTTCCTGGAACTGGCGTCCGACGCCGGTGTAGACGGGCTGATCGTGGTCGATCTGCCGCCGGAACATGATGAGGAGATCCACCGCCCGGCACGGGCATACGGCCTGCACGTTATCCGCCTGGCCACGCCGACCACCGACGAGCGGCGCCTGCCACGAATATTGCAGGACGCCTCCGGGTTCCTCTACTACGTCTCCAGCACCGGCGTGACCGGCGCGACGGCAGCCATGCCGGAACAGGTCGAAGCGCAGTGGCAGCGAATCCGTCGGCAGACCGACCTGCCGATCGGCGTCGGCTTCGGCATCCGGACGCCCGACCAGGCACGCCGCCTCGCCGAGTTTGCCGACGCCGTCGTGGTCGGGTCCGCGCTGACCGACTGCCTCCAGCATGCCGAGTCTGCGGTCGAGGGCAAGCACGCCGTGCTGGAGCGGGTTCGCGCGCTGGCCGACGCCATCGCCGAGGCGCGCTGAGAGGCCGGACAGCCGGAGGGGCATCATGCTAGCCTGCGCGGATCACGGCTCTGGAATATCCCATGCGTCTCGTCACGATCCTCGCGAGCGGGCTGCTGCCGCTCGCCGCCCTGTTCGCCACACCGGCCCCGGCCACCAGTTACAATACCGGTGATGTTCAGGCCCATGGCGACTGGCACTCGCTGAGCCTGACCCTCGGCGAGGAACGTCATGTCCGTGCCATCGAACAGCACAGCTACGCCGACAGCGTGTTCAGCGTCAACGCCACACCCGGCGCCTGCGAACGCCCCTGGCTGGAAATACGCGTGGCGCTCGATGACGTCCAGGCCAGCAGCACCACCTGGGACCGGGTGCCGGTGGATGTGCTGGTCGACCGCGACAATGTCCACAGCGGCGAAGCGGCCTTCATCACCGAGCGCGGCGACGACGGCTTCTACGTGCGCCTGTCGATGCCGGAAACCGACGCCCTGCTCGACGACGTGCGTCACGGCGAGACACTGCGCCTGCGCATCCACCGGGCACCGGAGGACTACTGGTTCATGGTCTTCAGCCTGAACGGCGCCGACCAGGCACTCGTCCGCATGAACCGACTGTGCGAAACATCGCCCTCAAGCCCAAAAGACAACGCCCCCGCCGGTAAACCGACGAGGGCGTCATCCGCCACGGGATGATGGCTTGACCAGGATTTACTGACGAATCAGGTAATCGAAAGCCCCCAGTGCCGCTCGCGAGCCTTCGCCCAGCGAGATGACGATCTGCTTGTAGGGCACGGTAGTCACGTCGCCGGCGGCGAAGATGCCCGGCACCGAGGTCATGCCGCGCTCGTCGGTGACGATCTCACCATGCGAGGACAGTTCGATGGGCGAGTCCTTGAGCCACTCGGTGTTCGGCACCAGGCCGATCTGCACGAAGACACCTTCCAGCTCGAGATCGCGGAGTTCGCCGCTGGCACGCTCTTCATAGGTGAGACCGGAAACCCGGGCCCCATCGCCATTGACCTGCGTCGTCCGCGCGCCCTTGATGATCTCGACATTGGGCAGGCTGGCGAGCTTCTTCTGCAGCACCTCATCGGCACGCAGCTCGTCCATGAACTCGATCAGGATGACTTCCTTGACCAGGCCGGCCAGGTCGATGGCCGCCTCGACGCCGGAATTGCCGCCGCCGATCACCGCCACACGCTTGCCCTTGAACAGCGGGCCATCGCAGTGCGGGCAGTAGGCCACGCCCTTGTTGCGATACTCGGCCTCGCCCGGCACGTTCATTTCGCGCCAGCGCGCGCCGGTGGCCAACACCAGCGTCTTGCTTTTCAGGCTCGCGCCCGAGGCGTAACGCACTTCATGTTCACCGCCCGGCTCGCTGGCAGGCACCAGCTCGACGGCCCGCTGGAGGTCCATGATGTCGACGTCATACTGCTTGACGTGTTCTTCCAGGGCCGCGGCCAGCTTGGGCCCCTCGGTATAGGGCACCGAGATCAGGTTTTCGATGCCCAGGGTATCGAGCACCTGGCCGCCGAAACGCTCGGCAGACACGCCAGTACGAATGCCCTTGCGCGCCGCATAGACCGCTGCCGAGGCGCCGGCCGGACCGCCACCCACCGTCAGCAGATCGAAGGCCGGCATGGCGTTGAGCTTCTCGGCCTGACGCGCCTCGGCGCCGGTATCCACCTTGGCCAGGATCTGCTCGAGGCTCATGCGGCCCTGGTCGAAAGGCTCGCCATTGAGGAAGATCCCGGGAACCGACATCACCTCACGGGCATCGACCTCGTCCTTGAACAGGGCGCCATCGATGGCCACGTGGCTGATACCGGGGTTGAGGACCGCCATCAGGTTGAGCGCCTGCACCACGTCCGGGCAGTTCTGGCAGGACTGCGAGAAATAGGTCTCGAAGTGCAAGCCACCGGGCAGCGCCTTGATCTGCTCGACCGTTTCGTCGCTCGCCTTGGGCGGATGGCCGCCCACCTGCAGCAGGGCCAGAACCAGGGAGGTGAACTCGTGGCCCATGGGAATCCCGGCGAACACCACGCCAGTGGACTCCCCGTCGCGGTGCAGGGCGAAGGACGGCGCACGGGCATCGTCACCATCCTCGCGCAGCGTGATCTTGTCGCTCAGGTCCGCGACCTCTTTCAGCAGGGTATGCAGCTCTCGGGACTTGTCGCCGTCATCGAGGGTGGCGACGATCTCGAACGGCCGCGTGACCTTCTGGAGATAAGCATTGAGCTGTGATTTCAGATTGTCGTCCAACATGACGGCGTTCCTACATGTTCGGGATTCGGAATCACGAGGGGGGCGTGCGATAGCCAAACGGCACCGCCGTAGAATCTCGTGATGAGGGGCCCCAGGCAGGACTGCCCGGGAGGGGGCGGCGAAGCCCTGGGCCGGGCCTCGCAACGCTTTCAGAGAAGCCGGTGATTCATGTCGCGAGCGAAGAGAGGTTGGCCACCGCCGGAACGCAGTACCGAGCGAAGCGACAAACAGCCGTAGGCTGGCCCCGAAGGGGCGAGAAGCCGAAGGCTGCGAGTCAACCGGAGCCTATGCGGTACTAGGTGAGGATTTCGAGTACCGCCGGTGGCCAAGATCGCAAGCGCAGCAATGAATCAACGCTTCCTTTAGATCTTGCCGACCAGATCCAGGGAAGGCGCCAGCGTCTCTTCGCCTTCTTCCCACTTGGCCGGGCAGACCTCGTTGGGGTTGGCGCGCACGTACTGAGCGGCCTTGACCTTGCGCAGCAGCTCTTCGGCGTTACGGCCGATGTTGCCGGCGTTCAGCTCGACGATCTGGATCTTGCCGTCGGGATCGACCACGAAGGTGCCACGATCGGCGACGCCGTCTTCCTCGATCAGCACGTCGAAGTTGCGAGACACGACGTGAGTCGGGTCGGCCAGCATCGGGTACTGGAGCTTGCCGATGGTCTCGGAGCTGTCGTGCCAGGCCTTGTGAGTGAAGTGGGTGTCGGTGGAGACGCTGTAGATTTCCACGCCCAGCTTCTTGAACTCTTCGTAGTTGTCGGCCAGGTCACCGAGTTCGGTGGGGCAGACGAAAGTGAAGTCGGCCGGGTAGAAGAAGAAAATGCTCCACTGTCCCTTCAGGCTCTCATCGGTGACGTCGATGAATTCGCCGTTGTGGTAGGCGGTGCCTTTGAACGGCTTGACTTCGGTATTGAGCAGTGACATCGATGATGCTCCTTGCTGTCGTGGATGTACGTGATAAGACGGTGCCTAGAATATCTACCAAGGTCGCATAGGGTAAATTGAACGTGCTGATCCAGCCGATAGGCCACTCCTAAGAGCCGTCCGCTCCCTATGACCCATCCGCCTCCCTGAGACGTCCGCGCAGACGGCTCACCGCCTGGCTGTGCAGCTGGCAGACCCGCGACTCGGTGACCCCCAGAACGGCGCCGATTTCCTTGAGGTTGAGTTCTTCCTGATAGTAGAGCGCCATCAACAGTTTCTCGCGCTCCGGCAGCGCCTCGATGGCCGCCACCAGGCGGCCGCGACGCTCCTCGTCGACCAGCAGCGAAAACGGCGTCTCGCCGGTTTCGTTGTCCCGCAGGCGACTCTCGCCACCCTCGGCCATCAGTTCTTCGAAGGGCAACAGTTGACCACTGTTGGTATCGCTGAGCAAGCGCCGATAGGTAGCGAGGTCCATGCCCAGCGACTCGGCGATCTCGGTCTCCTCCGGCGGCCGCCCCAGGGACTGCTCCAGACGCCGGGCCGCCTCGTCGGCGGCCCGCGCGCCACGACGCACGCTGCGCGGCAGCCAGTCGCGACTGCGCAGTTCGTCCAGCATGGCACCGCGAATGCGCTGGCTGGCGAAGGTCGAGAAACTGGCCCCCTGGGCGGCATCGAAACGCCCGAGGGCTTCGAGCAGGCCCTCGGTGCCGGCCTGGATCAGGTCGTCGAGCTCGATGCTCGCCGGCAACCGAACCTGCAGTGCCAATGCCTGGCGGCGCACCAGGGGCAGGTACTCCTCCAGCAGGTCGCGTTGTTCGATCTTGCCTTGTGCTGTGTACATGCTCATGCCTCGCGGCTCGTCGACCTCACCGATAGTTCACGATTACCTGCAGCCCCTCCACGGTCAGGGGCGCTTGCCCCGCCTTCGGCGCAAAGCGGAATCGCAATGGGGCATCGGCCGCCAAGCCTGCCAATGCCCGTGTCATGCCACGCTGACCGGATACGGATACGCACTTCTCGGGATGGCAGAGGCGCGCCGTCACGGCACTGCCCGGCGGTAACCGGAACCGCCAGCGCACATCGTCGATGACCCGGCCGGTCGCCACCTGCCCGCCCGACATCAGCGCCGCGCTGGCGGTTTCCCGGTCGACCAGGCTGACATACAGCCGTGCGTCGCGATCCACCCAGCTGCCGGCGGCCAGCGCCATGCCGCTTACCGACAGCAGCAGGAGCGGCCATGCCCACCGGTGGCGTCTCATCGCTTACTGCCCTCCCACCAGGGTCGTGACCTTCAACGTGCGGTCGTCGGGGATCTCGGCCTGGGACATCACCACCAGATGGCGCATGCGCCGGCGCAGGAAGCGCGCCAGCACGGCACGCAGGCCGTGCTGCACGACCAGGACCGGTGGCTCGCCACTGGCCTCATGCCGCGCCAGTGCCTGTTCGGCCTGTTCCATGAGGGTCTCGGCCAGGCCCGGTTCCAGGGCGCCACTGCCGTTCATCGCCTGGGTCAGCACCTGTTCGAGCTGGCCGTCCAGGCCAATGACGTTGAGGATGTCGTGCCCGGCGAACCACTGCTGGGTAATGGCCCGCCCCAGGGCCAGGCGTACCGCGGCCGTCAGCTCGCCCGGGTCCTGCTGCTGGGGGGCGTGCTCCGCCAGGGTGTCGAGGATGGTGCGCAGGTCGCGGATCGAGACGTCTTCATCCAGCAGGTTCTGCAGGATGCGTTGCAGGACGGTCAGCGAGATGGCCTTGGGCACCACTTCTTCCACCAGCCCCTTCTGGTCCTCGCCGAGCTTGTCGAGCAGCTTCTGTACTTCCTGGCGACCCAGCATCTCGGCGGCATGGCGATGCAGCAGATGGTTGAGATGCGTCGCCACCACCGTGCTGGCATCGACCACCGTATAGCCGTAGACCTGGGCATGCTCGCGCTGCTCGGTATCGATCCACACCGCCGGCAGACCGAAGGCCGGGTCCTTGGTCGAGGTCCCCTCCAGCTCGCCGGACACCTGACCGGGATCGATGGCCAGCCAGCGCCCGGGGTAGGCCTCGGCACGGCCGATCTCGGCATCCTTGAGCGTCAGCCGATAGGCATTGGCCGACAGCTCCAGATTGTCGCGGATATGTACCACCGGCGGCAGAAAGCCAACTTCCTGGGCGAACTTCTTGCGCACGCTCTTGATGCGTCCGAGCAGCTCGCCCTGCTGCTGTGCGTCCACCAGGGGGATCAGGCGATGCCCCACTTCCAGCCCCAGGGTGTCGACCAGCTGTACATCGTCCCAGCTGGCCTCAGGGGCTTCCGGCGCCGGCGGCGGCGCTTCCTGGTTCTGCTCCTCGACCAGACGACGCTCCTTCTCGCGCATCAGCCACCAGGCGAGCCCGCCGAGCAGGGCAGTGAAGATCAGAAACACCAGGTTGGGCATGCCCGGCACCAGGCCGAGCAGCCCCAGGACGCCGGCGGCCAGCACCATCACCTGAGGCTTGACGAAAAGCTGGCCGATCATCTGCTGGCCGACGTCCTGGTCGGTGTTGACCCGCGAGACGGTGACACCGGCCGCGGTGGAGATCACCAGGGCGGGAATCTGCGCCACCAGGCCATCGCCGATGGTTAGCAGCACATAGGTGCGACCGGCACTGCCGAAGTCCATGTCATGCTGGAGCATGCCGATCAGCAAGCCGCCGATGATATTGACCACCATGATCACCAGGCCGGCCATGGCATCGCCGCGCACGAACTTGCTGGCGCCATCCATGGAACCGTAGAAATCGGCCTCCTGGGAGATCTCGGCGCGGCGCTGGCGGGCGTCGTCCTCACCGATCAGGCCGGCATTGAGGTCGGCGTCGATGGCCATCTGCTTGCCCGGCATGGCATCGAGCATGAAGCGGGCGCCCACCTCGGCGATGCGTCCCGCCCCCTTGGTGATGACCATGAAGTTGATGATCACCAGGATGGCGAACACCACCAGGCCGACGGCGAAGTTGCCGCCCACCAGGAACTGGCCGAAGGCCTCGATGACCTTGCCCGCCGCATCGCCGCCCTGGTGGCCCTCCATCAGCACCACCCGGGTGGAGGCCACGTTGAGCGACAGACGCAGCAGGGTGGTGAACAGCAGCACCGCCGGGAAGGCGGCGAAGTCCAGCGGCTTCTGGGTAAACATGCTGACCAGCAGCACCATCACCGCCAGGGCGATATTGAAGGTGAACAGCAGATCCAGCACGAAGGGCGGCAGCGGCAGGATCATCATCGCCAGGATCATGAGGATCAGCAGCGGGCCGGCCAGCACCTTCATGGGCACGTCGGCCATCCAGTTGCGTCGCGGCAGGTATTGGCTCCAGGCCTTCATCCTCGTGCCTCGCTCGTTGCATCACGGTCCGGCGCTTCCATGGCGGCCGGCACCGACAGGTTCTCGGGGGTCGGAGGCGCCTCGCCACCTTCGGCGGCGGCCCGTTTCAGGCCAAAGGCCCAGGCCAGCACCTCTGCCACCGCGGTGTAGAGATCGGCGGGAATCTCCGCCTCGAGATCGACATGGTGGTAGAGCGAACGCGCCAGCGGGGGTGCCTCCAGCAGTGGCACGCCCGCTTCCTCGCCCAGCTCGCGAATGCGCGCCGCGACGGCGTCGGCCCCCTTGGCCACCACCCTGGGCGCGGCCATGCCGGTCTCCTCGTAGCTCAGTGCCACGGCATAGTGCGTAGGGTTGGTGACGATCACATCGGCCTCGGGGACCTGGCTCATCATTCGACCACGCGCCATGGCCTGCTGCTGCTGACGTATGCGGCCCTTGACCTGCGGGTCGCCCTCCGACTCCTTGTGCTCGCGCTTGACCTCGTCCTTGGTCATGCGCAGTTGCTTGGCATGACTCCATAGCTGGTAAGGCACGTCGATCAGGATCACCACCAGCAGGGTCAACACCATCAGGCCACAGGCCTCCGCCGCCATGCCCATGGCGCGGGCCAGCGCCTGATGGATCGGCTGGCTCATCAGCGCCATGAACTCGCCACGATGCAGATACAGGTAGGCCATGCCCACACTGCCGACGAGCACCGCCTTGGCGATGGCCTTGGAAAGCTCCACCAGCGCCTGGGTGCCGAACATCCGCTTGAGGCCCTTGAACGGATTGAGCTTGGACGCCTGGGGCTTGAGCGACTTGGCGGAAATCAGCCAACCGCCCAGCAGGGCCGGCGCCACCAGCGCCACCACCGTCAGCAGCAGAAACAGCGGCAACAGGCTGATCAGGGTCCGACGCCCCAGCATCAGGGCCTCGGCCAGCATCGGCGAGGTCTCCATGGCCTGGCGCCGATCGAACAGGAAGGCCTGTTCCATCACGCCACCGACCTGGTCATAGAGAGTGCCACCCATGGTGGCCAGCCCCAGCACGCCGGCCAGCAACAGCATGAAGGTCGCCAGCTCGCGGGAACGGGCCACCTGGCCTTCCTCGCGCGCCTTCTCCATGCGTCGCGGTGTCGCGTCTTCGGTCTTTTCGTCGTCGCTGCTATCGTCGGCCATGGCCAGTTACCGGGCACTCCTGCGCACCCTGGCCATTATCCGGGTATCGGGGAAGCAACGGTCACGCGAAAAGGGCCGATTTTCGTGGGCTTATCCACGTGTCTCGGCCGCTTGCCATCGATGGGCGGGCGGGAAAGATGGCGGTGGGGAGTGCCTCGGCATCCCCATCACCCTCTGGTCATCAGCCGAAAAGCCGGTGAGCACAACCACTTGTCGGCGAGAGTCTAGAACCCCAACTGGTCCAGCAGGTCATCCACCTGATCCTGGTCGGCCACGATATCCTCGCCCTCCGACTTGACCTGCGGACCGTTGAGCAGCTCGTCCTGGCGACGGCGGGTGTCGCTTTCGCGCTGGTCATCGGCGCGTCGCTGCATGTCCTCACGGGCTTCGCCCTGGGGCACGCTGTCGATCAGGACCTGCACGAGCTGATGTTCGATCTCGCGGATCACGTCCATCATCTTCTTGATCACCTGGCCTGTCAGGTCCTGAAAGTCCTGCGCCATCATGATCTCGAGCAATTCCTTGCCGGTGGCCTGGGTCATGTCGGGCACTTCGCCCAGATAGGACCGGGTGTCCTGGACCAGCTCACGGGCCTCGTCGAGCTCCTTGGGTTCGGCGAACCACTCGGCCCAGCGCGCATCGAGCTGCCGAGCCTGGTCGCTCAGCCGGTCCTGCATCGGCTGGGCGCGGTCGATGGCGTTGAGGGCGCGTTCCGCCGCCTGCTCGGTCATGACCGCCACGTAACTCAGTCGATCGCGAGCGTCGGGGATCGCCTCCGCCGCGCGTTCGATCTCCTTGTCCAGCCCCAGCTCGCGCATGCTGTCGCGCAGCATGCGGGTCAGGTGGCCAATCCGCAGGACCAGTTCGTCGCTATTGGCCTGAGGATTCTCGGACTGATTCTCCGTGCTCATCATCGCCTCTCCTGGTGGTCGGGCCCGAAGCCCGACGCGGTGTCACATGCCCAACTTTTCGAAGATCTTGTTGAGCTTTTCTTCCAGGGTCGCCGCGGTGAAGGGTTTGACCACATAGCCGCTGGCACCGGCCTGGGCCGCCGCGATGATGTTCTCCTTCTTTGCCTCCGCCGTGACCATCAGCACCGGAAGCGCCTTGAGCGCCTCGTCCTCGCGAATCTGCTTGAGCATCTCCAGGCCGTCGAGGTTGGGCATGTTCCAGTCGGAGACCACGAACTCGAAGTTGCCCGCCCGGAGCTTGTTCAGGGCGTCCTGGCCATCCTCGGCCTCCTCCACGTTGGTGAAGTCGAGTTCCTTGAGCAGGCTGCGCACGATGCGCCGCATGGTCGGAAAATCATCCACCACCAGGATGCTCATGTTCTTGTCCGCCATCGGGGGTCCTCTATCTCATTGGGTATCATGGCTAGCGGCCGGCGACACCGGCCCTTGTCCGAAAACTGACTACACTCGCTGGCTCCGGCCGGAGGCGGCGACCCGCTTGAGCAATCGGGCGGCCATGTCGTCGAGGCCGACCACCTCCTCGGCGGCACCGAGGGCGATGGCCTCGCGCGGCATGCCGAAGACCACGCAGCTGGCTTCGTCCTGGGCCAGGGTGGCGGCACCCGCCCGGCGCATTTCCAGCAACCCGGCAGCGCCATCCTTGCCCATGCCGGTGAGCAACACACCGATGGCGTTGCGTCCCGCCTGATCCGCCGCCGAGCGAAACAGCACATCCACCGAGGGTCGATGGCGATTGACCGGCGGTCCGTCATCCAGGCGCGCCACATAGTTGGCGCCATTGCGCACCAGCTTCAGGTGGACATCGCCGGGCGCGACATAGGCATGCCCCGGCAGGATTCGCTCACCATCCTGCGCCTCCTTGACCGCGATCCGGCAGATCCGGTCCAGACGCTCGGCGAAGGAGCGCGTGAAGCCGCCGGGCATGTGTTGGGTGATCAGGACCGCCGGCCCATTGGCCGGCATGGGTTCCAGCACGCTGCGTATCGCCTCGGTCCCTCCGGTGGAGGCGCCGATGATGAGCAGTTTCTCGCTCGACACCAGGGGCGCTTCCAGCGCCCGGGGTGCCGGGGTGTCCCGCTTCCGCGCGCGCCTTGGCCGAGAACGCGCCGCCGCGCGCAGCTTCTCGGTAATTTCCTCGGCATAGGCCTTCATGCCGCTGCGGATGCCGAGCGACGGCTTGGCCACGAAGTCCAGGGCGCCCAGCTCCAGCGCCCGCAGGGTGACCTCCGAACCGGCCTGGGTCAGCGAGGAGACCATCAGTACCGGCATGGGGCGCAGGCGCATCAGCCGCTCGAGGAAGTCCAGGCCGTCCATGCGCGGCATCTCGACATCCAGGGTCAGCACATCGGGGTTGTGTCGCTTGATCAGATCCCGCGCCACCAGGGGGTCGGGAGCCGTGGCCACCACCTCCATGTCGGGTTGCTCGTTGATGATCTCGCTCAGCAGGTCGCGTATCAGCGCCGAGTCGTCGACGCACAGCACCTTGATCCGGGGTGCACTCAAGAGTCTCTCCTTCACTGGGTGACCGACGCGTCCCTGTCGACGCCACCAGCCATGCCCGGGTTATCGGCCAGTATCCGCCTGACTTTAGGGTCCATCATTAGCGCGGGCGGCGGACATAGACGGTCTGGCCACGCAGACGGAAGGTGTCGGTGATATAGGAAAAATTCTCCGAGTGTCCGGCGAACAGCAGACCGTCCGGCTTGAGCAGGGGCGCGAAACGCTCGAGGATCCGTGCCTGGGTCGGCTTGTCGAAGTAGATCATCACGTTGCGACAGAAAATCGCATCGAACGGCCCCTCGACGGACCAGGAGGGCGCCAGCAGGTTGAGCGGCAGGAAGCGCACCATCGACTTCAGCTCCGGCCGGACCCTCGCCAGGCCTTCGTGTCGCCCACGCCCCCGCTGGAAATAACGCTTGACCCGCGCGTCGTCGAGCTTGCGGATCTGGTCCAGGGCATAGACGCCGGCCTCGGCACGCCCCAGGGCCTCGGTGTCGATATCGGAGGCCAGCACCTCGACGTTCGAGGTGCGCCCGTCGAGCGCCTCATCCAGCGTCATGGCAATGGAGTAGGCCTCTTCGCCGGTGGAGGCCGCCGCGCTCCAGACACGCAGCGCACCCCGCCGCTGACGCGCATGCTGCGCCAGCAACGGAAAATGGTGAGCCTCGCGGAAGAAGGCCGTGAGGTTGGTGGTCAAGGCATTGGTGAAGGCCTCCCACTCGGCGGACTCCGCCCGCCTCTCCAGACGCGCCAGATAATCGGTGAAGCGCACCAGGCCATGGTGGCGCAGCCGCTTGGCCAGCCGGCTGTAGACCATTTCCCGCTTGTGTTCAGCCAGCACGATGCCGGCGCGCTGATAGATCAGGTGCCGAATCCGGGCAAAATCGGCGTCGGTCAGCTCGAGGTCACGCTCGACACCCGCCCACTCCCCGAAATCGGGGGTGGGCGCTTCACGGGACAGGGTCAAAACGATTCCCACTCCTCGGTCGTCGCCGGCGATGCCTGGCGCTCGCGGCGTGGCGTTTCCTCGGGCTCACCGGCAGGCGCTGAAGCCGGCGTGGTCTCGGTAGCGGACGATGCCTCGCGCCGGGTGCGTGACGGGATCGTCTCCATGCCCGCACCGCGCAGCCGGAAGGCCGAGGCGGCATGCGTCAGCCCCTTGGCCTGGTGGTCGAGCTCGGCGGATGCCTGGGCCGAGGCCTGCACCCGGGCGGCATTGCGCTGGGTCACCTGATCCATTTCCACGACGGCCTGATTGATCTGGCCGATACCGTTTTTCTGCTCCTCGGACGCGGCGGTGATTTCGCCCATGATGTCGTTGACCCGGGTCGAGGCTTCCATCACCTCGCCCAGCGACGCCTCGGCGCGTTGCACCAGTGCCGCGCCGCCCTCCACTTGCTGCGAGGAACCGTCGATCAGCGCCTTGATCTCCTGGGCCGCCGAGGCGGAACGACCGGCCAGGTTGCGCACCTCCCCGGCGACCACCGCGAAGCCGCGTCCCTGCTCGCCGGCACGCGCCGCCTCGACGGAGGCATTGAGCGCCAGGATATTGGTCTGGAAGGCGATGCTGTCGATGACATCGATGATCTCGGTCATCTTGCGCGAGCCCTCGGTGATCTCGCCCATGGTCGTGACCAGTTGTTGCATCAGCTCGCCCGACTCGCGAGTGCGAGAGGCATTGTCCGAGGCCAGGCCGCTGGCCTGACGGGCATTGTCGGCGTTGTGGCCCACCGTGGTGGTCATCTCCTCCATGCTGGAGGCGGTCTGCTGCAGCGAAGCGGCCTGCTGCTCGGTGCGCGCCGACAACTCCTCGTTGCCGGAGGCGATATCGCGAGCGGCCGGCGCGACCCGCTCGATCCCGGCATTCACGTCGGCGACGATGCTGCCCAGGCTCTTGCGCATCAGGTCCAGGGCGTCCAGCAGCCGGCCGAGTTCGTCGCGCTGACGGCTCGGGGATTCCGCGGCCAGATTCCCCGAGGCGACCTGCAGGGTGAAGGCCTCGGCATCGCGCAATGGCCGCAGCAGGGAGCGCAGGATCAACCCGCCCAGTACGCAGAGCAGCAGCAGGCCGACCGCCAGGGTGCCCGCCAGGATCATCAACATGCGCTGCTGGGCCTCGCGTGCCTCGGTGGCCAGGGCGACCGCCGCCTCGCGCTTGCCCTCGATCAGGGTGTTGATCTGATTGGACAGCTCGCGGCCCCAGTCACGCATCTGCTCGGCGTGCGACGGCAGGTCGGCGAAGACCCGGAAGTTATCCTCGCTGCCCAGCAGCTCGAGGGAAAGGTCAATGCCGTCAGCGATATAGGCGTTCAGGTCCTCGCCAAAGGCATCGGCCTGCTCGCCCTGATTGAGGTCGCGCTCCCGGTAGGTCGCCCACATCGAGTTCATCGAGGACTCGATGCCCTCGAGCCGTTCGATCAGCGTATCCCGGTTCTCGAGCAGCTCCACCGGCGCGCTGCTGGTCAGCATCTGGTGGCTGCGCGTCACCTGCTGGTCGATCTGCTGCAGGCGGGCCACGTCCTGAAGACCATCACGGTCCAGCGCCTCCAGGCGTGCATCGGCACGGTCCAATCCCCACATGCCGATCCCGCCGCTGGCCAGCAGCAGCACGCCGGCCACCAGGATCATGGCGATGACCTTGGCACGCATGCTGCGTACGTTGAGACGACCCAGCCAGCCGCTCAGCCCCTTGCGCTTGAGCTGGCCATGATCGAGCGCATGACCGGTCGAACGTCCCTCGTTCATCCGCGCATAGACCGACTCGGCACGCTCCACCTCGGCTTTCGACGGCTTGGTGCGCATCGACACGAAGCCCACCGCCTTGCCGTCCTCGAGGATCGGCGAGACGCTGGAGCTGACCCAGTAATGGTCGCCGTCCTTGCGGCGGTTCTTGATCACGCCCCGCCAGCGACGACCGGCCTTCAGGGTGCGCCACAGGTCCTCGAAGGCCGCCGGCGGCATGTCGGGATGACGCACCAGATTGTGCGGCGAACCGATCAGTTCATCGTGCTCGAAGCCACTCACCTCCACGAAGGCAGGGTTGGCATAGGTGATGCGCCCCTTGAGGTCGGTGCGGGAGATCAGGAAATGATCGTCCTGCAGGACGTACTCTCGTTGCGTGACGGGTTGGTTGTTGCGCATATGGTCTCCCCACGGCGGCTAGAGGCCGCTACCGATGGCATTGTTATCGATCGGCGCCGGCGCGGTGGCCGGCGCAGCCTGCCCTTCAGAAGGATTCCCACTCTTCGTCGCGGCCCGTGTCGCGGGCCTTGCTCGAAGCGTTGGTCTCCTTGTCGGCCGGCTCTCGACCCGCCGGCATCAGCGCCGGCATCCAGCGCGCCAGGTCACTGGTGTCATTCCCGTCGGCCGATTCGCTGACCGCTCGCATGGTCCCGGCGTCCTCGCGCAGACGAAAGCGCTGGGTGGCCTCGCGCAGACGCCCGCTCTCGGACTCAAGCTGCGTCGCGGCACTGGCGGCCTGCTGGACCAGCTCGGCATTCTGCTGCGTGACCTGATCCATCTGGGTCACGGCCTCGTTGACCTGGGAAATGCCGTTGCTCTGCTCGGTGGACGCGGCGGCAATCTCGTCCATGATGTCGCTGACCCGCTGGACGGACTGGACCACCTCGGTCATGGTCCGGCCGGCCTGGTCGACGCTGCCGGTGCCGGCATCCACCTGCTTGACCGAAGCCTCGATCAGCTCGCGAATCTCGCTGGCGGCGGAAGCCGAACGGCTGGCCAGGTTGCGCACCTCCTGGGCCACCACGGCGAAGCCACGGCCGTGCTCGCCGGCACGGGCCGCCTCCACCGAGGCGTTGAGCGCCAGGATGTTGGTCTGGAAGGCAATGGAATCGATGGTGCCGATGATCTCGGCGACACGATGGGAGCCACGGCTGATCTCGTGCATGGTCGTGACGACCTCGCCCACCACCTGGCCACCTTGCTCGGCGGTGCGCGATGCCTCGGCGGCCAACTGGCTGGCCTGCTGGGCGTTCTCGGCGTTCTGCCCCACCGTGGAGGACAGTTCCTCCATGCTCGATGCCGTCTCTTCCAGGGAGGCGGCCTGCTGTTCGGTGCGCGACGAGAGGTCGTTGTTGCCGCTCGCGATGCTCTGGGTGCCCTGGTGGATCGACTCGCTGCTGGCGCGCACAGTGCCCACTGTCTGGGCCAGGCCGGCCTGCATCTGGCCAAGCGAGCTGTACAGGCGACCGATCTCATTGTTGCCCCGGGTCGGGATGTCCTGGGACAGGTCGCCCTGCTCCATGCGCTCGAAGTAGCCGACCAGCCGGCCGAGCGGGCGCACGACATTGGCGGTCACGCCCCAGAGCACCAGGATGATGGTCAGCACGGCGATCACCAGCACCACCACCATGGCGATCTCCAGCACCTTGACCAGGTCGAAGAAGTCGTCGTACAGGGCGGCGCCGTTCTTCTCGGCGGTGGAGAAGAAGACGACGGCGTCGTCATAGAATTGCTGGGTGAGCTGCTCCACGTCGGGCAGCAGATCCGTGAACGCCTGGGCGCTGCCGTCCAGCAAGGCCTGCTGCTGCGGACGCAGCCCCTCGTTCATCAGCGCCTCGAAACTCTCCCTGACCGCCTCGATACGCGGCTGCTGCCCGTCCTGGCGGGGCAGCGCCAGGAATTCCTGGAAGGTCGATTCGACCTCGTCGAAAGCCTCGGTCAGCGCCTCGGCATCGGCCTGCACCGCTTCGCGATCCTCCGGCCAGACGGCCTGCGACAGCCTGGCCTGGAGGTTGCGCAGTTCCATCTGGGCGAACAGCATCTGCGAGTTGGTGCGATTGAGGGTCGACTGCTGGTCGACATTGACCTCATTGAGGGTACGCAGCGAATCCTCGCTGTAGCGTACGGTGTAGAGGCCAAGGGCACTCAGCACCAGCACCAGTGCGGCGAAGACCGCAAGTACCAGACTCCAGCTGACCCGAACGGTCATGTTATCGAGAAGCTTCACGACTCTCTCCTGTCATCGGGCGGTTCATCGCCGCCCGGTTGTTCCAACGGTCTTGCATCATCCCGTGCTCCTTCAGCAGGTTTCCGCCGACTCGGGCGCACCGGTCCGACGCGATACCCCCTCGGTATCCGGCGTGGCGGGCTCATCCCGCTCGGCGGCGACCCGGAAGCGCGCCACGCGCTCGCGCAGGTGCTGGCTGCGCTCCACCAGGCGCCGGGACGCATCGGTATGGCCTTCCACCAGGCTGGCGTTCTGCTGCGTCATCTGATCCATCTGGGTGACCGCCTCGCCGACCTGCTCGATGCCCTGGCTCTGCTCCTGGGTGGCGGTCGAAATCTCGCCGACCAGGGCGGTGAGCTGCTGGATATCGGCAGCGATGCCGGCGATGATCTCGTCGGTCTCCTTGACCCGCCGGGTGCCCTCGACGACCTTGCCGTCGGAGCGCTCGATCAATGTCTTGATCTCGCGGGTCGCCGATGCCGAGCGGCTGGCGAGCTGTCGCACCTCCTCGGCGACCACCGCGAAACCGCGCCCGTGTTCGCCGGCACGGGCCGCCTCCACCGAGGCGTTGAGCGCCAGGATGTTGGTCTGGAAGGCGATGGAATCGATGGTGTCGACGATGCCGTTCATCTGGGTGGCGCTGTCGTTGATCTCGTTGATCGCGGCCACCACCTCTTCCATGGCCGACCGACCACGCGCCGCGTTCGAGGCGGTCTCGCCGGACAAGGTGCGGGCCTGCTCGGCATGATCGGCGTTGTGACGCACCGTGGTGGTCAGCTCTTCCATGCTCGAGGCCGTCTCGCTCAGCGCCGAGGCCTGCTGCTCGGTGCGGGTGGCCAGCTCGTCGTTGCCGGCATCGATCTCGTCGACCACGCCTCCCACGTCGTCGACGTCCCGGCGGATATCCCCGATGGTGCTGCCCAGGGCACGACGCATGCGCTCGATATCGAACAGCAGGCTGCCCTGGTCACCCTCGCGCAGTCGTACCTCGCGGGAGAGATCGCCGTCGGCGATGGAGCGCGCCACGTCCACGGCGTAGCGGGGATCACCCCCCAGCCCTCGCGTGATGCCCCGGATCACCAGCAGCATCATCAGGCTGACCGGCACGCCGATGACCAGCAGCGCCAGCAGGCTACGGCTCAGCGAGGCGATGAAGGCGGCATTGATATCGTCGATGTAGACCCCGGTGCCGACGGTCCAGCCCCAGTCGTCGAAGCGCGCGTGGAAGGAGGACTTGGGCGCCGGTTCGCTGCCTTCCTCGTGGGCCCAGAGGTAGTCGACGAACCCATCGTCCTCGGCCACATCCTCGAGGAACTCGCGGAACAGGAAACGCTCCTCGACGTTCTGGAAGTCGGCGACGGAGGTGCCCTCCGGCAGGCGCGGATGGCTGAGCAACGCCAGATCGTCGTTGAAGACATAGAAATAGCCACGCCCCTCGTCGTAGCTCATGTTCTTGATGATCTCGGCGGCACGCTGCCTGGCCTGCTCGGTGTTGATCTCGCCGGCCTCGGCGCGCGCGTCCTGCTCCTCGATCACGCCCATCGCCAGGTCGATGTAGACCTCGAGGCCCGCTCGACGCTCGTCGAGCCTGGTCTCGCGGTTCTCCCAGGCTCCCCAGCCCACCATCAGCAGCATGGCCAGCCAGATGAGTCCCAGGGAGGCCCACAGTTTTTGTGTCGTTGTCAGTCGGCGCATAGCTCCCCCACGGGTTTTATCGTTATGGGTCGACGCTTACTCGCCGACGGAGTCCACCAGGGCCATCTCGTCGCTGGTCAGCAGCTTGTCGATATCGACCAGCACCAGCATGCGGTCTTCCAGGCTGCCCAGGCCGCTCAGAAAATCGGACGAGAGGGTGACGCCGAACTCCGGTGCCGGCTTGATCTGCTCGGGGGTGAGGGTCATGACGTCGGAGACGCCATCGACCACGATGCCGACGATCCGGTCGCCGACATTGAGCACGATGACCACGGTCTGGCCGCCGTATTCCACCTTCTCCAGGCGAAACTTGATGCGCAGGTCGACGATCGGCACGATCACGCCGCGCAGATTGGTCACACCCTTGATGAAGTCGGGCGCGTTGGCGATGCGCGTGACATTCTCGTAGCCACGGATCTCCTGCACCTTGAGGATGTCGATGCCGTACTCTTCGTCGCCCAGCGAGAAGACCAGGAACTCGCGGTTCTGCTCCTCGGTGGCGGCCAGGGCGGCATTGGTGTTCGGGGTACTCATGACGGCTCTACCTCCTTGGGATGGGCAGTCGGCACGTCGCCGGGATGCTGGCCGCGACGCGCCTCCTTCTTGGTACGGTTGAGACGGTGCAGATCGGCGATGTCGAGGATCAGGGCCACGCTGCCATCGCCGAGAATGGTGGCCGCCGACACACCCGGCACCTTGCGGTAGTTGGTCTCCAGGTTCTTCACCACCACCTGCTGCTGGCCGATCAGGTCATCCACCAGCAAGGCGTAGCGACGCCCCTCACCCTGGACGATCACGGCGATGGTCTCGTCGAGCTCGGTACGCGCCCCGGCCACATCGAGGGCCTCGTGGACGGGCACCACCGGCAGGTATTCGTCGCGCACCTTGAGCACCACGTCGTCGCCGGCCATGGCGTAGAGATCCCGCTTGTCCGGCTGCAGCGACTCGAGCACCGCCGACAGCGGCAGGATGAAGACCTCGTCACCGACCTTGATCGACATGCCGTCGAGGATCGCCAGGGTCAGCGGCAGCACGATGCGGGTGGTGGTGCCCTCGCCGGTCACCGAGGCGATCTCGACGTGGCCGCCCATGTTCTGGATGTTGCGCTTGACCACGTCCATGCCGACGCCGCGCCCGGACACATCGCTGACTTCCTGGGCCGTGGAGAAGCCGGGGGCGAAGATCAGCTGCCAGACCTCATCGTCACTCATGCTGTCGCTGACCGGCAGATCGTTGCTGCGCGCCTTGGCCAGGATCCGGTCGCGGTCCAGGCCGGCGCCGTCGTCGATCACCTCGATCAGGATGTTGCCGCCCTGGTGCTGGGCCGACAGGGTCAGCCGGCCGGTGCGCGGCTTGCCGGCCGCCTCGCGTGCTTCCGGCGACTCGAGGCCATGATCCAGGCTGTTGCGTACCAGGTGGGTGAGCGGGTCGATGATGCGCTCGGTCAGGCTCTTGTCGAGCTCGGTGGACTCGCCCTCGGTGACCAGCTCCACGTCCTTGTCGAGCTTGCCGGCCAGGTCGCGCACCAGGCGCGGATAGCGACTGAACACATAGTCCATCGGCACCATCCGCACCGACATCACCGCCTCCTGCAGGTCGCGAGCATTGCGCCGCAGCAGGTTGAGGCCGTTGTTCAGCCCGGTGTGATTGACGTCTTCCAGCTCGCTGACGGTCTGGTCGAGCATCGACTGGGTGATGATCAGCTCGCCGACCAGGTTGATGATCTGGTCGACCTTGTCCACGGAGACACGGATCGAGGATGTCTCCCCACCACTCTTGGCCTTTTTCTTCGACTTGCTCGACGGCCTGGGCTTGCCGGACCCGGCAGGCGTCCCGGAGGCATCGGGCTGGCTGGCAGTATCGGACGAGGACGGTGCCGCCTCGTTGGCGCTTGCCGCGCCGGATGCCGGTGACGGCTGGTCGGTGCCCGTTGTTTCGGTGATCGTTGTTTCGGTGACCGTTTCTTCGGCCACCTTCGCTTCCGTCGCGGCGGCCTCGCCCGCCGCGGGCGCGGACGCCGCCTCGACACGGAGCTGTTCGGGCTCGACGATGAAACACATCACCGCCTCGATATCCTCGCGCCCCACCGAGGTCTCGAGGGTCACCCGGTAGCAGTCCGTATCGCCCTCCCGGGCCTGAACCTCGCCCAGTTGCTCGAGCTCCTCCACCAGCAGGTCGCGATCCTTGTCGCCGACCCCGAGCAGGGAGACCACCAGCCGGCCATCGTCCGGCGCCTGCTCGGGCTCCGCCCCGGCATCAGGCGCCGGTGACGTCTCATCGGCGGGCGCTGTCTCAGTCTCCGGCGCCGGGGATTCGGGCTCGGAGGACATGCCGTCGGCACCATCGAGCGCCTGACCGATCTCCTCCATCGCCAGTTGTTGCAGGGTCCGGCAGATGCGGTCGAAAGCGGCCCGGTCGGGCACGTCATCGCTACGGTAGGCGTCCAGCTGGTCGTGGAGCATGTCCTTGGTTTCCAGAAAGGTATCGACGATGTCCCGACGCAGCGTCAGTTCGCCGCGCCGGGCATGATCCAGCAGGTTCTCGAACAGGTGCGTGGTCTGCTGCAACACATCGAAGCCGAAGGTGCCGGCACCCCCCTTGATCGAGTGCGCCGCCCGGAAGATGGCATTGAGCTGCTCGACATCCGGGTCGTCGACATCGATCGCCAGGAGGTGGCGCTCCATGTCGGCCAGCAGTTCTTCGGCCTCCTCGAAGAAGGTGTCGTAGAAATCAGTGATATCCATGCACGTCTCTCCAGCCTGGATGTTGACGGCCCGTCAGGACTCGGGCGGCTTGCCAAACGTCTCACGCAGGCTCTCGTTGAACTCCTCCAGCGGCGTCGAGACGCCGGAGGGGCCATTACGGGTGGGCGAAGGCACGCCCAGATCATCCAGTTGCCCCGGCGCGCGGATGCGCTCGGCCACCTGCTCGAACAGGATCAGCAACTCGATGCGTCGGTTGATCGGATCGCTCGGCTCGGTATCCGGCATCACCACCTGGTCGGCGAAACCGGCGACCCGCAGCAACTTGGCCGGATCCAGCCCCCCGGCGACCAGCTCGCGACGCGACGCGTTGGCGCGCGCAGAGGACAGTTCCCAGTTGCCGTAACCGTGATACCCGTTCAGGTAGGCCAGGCTGTCGGTGTGGCCACTGATGCTGAGGTCGTTGGGCAGCTCGTTGAGCATCGGCGCCATCAGGCGCAGCAGGTCACGCATGTAGGGCGCGACCTGGTCGCTGCCAAGCTCGAACATGGGGCGCTGCTCGGAATCCACCAGCTGGATGCGCAGCCCTTCCGGCGTCATGTCGAAACGCAACTGGTCGCGGAGTTGCTTGAGGTCCGGGTCGGCATCGATGGCCATCTCGATGCGCCGCTGCAGGTCGCGGAAGGCGCGGCGCTGCTGCTCGCTGGGACGCGAGCGCTGGCGCATGTCGACCCGTGCGCGTTCGCCCTCGGTATAGACGGGATCGGGCCCGCCGCCGGGAATGACGTTCTCGCTCATCGAGGCGCTGTCGCCACCGGCAATGGCGGTCACCAGGGGCGTGCTGAAATACTCGGCTACGCCCTCGCGCTCCTGGCGGCTGGCCGTCGACAGGATCCACATGACCAGGAACAGGGCCATCAACGCCGTCATGAAGTCCGCCAGGGCGATCTTCCAGCTACCGCCATGGTGGCGATGAACGACCCGCTTGCGCCGAATGATGATCGGTCGTCTGTTGTCGCCCTGACTCATGCACTCCCCGCCACCGACTTGGCCTGTCGCACGTACTCTTCCATCTCGGTGAAGCTCGGCCGGTCAGCCGTATGCAGCGCCTTGCGCCCGAACTCCACGGCCAGTTGCGGGGCATAGCCATGCAAGCTCGCCAGCAGGGTGACCCGAATGCACTGCAGCATCTTCTCGGCTTCCTTGGCCTGGCGCTCGATGCGGCTCGCCAGGGGCATGATGAAGCCATAGCCGAGCAGGATGCCCAGGAAGGTGCCGACCAGGGCGTGGGCGATCATCTGCCCCATCTGTTCGGGGCCGGCGGCGGCGGTGCTCAGGGCCTTCACCACCCCCATCACCGCCGCCACGATGCCGAACGCCGGCATGGCATCGCCGATGCGACCGATGGCGTCGATCGGGACATGGGCTTCCTGCTCGAAGGCCTCGATCTCGTGGAGCATCAGCTCGTCGAGCTCCATGGGATCCATGCTGCCGCTGACCATCAGACGCAGATAATCGGTCAGGAAGGTCATGATCATGGGGTCGGCCAGGACCTTGGGATGGTCGTTGAACAGCGAGCTTTCCTGCGGGTCGTCGATGTCCCGCTCGATGCCGAGCATGCCGTCGCGGCGAATCTTGGTCAGGATCTTGTACTGCAGCGTCATCAGTTCCAGGTACATCGCCTTGTCGTACTTCTTGGAGCGACGCAGCCGGGGAATGATGCGGAACGACGCCTTGAGCGCCTTGCCGTTGTTGGAAGCCACGAAAGCCCCCACCCCCGCACCGCCGATCATCAGCAGCTCCGTGGGCTGGAACAGCGGCCCGAGACTACCGCCGGCCAGCACGAAGCCGCCGAAAACGGAGAGCAGGACGATCAAGTAACCTATGGGGATCAGCACGGCCGACATCCTTAGCAGGAACGTGAATGACGTAACTGTCTTGGATATCGGCGCCGGCGTAACAAAACTTGAGGGCGCGGCACAAAAAACTGCGGCGCCCCTCGACAGGGACGCCGCCCGGCTCTCAAGCCTGGCTCGAGGCCTCCAGGGCTGGGGGTACGCGACGTGCCGCGTCGGCCTGTTCGCGACGCTTGCGCGTCTTGCCGGCCCGCGAAGGCGGCTGACAGATGCCGCAGACGTAGTCGTGGCTGGGGCTGTGGGCATGGGCCACGAAACGGCCATGGCAGCGCGTGCAACTGGAAAGCTGCAGTTGCTCGCTTTCGAAGAAGCGCACCAGGGTCCAGGCTCGGGTCAAGCCCAGCACGGCATCGGCATCATCGATCGCGACCTGCTCCAGATAGAGGCGGTAGGCCTTGATAAAGCCCGACATGCGCGAACAGCCATGATCCTCGCGCAGGCGCAGGTAGACGTTGTAGAACAACGACGAATGGATGTTGGGCATCCAGGTGATGAACCAGTCCGTGGAGAAGGGCAGCATGCCCTTGGGGGGCGACATGCCGCGCACTTCCTTGAACAGCCGGATGAGTCGGGCACGGCTGAGATCGGTTTCGGTCTCGAGCACCTGCAGCCGGGCTCCCAGTTCGATCAGGTCAATGGCGAGGCGGACCTGTCGCCACTCATCCAGCAGGCTCTTAGTCGACATGGCCACGCCCCTCCTCTGGCGACAGACTCGACGACAGGGGCCGGGACGCCATCAGCAATGAGGAGTGAAAGTGGGACAACCCCTGTTCGCGCGGATTGTCGACCACCTGGCGCAATGGCTCGACGCCGTCATGACCGAGCTGGCATAACAGCTGGTTGGTATTTGCTAACCTCGAAAGCTGCTGGGCGCCTAATGAGAAAAGAAAATCGGCCATGGCATCATCGATCTTGAGCCGAAACATGGCTTCTTCTCGATCGGCATGCAGCAGGCGCTGCGCCAACAGGAGATACGCAAGATTCATTTCCCGGATCTCATCCAGGTATTCGTTCGTTTTCATAATTCCCTGCTTTTACCGCATTTATTTATTCGGCACGGCCTCATACGCCCTACCTGTCGTGATGCCTTCATCTCACGAAAAGCACAGCATACGACCGCTTTTTTTCATTTGTGCAACATTGTCTATGCTCCACCGGTGGATGCAACATCGCGCCACCAACGGTCGGGTCCTAAGGGAATTTTGCATTGCCCAATGTGATGAAAAAGCGCTAGCAAATCATCTTATTAAGGCAATGCTATTGCACAGGCAGGAAAGAGAATTCGGGCAGGATCGTTACAAAAAAATACAAAAAAGACGACATCATGCCGACGAAATGGCCGTCATTCAACGCTCATCACCGGCCCTTTCGTGCAGCCAGAGCAGCAGTTCGGCGATGACCCGATACAGCCTGGGCGGAATTTCTTCGTCCAGATCAAGCTGCATCAACAGCCCCACCAGCTCCGGGGCATCGTGGACATGAACGCCCTGGCGTCGCGCTTCCTCGACGATGCGCTCGGCCAATTCGCCATAGCCACGCGCCACGACCCGGGGTGCCGCGTCATCATCACCATAAGCCAGCGCCACGGCCCGTCGACGTGCGTCATCGTCGGTCATTCGCCTTCCTCCCGCCAGGTTTCCAGACGTAACTGAACACGCTCGAAGCCATGGCGTTCCAGCCGCTGGCGCAGCGTCTCGAGCGCCGTCGCCAGATCCGACAGGACCGTCTCGTCGCGCGCTTGCAGGGTGACATCCAGTGTCGTCGCCCCCATTCGCAGGGCCACCCGCATGGCGCCCAGCCCCGCCACGTCCAGGGTCAGCTCAGAACGACAGGTACCCGCTTCACCGTGCGAGGGCGCTTCATCGTCGTCGCGCCGATGTTCCCGCCCTTCGGGTGGCAGGTGCACCGCCAATGCCATGAACAGGCCGGTCCAGACATCGCCCTCCCAGCGCAGGGTCGGCGCCGCCAGCATTTCCAGTTGATGGCGAACCAGCCCCTGCAAGTGCTCATGAACCGGCGCGCGATGCTCGGCCACGGCACCGGACGGCGAGGAACGTGGTGCCTCCCCGGTCGGGCTTCCCGCTTCGCCGGCGGCCGCAGTGGCGCCGATCAAGGGAGCGGCCCCCGTTCGCGAGGTCGCCGCCGGCGTGAAGACCAGGGTCCGCCACATCTGAGGCTCGCGTTCGAGCTGCTGACGCGACAGCCCTCCCGCGAACCAGCGCGCCAGGTGCGATTCGTAGAAGAGCCCGCTGTCTCGCACGCTGCCCTTGAGGCGTTGCGCCAGCAGGGAGGGCGAGATCGACTGATCGGCATTCAGCAGGGCGGCGGCAGGGGTCACGACCGAGGTAGGGGCGGGAAAACGCAGCAGCAGGTCGGCGATGGCCCGTGCCGTCGCGCTGAAGTGGGTATGCGTCGAGGCCGGGGCCGCGGCCTCCGCACCCGGCAGTGGCACGGCGGTGCGTGGCGCCTCCCGAGCGGTGGGCACGGCATGCCCCGGCGGCGAGCGGGCGTCGAGTCGCGAGTCGCTGTGCAGGGCGCGGGGCGCATCGCCGGGGGCGACCGGCTTGACCGGTTGGTTCAGGTCCCTGGGGGGCGGCACATCGGCGCGCTTGCCCAGCACCTGGTGCAGCAGCGTGTCCAGCAGCGGCGTGATACCGCTCACGACGAATCCGCCCCGAAGCGCGACCCGGCATCGATGACGCCGGGCCTGGCGCCGGCCCCGTAGGTACGCTGCAGATCGCGCTGCCGCCGGGAGACGCCGATCAGCTCGCCCAGCTCATCGCGACGCTGGATGAGGTGGCGGCGTATCTCCAGGTCGTTCGCGAGGATACGCTCCAGCAATTCGGCCTTGTGTCGCTGCTCCTCGCCATCCAGGGAGACGCCGGCATCGAGGGTCGACAACCGCTCCACCTGCTGCACATATTCGGTTTCCTGATCGACCAGGGCCTCCCAGTCGGCCGCCAGGGCGGATTCCAGCATGCTTTCGCTGCGCGTCAGCAGGCGGGTGTAGGCGTCGAGCACGGCATCGCTCGAAACGAGCGCTCCATCGAGAGACTGCCCCATGCTCAAGCTCCCGCGGCCTGGGGCTCGATGTCCCGCCAGGCCGAGGCGATGTCATCCAGCAGGCGCTCCGCCTCGTTCAGGGCGTCGACGTCATTGTGGGCATTGGCGGCCAGCAGGCGACGGGCAATGTACTCGTAGAGCGACGCCAGGTTACCCGCCACCTCGCCGCCGCGCTCCCCGTCCAGAGCCGCCAGCAAACCATTGTTGACGATATCCAGCGCCTTGGAGATCGACTTGCCTTTTTCGGCCAGATTGCCTGCCTCGAGGTGGATACGAGCCGCCCGAATGGCCGCCTGGGCGCCGTCGAACAACATCGTGATCAGCTGATGCGGGCTGGCGGACATCACGCCACTCTCCACCCCGATCCTGGCATAGGTGCTTGCACCGCGCCCATAGGTAGCGCCGTATGTGCCTGTCATCTCGCTCTCCTCTACTCCCGCTCGCCCAGATCACGTCGGCGAATTGTCACATTAACCGCTGAGCGCGCTGAACTGCTGGCTCAGGTAGGTACTGGTCTGGTTCATATTGGCAATCATGCCGTCCAGTTGGCTGAACTGACTGCGATAGCGCTCGATCGTCCGATCGATGGAGCCCTCCATGCGGGTATATCGCTCGTTGAGCCCCTCGATACGCGACTCCACGCCACTGGTCGCGTTATCGAGTGTGCCACCCTCCTTCAACATGCTTTCCAGGGCCGTATCGAGGGTATCGGTGAGCCCGTCGTTCGACTCGGTGCCGGCAAACAGGTCGGCCAGCGCCTGACGGTTGTCCATGATGGTGTCATCGAGCGCATCATCATCGAGTGTCAGAGTACCCTCGACCTCCAGGTCGATCCCCACCTCGCTGAGCATGTTGAGCTCGCCACCACCGACCTGCCCGCCGATGATGTCACGCAACCTCGACTCGATGCCGCGCAGAGTGCTGTCGCCGAGCAGCTCGCCGGCCTCGCCGGTTTCGGCGTTGAAGCTGGTCAGCGAATCGATGGTCCCACGCAGGCTGTTGTAGGCATCGACGAAGCCCGACACCCCGTCACGCAGGCCGCGATTGTTGAGCTCGACCTCGACGGTGGAATCGCCCGTCTCGGCGATGTCCAGGGTGACCCCCTGAATGGCGCCCTCGACCTGATTGGACTGACTGCTGATACTCAAGCCGTTGACCCTCAGGGCCGCATCCTTGGCCTGCACGGTCTGCTCCATGGTGGCATCGGCGACCCCATAGGAGAGCTTGGCATCCAGAGTGCCATCGCCCGCGTCGCTGTCGAAATCGACCGACTGGATGGTCGACTCGGTCCCCGTCTTGTCGCTGGTGAGCACCAGGCGATGCGGGTTGTCCTTGCCGTCGTTGACGATGGATGCCGTCACGCCGGATCCCTCGGCATTGATGGCATCGCGGATGCCCTCGAGGGAACTGTCAGCCTGGGCGATATCGAGGTTCAGGGTCTGGGCAGCGTCGCCGGTGCCGACTTCGACGGTCAGGCTACCGGCTCCGAGTTCGGCGTCACGCTCGGCGAAGCCCTGGGACGCCAGGCTCTGGGCGCGCGCCAACTCGTCCACCGACACGTCATAGCGCCCCGCCTGAGCCTCGCTGGAGGCAGTCGCGGTGACACTGTCACCACTCACGTTGCTGGAAAGGCTCTGGTAAAGCTCCTCGCCGTTGAGCTTGGCCGCCGCGTCCTGAAAGGATGACAAGGCGCTCTTCAGCTTGCCGTAAGCGGAAACCTTCGCTTCATAACTCTGCTGCTGAGCGGTAATGGGCTCGAGCTGTTCGCGCTCGGCCGATTTCAACTGATCCAGCAAGCCATTCAGGTCCATGCCGGACCCGATACCCAGCGATGATATCGACGCCATGACGTTTCCTTACCGAGACGAAGTGGGCCAGTCTGACAAGCGCCGTCGGCAACGATGCCACGAGCAGACCTTGTCGAATGGGCTATTTTCTCCTTTATCGGCCAGCCCCCCAGGAACTTTAGGCACTGTATTCACACGCCCACCACGACTTCTTCGACCACCTCACCCAGGCGCTGGCTCACGTCACCCTGAAGGACCTTGCCCAGCTCATCCGTCGGCGGGCCGACCGTCTCGGTAAGCTGGACACGAGCGATCGCCCCGCTGTCGTCCAGCCCCTGGACCCACCCCAGGGTTCCGCTCGAAAAGCGCACCAACGAGCCGACCGGATAACGCCCGAATCGCCGGCAGTAACGCCGCACCCAGCGTGCATCGAACGCCTCGGGATGTGCCACCAGATGGCGCTGCACTTCCTGGACGCTCCAGGCGGGGCGATCCGCTCGGTCGCGTCGCATGGCATCCCCGACATCGACCACGGCGGCGGCGCGTTCGAGTTCTCCCAGTTGCTCGTCGCCCAGGCCCTGTGGATAACCGCTGCCATCCAGGCGTTCGTTGATGCGCTCCACCACCGAGGCACGGACCGCGCCGGCCAGCCAGTGGCAATGACGCAGGCGAGGCCCGAGGGCAGCGACATGCTCCCGCATCCGTTGCCGCTCCTCGTCACTCGGCGAGGCCTGCTCCCAGAGCTCGTTCGGCAACAACGCCTTGCCCAGATCGTGCAGCATGGCCGAGGCCGCAATGGCCTTGCACAGCTCGCGGGGCGGCGAAGCATCCTGCAACAGGTCGAGCAACTGCACCGCCACGCTCAGGCAGTGGCGCACCAGCCAGGTCTCCTCGTGCAGGCAGCGTGTGGCGAACAGCAGCCCCTCGCGATCCTCGTCACGCAACGACAGCAGCAGATCGGCGTGGCGCGACAACTGCACCGAGGAGACCTCGCCGCCTTGCTGCAGTTCGAGGAGCTGGGCATCCAGATAGCCGGCCACGCGCGACAAGCGCTTCGCCATGGGCGTGGCATAACGGCACATGTTGCGACGCCCTATCGTGGGGGAAGCGCTCACCGAGGCCTGGAACAAGGGGGACGGCAGCCGGGACGCATCGTCGCCCTCGACATGGCGCGCCGCCTCCTGCTCGATCGCACGCACGAAATACCACAGCTTGCGCTCCTGCTCGGCGCCGCCCTGTTCGAACCGGAACCCTGCCTGGATCACGCGACGCTCCATATCCGCGTGCCGGTGCCGCAGCGATGCCTGACGGACGGCGTAGCGCGTGCCATCGGGAAAGCAGAGCTCGATCTCCAGCGGCACCGACACTTCCCCCAGCAGACCGCCCGCAGCCAGCGGCAACTCCAGCCGGCACCCCTCCAGGGAGAGGTCCTTGAGATCCCCCTGGATCGCGCGACCGCCCCCCTCGATGGTGCGCAGGATCGCCCCGACCTCCATGCCGAGCCGCAACCCGGCGCGGAACGTCTCGCGGCGCTGCAGGACCTCGAGGCTGCGCGGATAGTCACTGCGACAGACCAGCCGGCCCTCGTCGTCCTGGCACGCCTGCATGCTCAGGACCGAGGTGCGCACCATCTTGCCCTGACTGCGACCCAGCAGGCGGAAGGGACGACCGCGCTGCAGCGACCCCGCGACCTCGCGGATCGCGCTGATGTCCAGCTGCAGTTCCTCGCCGGGCCGATGATCCATCACCAGCACCGGCAACGGCTCTCCCCCGGCGTCCTCCAGTTGGAGCGAGGCGCCACCCGGCGCCATCAACGCCTCGAGCAGTGCCTCGATCTCCATGGGACTTTCCACCCGGTCGTAGCCGTCCTCCACCATCCTTGTGCCTCTCGTTGCGCTATAAAGAAACGTGTTCGTACTACATCGGCCGACACCGGCACAACTTGAAACCCGCGCATGCCCTGTCATGGCCCTGGCATATCAGGCCTTGCCGTCGACCTGCCCTAACCCGCAATCTTCCGATATGCCGCTGGACACGACGGCCCCGGAACAACAACACTGACACGGGGGAGGAACCCACCCATGCCCGCTCGGATCACTGCCGAAGAGGCCTTCCGGCAACTCGCCGAAGGGCTTGGCCACAGCGGTTCCACCGACTTCTTCGACACCCTGGTGGAACGGCTGGCCCAACTGCTCTCGGCCGATCATGTACTGATCGCCCGGGTGCGGGACGACAAAGCCCAGACCCTGGCCATCTGGTCCCGAGGACAGCATCTGGCGAACGTGCAGTATGCCTTGGCCGGCACGCCCTGCGAGACGGTGGCCAGCCACGAAATGTGCCTGTACCCCGGCAATGTGCAGTCCCGTTTCCCCCATGACAGCATGCTGCGGGAGCTCGAGGTCGAGAGTTACCTGGGCCTGCCGTTGTTCACGACAGACGGCGCCCACCTGGGGCTACTGGCCGTCCTCGCCAACCGCCCCATCGCACCCAGCGACCAGGAGTACGAGCTGCTGCGCATCGCCGCGACCCAGGCCGGTGCCGAACTGGGCCGACGAGAAGCCGAGTGCGCCCTCCAGGAAAGCGAGCGTCACGCCCGGGAGAGCGAACGCCGCCTGGACACCCTGCTCAATCATCTGCCGGGCATGGCCTACCGCTGCCTCAACGACACGGACTGGACCATGCTGCTGGTCAGTCAGGGGGCCACCGACCTGATCGGCTACTCCCCCGCCGATCTTACCCATAACCGTCGGATCAGCTACCTCGAGCTCATCCACCCGGACGACCGCCAGCACGCCGACGACGCCGTGCAGCAGGCCATCGCCCGGCGAGAGCCGTTCCAGGTCGTCTACCGCCTGCGGACCGCCAACGGCGGCCTTCGCTGGATGTGGGAACAGGGCCAGGCGGTGTTCGACGCCAACGGCCAGGTCGACTGCCTGGAAGGCTTCATCACCGACATCACCGAGCAGCACGAGGCCCAGCGCGTGCAGGAGGCGGTGATGCAGATCGCCTCCACCGTCACCAGCCGCGTCGGCGACGACTACTTCCATCAACTGGTGAGCACCCTGACCCGCACCCTCGAGGCCGACGCCGGCTTCGTCGCCCTGCTGGAGCCCGCCTCCACGGCAGACGCCAGTGCCTCGCCTCTTCCCGACGAGACTATCGTCAGCCTGATCAGCGCCCTCTCCGATGGCCGCACCCTGGCCCCTGGCCGCCTGCCCCTGGCCGGCACGCCCTGCGCGACGCTGCTCCACGAGCAAGAGATCATGATCCAGCACGAAGGCCTTTCCGGGCTGCCGGGCTTCCCGGCGGATACCTGTGCCTGGATCGGCCGCCGGCTGGACAACACCCGAGGCGAGCCCATCGGCTTCATCATGGTGCTGTATCGCCAGCCGCTGGAGGCCGACGCCTTCGCCACCTCGGTGCTGCGTATTCTCTCCACCGGCGCCGCCGCCGAGCTGGAACGTCGCAACGACCACCGACGCATGCACCAGCTGGCCTATACCGACGGCACCACCGGCCTGCCCAATCGCATTCGCTTCATGGAAGACCTGAGCCATCAGCGCCAGGCCGCCGAACGCGACCAGACCCCGCTGGCACTGCTGCTGATCGACATCCGCCGGTTCAAGGAAATCAACGACACCCTCGGCCATCAGGTCGGCGACCGGCTGCTCGCGACTCTCGGCGGGCGGCTGCGCGCCGCCCTGGGGCCACACGAGCGTCTGGCCCGGCTCTCCGGCGACGAGTTCGCCCTGCTGGTGCCCCGAGCCACGGCGCCGGAGCTGGAACAATGCCTCGAGCGCATGCGCCAGGCCGTAGGCCGCCCCCTCACCCTCGACCACCACCGTTTTACGCTCTCGGCCAGCATCGGTACCGCCCAGTATCCGCGGGATGCCGTCACGCCCGAAGAGCTGTTCAAGTTCGCCAGCATCGCCCTCTACCACGCCAAGCACCAGGCTGACGGCACCTGCCCCTTCGACCCCTCGATGACCCTGGCCCTGCAGCGCCGCCAGCGGATGACCGAACGGCTCCACCTCGCCCTCGGTGAGGGCAAGCTCGAGCTGTACTATCAGCCGAAGTTCGATCTCGCCAGCGGCGAGCTGGTGGGGGCCGAGGCGCTATGCCGCTGGTACGACGAGGACTGGGGCTGGGTCAGCCCCGGGGAGTTCATCCCGCTGGCCGAAGAGCGCGGGCTGATTCGTCCGCTGGGCGAATGGGTGCTCGAAAAGGCCGCTCGCCAACTGGCCACCTGGCGACACAACGGCCACCCCCTGCCGGGCCGGCTGTCGATCAACGTCTCGGCCCAGCAATTCACCGACCCCGACCTGGCCCGGCGCATCGCCGAACTGACCCGCCACACACCGACCTCGTCCATCGACCTGGAACTGACGGAAAGCGACGTCATGCGGGACCCCGAACAGGCCATCGCCATCACCCAGACCCTGCGCAAGGCCGGCTACACCCTCTCGATCGACGACTTCGGCACCGGCTATTCCTCGCTGGCCTACCTGCGTCGCTTCGCCGCCGACACCCTCAAGATCGATCTTTCCTTCGTGCGCGAGATGCTCGACGGCCCCCACGACCGCGCCATCGTGGAAACCATCATCGCCATGGCCCGCAGCCTGGGCATGCAGACCATCGCCGAAGGGGTGGAAACACCGAAACAGGCCCGCGAACTGGCCCAGCTGGGCTGCGACCAGGCCCAGGGCTTTCACTTCGGCCGCCCGCAGCCCCCGGCCGACTTCGTGGCAAGCTGGGTCGCGGCCATGACCTCCCGATAAAACCGCACCGCAAGCGCCGTATCAGCGACTGTCCGGCGGCGCCGAAAGCCGCCGAATCCCCTCGAAGCGACCCTCGGGCGAGACATACAAACGAAAGACGCCATGCACCCCGTCCCGCGTCACCACCCGCCGCAGCGCCTCGGCCGGAAACTGCACGCTACGCCCATCCAGGCTACGAGTATGCACCACGCCCACCCGGCCCTCGTAATGGGCCAGGCAGGCGGCGGGGGAAAGCTCGATAATTACGTCGATGGTGGGCATGGGGTTCAGAAGCAAGAAGTAAAGGGTAAGGAGTAAAGAGCAAGGAGCCCGAGTCTATCACCGCCCTCCTGGCCCACCGCATCCCAGGTGACTTGGCTTGGTGTTCGCCCCAGGCCGAGAGCAAAATTTTTCACGTCACACCCTAAAGGTCCCTTCCAGGCCACCGATATAAGGAGTAACGGCCAACGGCGCCGTTGCGGCAGGCCCGGAGCGCCCACGTGACGGGTCCGCCAATGGAGCCCTCAACAGCTTGGAAGGAAATCACCATGTCAGTGATCAATACCAACATCACCTCGATGATCGGTCAGCAGAACCTGAACGAATCGAAGAATGCCCTCTCTACCTCCATGGAGCGCCTGTCCTCCGGCCTGCGCATCAACAGCGCCCAGGACGACGCGGCCGGTCAGGCCATCGCCAACCGCATGTCCAGCCAGATCACCGGCCTTTCCCAGGCACAGCGCAACGCCAACGACGGCATCTCCGTCGCCCAGACCGCCGAAGGCGCCCTCAACCAGGTCAACGATAACCTGCAACGTGTTCGTGAACTGAGTGTGCAGGCTCAGAATGGGACAAACTCCCAGGATGACCTGGACTCAATCCAGGCAGAGATTGACCAACGTCTTGGCGAAATCAATCGAATTTCTCAGCAAACTGACTTCAATGGCGTAAAAGTTCTGGAAGATAATCAGGCGCTCGGCATTCAAGTTGGCGCAAACGATGGTGAACAAATCACTGTCAATCTGGAGGAAATCACTTCTTCCACGCTGGGGCTGAGCACTTTCAGCGTTTCTGGACCTGATGTTGCCGGTGGATTAACTGCTCAGACTGGTGGTCCTACTTCAGCCATGAAAGAAGCATATGGTGATACTACGTCGGTAGCTGAGACTACCATCAATGACTTCTCAAATGACCTGCAAACTTCCCTGGGCTTGAGCGGCAACGGCAGTGTCACAATTGGTGATACATCAACTGGCAATGCCCAAGTAGACAGCAATGGCAACTGGTATGCTGAGGTTAGCATTACGCTGGCGGACGACGCCGCAGGCCAAGCTGCTTCTGATAGCCTGGCCAATAAGGGGCTGGATATCGATGCGGACGGTAGTGCCAAGACCTTTTATGTAGCACTGGATCCTCAGGAAGCAGATACCACTTCCACTGCTAGTACTGCAGCGTTCACTGTCGATGGTACCTCTCTGAGCGCCTCTAGCCTTCAGAATGGAAGTACTGACAACCCTCTCAAGCAGCTTGACGACGCGCTTAGCAAGGTTGACACATTGCGTTCCGATCTTGGTGCCGTTCAAAACCGGTTTGAGTCTGCCATTACCAACCTGGGCACCAACGAAACCAACCTCTCCGCCGCTCGTTCGCGCATCGAAGATGCCGACTACGCCACCGAAGTGGCCAATATGACCAAGAATCAGATCCTGCAGCAGGCAGGCACCTCCGTACTGGCGCAGGCCAACCAGCTTCCGCAGAACGCCCTGTCGCTGCTGGGTTAAGCGGTCTAGCCGACAAGCCCAGAGTGACAAAAATGAGCGGGGGCCTCCGGGCTCCCGCTTTTATGGATAAAGGAGAGGAAAAAGCAAAATGGCGTGTTCTATCTGTGGCTCGGGTAGCCATACAGCAAGAAACTGCCCCAAGCCGCAGCGATGTTCGCATTGCGGCAGCATTGGTCATAATGTTCAAACTTGTCCCGCGGCTAGGCGCTGCAGCCTTTGCGGCAGCTATCAGCACGACAAGAGAACTTGCCCAGATAGGTAGTGACTGTTTCGACCCGCGATGTGGTCTACGACCTTATCTCCAAGCTCCATGCCACCGAGCGGCTTGTGGATAGTACGCTGCAAGGCCGCATCGTGCGCTGTACCGATAAGGACGAGACGGCCAGGCTGGAGGAGCTGAAGATCGAGTTCGAGCTGGAGATCTCGATGATTCGCATGAACCTCGAGCATCTGATTCAGCGCTACTCCCGGCAGTTGGAAGACGCCAGCCAAGGCTGCCAACAGAGCAATAGTGCCTCACTGACGCTCGATACCCATGAGGCCGTAGCCATCGAGAGCGCTCGGGTGCTCTACCGCCGCGTTCAGGAACTCGCCACATGACCGAAGACGAACACCAGCGGGTGATCGACGAGCTCGATGAGGTGATTCGGGATGCCCGCACCCTTATGGATCGCTTCGAAGCCGGCGGCATGGTTGAGGCCATGGCCGGCGACTACCAGCAGCTTCTCGACCTGCATGCCCGCGCGGTCGGCGACCAGAAGGCCCATACCCTGGCGATGCTGGGACAACTACTCTCCCACTAAGCCGGTTACATTATTCAGAATGTCCCTTGAAAGGTGGTGAGTTCCCCGAAGCCTCAGTTGTCAAGCAGTCCTTGACAACTGCCAGGCACCGAAAAAACATCGTGTCAAGTCATCACACCTGTCCATCGGTTGTCAGGTATGCCCCCTTCACCACGACATCCAGACGATACCACCGACCTCACCGATGCTCGGACACTTCCAGCACATGGGTGATCGCCTGTTGCCTGCCATCCCATAGATAACGCAGATGCGGGCCCTGGTCCGGAATGCTGAGGGCGGGTGGCCGAAAGATAGCGGCGCACTCGTGACCGGGGTCGCGAACGCTCTGGTAGAGCAACCCGAACGCGCCCGCCTCGCGTCGTCGAGTGGCGAAGGCCTGAGCCTCCCCATAGCGCGCCGGGTCTGGGTCGTGCAACCCGTCATGGCCCTGCCGGATATCCTCCAGCTCCTGGGTGATGGTGTTGATATAGGTCCGCATGGTGATCTCGACAGTGCCCTCCCGAGTGGCCTGCAGAAACTCGGACAGATGGAAACGCGTCTCGGCGATGGCCGTATCCAGGCGGCTGGCGCAGTCGTAGACCCCGAAGGTACCGTCGCTGAATCGTGACCGCCTGCCGATATGAGTGAAGGCGGCCATGATCGACGTCGAGCCGGGCCCGGAGACGCGATCAACACGAGGCACGCGGGCCAGTTCGCCGGCCTCCTCGAGCAGCCTGTCGTTGGTCATCCCTTCGATGGCGAAGGCGAGTTCCAGGTCCTCGGGATCGAGCGTGTCCTCGAACACATCGATCGGCGGAAAGGCGCTGTTGATGACGCGATAGGCGTGGTGCCAGGCGGGCAGGATGCGAGGCAAGCGCAAGGGTCACCCCCTGACGGCATCGAGATACCGGCGCGTATCGGCCAGGTCCACCACGCGACCCTGAAGCATGTACGCGAGGGCCGATTGACCATTGAAGGGCGCCGCCTCATTGGGCTTGTGCACCCATTCGTAGGCCTTCTCCGGGCTGTTGCTGAACAGGATCCGCAGCGCCTTGTGGATGCCCATCAGGTAGGAAATCCGCTCCATGGTGTCGCGAGGCAGGCGCACCTCGGGCAGCTTCCGATACTTGTGGTAGGTGGTATTGCCGATGCCGCCCAGCAGGGTGCGCTGCTGGGTAACAGAGCACCCCCAGGCCTGCATGATGTTGAAGAAGAACTTGAGCGCGACGCGCCCTGCTTCCGGGGTATTGGTCGCAGGGCGCTGCTGTGCCTGTGCCGCCATCATGGCCGTTTCTCCGGTATCGGATCGAATATCCACATCCGAAGTATAAGCCATATTTTGTCCCCATGTGTTATTTCATGTCACCGGGACAAGGACACGACACCTCAGGCGAACGCTTCTTCGGCATCTTCCTCGACGCGGCGCCGTGCCGGTGCCGGGCGGGCCGGGGCGTCGTCGGCGCGACGCTGGCTCAGGGTGAAGCCACCCACGGCGGCGGTCAGGCGGTCGGCCTGGTCCTTGAGCTGCTCGGCGGCGGTGGTCGATTCCTCCACCAGGGCGGCGTTCTGCTGGGTCATGCGGTCGAGCTCGGAGACCGCCACGTTGACCTGGCTGATGCCTTCGCTCTGCTCGCCGGTGGCGGCGGTGATCTCGCCCAGCACGTCGGTCACCCGGGTGACGCTCTCGACGATCTCGGCCATGGTCTGGCCGGCCTGGCGTACCTGGTCGGCGCCTTCCTCGGTGCGTTCCACGGAGGTGTCGATCAGGCCCTTGATCTGCTTGGCGGCCTCGGCGCTGCGGCTTGCCAGCTGGCGGACCTCACCGGCCACTACCGCGAAGCCGCGGCCCTGCTCGCCGGCCCGGGCCGCTTCCACCGAGGCGTTGAGCGCCAGCAGGTTGGTCTGGAAGGCGATGCTGTCCATCACGCTGACGATCTCGCTGATCTGCCGCGAGGAGGCGGTAATGCCCTCCATGGTCTCGACCACTTGGTCGACCGCCTCGCCGCCGCGCCGGGCGACATCGGAGGAGGATTCGGCCAGGCCGTTGGCCTGACGCGAAGATTCGGCGGTGTGCTCCACGGTGCTGGTGATTTCCTCCATGGAGGCCGAGGTCTGCTGCAGACTGGAGGCGGCGTTCTCGGTGCGGCGCGACAGGTCCTGCCCACCGGTGGCGATCTCGGTGGCGGCGACCCGCACCGATTCGCTGCTGTCGCGAATGGTGGTCATCACCTCTTCCATGCGCGACACGAACTGGTTGAAGGAGGTGGCGATCTGCGCCACTTCGTCCTTGCCGTCCGCCGGCAGTCGCCGGGTCAGGTCGCCGCTGCCGCTGGCCACGTTGTCCATGGCATCGCGCACCGCCAGCAGGCGGCGGAAGACGACCCGCAGCAAGGCACCCAGCAGGAGGGCCGCACCCAGGGCGACCAGCACCAGGGTGATCCCGGAAGCGCTCATCACGCCTCGCAGGCCGGCGGTAGCCTCGAACTCGTCCAGAGCCACCACCAGTTGCCAGTCGGTACCGTCGATGGGCTGGCCACGCAGCAGCTTGTCCGACTCGCCCAGCATGACGTGACGCGGTGCCTCGGCGCCGGGCAGTTCGCCCAGTGACGCGGCCGTCAGGGCCGGGGAGAGCTCGCCGACCGGCTCGAGGCTCATCTCGGGATCGGGATGGGCCACCAGGGTGCCGTCGGCGGACGCCAGGAACGCCAGGCTGGAGGGGGTGGGAGCGATCTGGTCGACGATATCGACGATGGCGTCGATGGCCACGTCGCCGCCGGCCACGGCGACCAGCTTGCCGTCGCGATAGAAGGGGGTGGCGAAGGTCACCACCAGCTTGTCGGAGGTGGCGTCCTCGTAGGGCGCGGTGACCACGGTGGATTCGGCCTCCACGGCCTGGCGATACCAGGGACGTTCGCGCGGGTCGTAACCCTCCGGGGTCTCGCTGGCCGAGAAGACGACATCACCATTCGCCGGATCGGCGATATAGGTATTCATGAAGTCCCCGGACACCAGCAGCTGCTCGAGGGCAGGCATGGGGGTTTCGCTGGTCGCCACGGCATCCAGGGCCTCGAGCATGCCGATGCGGGCGTCGACCCATTCCTCGATGGCCTGACCATTGCCGTGCGCCACGGCCCGGAGATTCTGGTCGATCTGGCGTTCGTTGTGGGATTCGACGGTGAAGTAACTGGCCGCGCCGTTGATGATCAACGCCACGGCAATCACCGTCAGGGTGGCGATGAGAATACGCAGTCGCAATGAGGTCAGCATGAACACTCTCGTGGATGGGGAGGTTGGGATGAGTGACGGTTATCGGCGAGAACCGCGCCAACTTGAGCCCCCTCCTGTGGACCACGGTGCTCATCGTGCTGACGGGCCACTGGCGCCGGTCGATGAACAGGCTGTTGCCCGGTTGATGCTTGGCCTGCGACTTGAGTTCAGCCAGCACGCGGGGCGCTGGCATCGACCCTGGGTGACCCGATGCCCGGGTACTTCGATAGCATCATCCCGTCCCCTGCCTACGCGGGTTGCAGCGCCGCGCCTTCCGCTTCTTCCTTTCGGGCCACGTCCGATGATGTCTCGGCGGCCGGCGTCAGGCTGTCTTCCTCCAGCGCGCTCGGGGCAATGTCGGCCGCCGCCAGCATGAAGCGCCCGGTGAAGTCGCGCATGTGGCCGGCCTGGACTTCCAGCGCCTCGGCGGTCTCGTTGGCACGCTCCACCAGGCCATGGTTGCGCTGGGTCACGGTTTCCATCTGGTTCATGTCCCGATTGAGCGCCACCAGCCCTCGATGTTGTTCCTCCGAGGCCTGGGCGACCTGCTCGATGCGCTCGCCGACCCCCTGAATGGCGGCGACGATGTCGCGCATGTCGTCGCCGGCCTGACGGGACAGCGACTTGCCCTGCTCCACGCTGGCCGCGGAGGCTTCGATCAGCTCGCGAATGTCACGGGCCGCGCGGCCGCTGCGCGATGCCAGGTTGCGCACCTCGCCGGCCACCACCGCAAACCCGCGACCATGCTCGCCGGCCCGCGCCGCCTCCACGGAAGCGTTGAGCGCCAGCAGGTTGGTCTGGAAGGCGATGTCGTCGATCAGCCCGACGATCTCGCCGATACGCCCCGAGCGTTCGTGCACCTCGCCCATGGTATCGACGAAGGCCTTCACCACTTCACCGCCACGGCAGGCCTTGTCGCTCGCCCGCTCCGCCAGTTGGCTCGCTTCGCGCACATGCTCGGTATTGTCGGCCACCGAGACGGTCATCTCATCGAGGTTCGCGGCGGTCCGTTCCAGGGAGCCGCCCTGCTGCCGAGTACGCGCCGCGAGTTCCTGATTGCTCTCGCTCATGTGCGAGGCGCCGTCGAACACCCGGTCGGCGCTTTGCCGCACCTGCCGCACCGTGCCGGCCAGCGCCCGCCGCATGCCGTCGAGCTCGCGGAAGAGTCGGTCGATCTCGTTGTCGCCGCGTGCCGCCACCTCACCGGTCAGGTCGCCCTCGGCGATACGCCGAAAATGGGCGATGACGTCCCCCAACGGGCGCAGCACATTGCGCCGCACGCCCCAGACCACCACCGCGACGATGAGCAGCGCCGCGACCAGGGCACCCCCCAGGGCCAGATTGAGCCAGCCCGACAGCTCGACGAATCGCGCTGCCTGGGCATCGCCCTGCGTCTCGGCATTGGCGAAGAAGCCATCCGCCTCCTGCATGAAGGCCTGGCTCATGTCACTGACCCGCGACTGGCCCGAGTCATAGGCGCCGACATCGCCCTCCTGCAACAGCATCAACTGCAACGACAGGCCGGTCCCCAGCAGCGACTGGAAGCGTGACGCCAGGGTGTCCACGATCGCCTGGTCGGCGGCCGGCACGGCCAGGAAGCGCTCGAAGGCCGCCTCGGCCTCCTGCATGCGCTGCTCGGCACGCTCGAGCACCGGCCCGGGGCGATCGAAGGACGGCGTACGCAGCAGATGAGCGGCTCGGTCCATGGCCACCTGGGTCCGCAAGGTAGCGATATAGGCCTGATGGAGGGCCCGGGATTGCTCGACATTCTGCTCGCGCAGCGTATCGAAGGCCGTGCGACCGTGCTGGTTGGCGTAGAGGCCGAGGGCGCCGAGGGTCACCAGGATCACCGTGAAGGCGATCAGCACCAGGAGACCGCTGACGCGGATGGACATTCGCTCGATGAAGCGCATCGGAAGATTCCATGACTGACGGTTGGCGATGACGGGCCACGCAGCGCGGCCTCGACGACGCTTCTATCAGCGTTTCATGACATTCCGATGGCACGACCGACTCAAGCTACTGAATTTCCTGTTTTAACGCCAGATCGCTCCATGACCCTAAAGGATCGAAGCCCCTGGCCGATAACGTTCAGAGTCGCTATCTCCAAGCGGCAAGCCAAGGAATGATCCACAAGAAAAAGAGGGAGGCTGACGATGACATCGCCACTGACCGATGCGACCTCGGCGCAGGGACGGGCCGGCGTCGACACGAGCTCGACACGACGACAGGTCGAAGCGGCCCTGGATGCCCTACCCCCGGCGGGCAGCGTGCTCGGCGAGGGCGAAGGCCGCGAGACCGTCAAACGCGGCGAGCTGGTGGCGCCGTTGCAGCGCGTCAATGAGGTGCTTCGCCCCTATGGCGTGGAGTTCGAGCTCGACGAGGGAACTTCCCGCGTGGTGACACGGCTGGTCGACCGGGAGAGCGGCGAGGTGATCCGTCAGATCCCCGCCGAGGAGGTACTGCGCGTCGCCGAGCGCATCGAGGAGTTGCGAGGAGGCTTGATCCAGCAGCGGGCCTAGACTCGCATGTTCATGACATCCTTATAGGCCGAGATCAGTCGGCTGCGCACCTGCTTGCCCATCTCGAAGGCCACGCTGGCCTTCTGCACGTCGACCATGACGTCATCGAGCTCCACACCTGGCTTGCCGGCCTGGAAGTCGCGCGTCTTTTCCGCGGCTTCCTGCTTGAGGGTGTTGATGCGCTCGATGGAGGTCTGCAGCTCGTCGACGAAGCCTCCCTCTCCCACCGTCGTGGAAAGATGCTGCCCCTTGGACGACTGGCCGGCGGCCTGGCTGGCGAGGCTCTGCATCTGGGTCAGGGCCGACTCGAGGGTGGGTGAACTCATTTCGACTCCGGGGTTGGGGGGCCATGTCATCGGCGTCAGGACAGCACTCTCCGATGGTTCGGGCAAAGCCTAGCAGGGCGCGGCGGCGCATCATGCCACCAAATAACGCGCAAAAACCGGGCTTTTCACACCTTTGGGTCGACGTGCGCCACGGATAATAGCCCCATCAAAGCTCCGCCCCCGACCCGGGCGGCGAACCGTGATGGACGGAACGCAGTCGATGCCTTCTTCTTTTGACACCCTGGACGCTGGCGCCGAACGAGCGGGGAGGCCCGCATGAGTAGTGGCGCTTCCGCCACCGGCCGCCAGGATAATCAGTCCTCCTCATCGTTCGCGCGACTGAAACGTCAGTTGCGCGGCAGTCCCCTCGTCCCCCTGCTGATCGCGGGCGCCGCTGCGATCGCGGTGATTGCCGCCCTGCTGCTGTGGGCCAGCGCGCCGCAGTACCGCGTGCTGTACAGCAACCTCAGCGAGGCCGACGGCGGCAGCATCATCGGCGAGCTGGACAGCCGCGGGATTCCCTATCGCTTCAGCCAGGGCGGCCAGGCCCTGATGGTGCCCGGCGAGCAGGTCCACAAGCTGCGCCTGCAGCTTGCCGAGCAGGGCCTGCCGAAGGGCGGCAACGTGGGTCTGGAGTTGATGGAAAACCAGGCCTTCGGCATCAGCCAGTTCGCCGAGCAGGTCAACTACCAGCGCGGCCTCGAGGGCGAGCTGGCGCGTTCCATGGAGTCGCTGGGGCCGGTCGCCGGCGCCCGGGTACACCTGGCGCTGGCCAAGGACTCGGTGTTCGTGCGCCGCCGCGAGCCGGCCAAGGCCTCGGTGGTGCTGACCCTGGAGCCCGGCCGTGCCCTCGGCGAGGGACAGGTCAACGCCATTGCCCACATGGTCTCGAGCAGCGTGCCCGACCTGCCCACCGAAGCGGTCACGGTGGTCGATCAGGACGGGCGCCTGCTGTCGAGCCCGGACGGCGGCTCCACAGGGCTCGACGGCACCCAGCTGGATTACGTCGCCGAGGTGGAGCGCACCTATCGGCAACGCATCGAGGCCATCCTCACGCCGATCCTCGGCCGCGACAATGTCCGCGCCCAGGTCACCGCCCAGCTCGACTTCTCCCGGCGCGAGGAAACCGCCGAACGCTACACGCCCAATCAGCCGCCCAACGAGGCCGCGGTGCGCAGCCGCCAGACCAGTATCAACCTCAACGGCGATGACCTGGCCAGTGGCGTTCCGGGGGCGCTGAGCAATACCCCGCCCGGTTACGCCGAATCGCCCATCGCGACACCGGCGGAAGACGGTGAAGACGGTGAAGACGGAACGGAAGGCGAGGAGCAGGGTGCCGACGACGAGGCGACCGACCCGGCCACCCAGTCCCGGCGCCGCCTGAACCGTGACGACGTGATCAACTACGAGGTCGATCGCCAGGTCTCCCACGTGGAGCACCAGCGCGGCCAGGTCGAGCGCCTGTCGGCGGCGGTGGTGATCGACTACCGACAGACCCCTGCCGACCAGCCCGACGGCGAGCCGACGGCCACCCCCCTCGACGAGGACGAGCTGGCCCAGGTGGAGCGACTGGTACGACAGGCACTGGGCTTCTCGGAGGCGCGTGGCGACCAGGTAACGGTGGTCAACCGTCCCTTCGCCGACCAGGCGTCGCCGGAGGCCGAGCTGGCCTGGTGGCAACGGCCCGAACTGCAGCGCCTGGCCTTCGGCCTGGGCCGCTACCTGCTGGTGGGCCTCGCCCTGCTGCTGCTCTATCTGCTGATCCTGCGTCCGCTGATCCGGCGCTACACCGAACGGCCTCTGCCCGCCGCCGCGCCGCCGCCGCCCAGCGTCGACGCCCGGGTCGGCGATGAGGCCTCGGACGAGGAGGCGACGGACGGCGAGGAAGAAGAAGCGGCGAGCTACGAGTCGCCTCGACGCCGGCGCAAGGCCTCGGCCTATGAGCAGAACCTCAACGACCTGCGGGAGATGGCCCAGGAAGATCCCCGCATGGTGGCCATGATCGTTCGCGGCTGGATGAACAAGCATGAGCAATAAGATGAGCGGCACACGCCGCAGCGCCATCCTCCTGCTGGCCCTGGACGAGGACAGCGCGGCCGAAGTGTTCAAGCACATGACGGCCAAGGAGGTGCAACAGATCAGCCTGGAGATGGCGACCCTGGAACAGATCTCTCACGAGGAGATGCGCCAGGTGCTGCAGTACTTCCACGACGAGACCGAGGAGTTCATTGCCCTGAACCTCAACTCCAGCGACCACATTCGCTCGGTGTTGACCAAGGCGCTGGGCAGCGAACGCGCCTCGAGCCTCATCGAAGACGTCATGGAAACCTCCAGCACCAGCACCGGCATCGATGCCCTCAACCTGATGGAAGCCTCCATGGTGGCCGAGCTGATCCGCGACGAGCACCCGCAGATCATCGCCACCATCCTGATCCATCTCGACCGCCATCAGGCCGCCGACGTGCTCGAGATGTTCGATGACAAGCTGCGCAACGATGTGGTGCTGCGCATCGCCACCTTCAGCGGCGTCCAGCCGGCCGCCCTGCAGGAACTCACCGAGGTGCTGACCAACATGCTCGACGGCCAGAACCTGAAACGCAGCAAGATGGGCGGCGCCCGCACCGCGGCGGAGATCCTCAACCTGATGAACACCCATCAGGAGGAAGCCGCCATCGATACCGTGCGCTCCCACAACGAGGATCTCGCGCAGAAGATCATCGACGAGATGTTCCTGTTCGAGAACATGCTCGACCTGGACGACCGCAGCATCCAGCTGGTGCTCAAGGAGATCGACTCCAATTCCCTGGTGGTCGCGCTCAAGGGGGCCCCGGAGGCGCTCCTGGAGAAGTTCCTGCGCAACATGTCGCAGCGTGCCGCCGACCTGCTGCGCGAGGACATGGACGCCCGCGGGCCGATCCGGGTCTCCCAGGTGGAGGCCGAACAGAAGGCCATCCTGCAGGTGGTTCGCCGCCTGGCCGACGCCGGCGAAGTGGTGCTGAGCGGTGGAGACGAAGCCTATGTCTGACGACGCGCGAAACGCTCGGGACGCCGCCGCGATCTCGACCTGGCGACGCTGGCGCATGGGCGAGCTGCGCGCCGATCGGGAGAACGTCGCCACCGAAGCCGAGGCCCACGCCGCGCAGACGCGCCGCCAGGAGGCCCAGCGCCAGCAGGAAGCCCTCGACGCGCTCCGCGAACAGGTCCGTCGCGACGCCTACGAGGAAGGGCTGCGTCAGGGCCGAGAGGCAGGACATGCCGAGGGCCTCGCCCAGGGACGCGAGGACGCGCAGCGAGAAGCCGATGCGGCCTTCGAGCGCCGCCTCGAGGAAGAGATCGCGCCCCTGCGGGAACTGACGAGCCAGTTCAATGAGGCGCTGACCTCGCTGGACGACGCCATCGCCGATGACCTGGTCGAGCTCGCCCTGGCCACGGGACGCCAGCTGGCCGGCGAGGCCCTCAAGGCACGACCGCGGCAGGTGCTCGAACTGGTGCGCGCCCTGCTGCACACCGAGCCGCCGCTGGTCGGCCAGCAGCGGCTCTGGCTGCATCCCCTCGACCTGCGCCTGGTCGAGAAGACCCTGGGCGATGAGCTCGCGGCCGCCGGCTGGCGCCTGCAGCCGGATGACCAGCTCAGTCGCGGCGGCTGCCGGGTGACCAGCGAGAGCGGAGAACTGGACGCCACCTGGGAATCCCGCTGGCAGGCGGTACGCGACCAGCAGCGCAAGCGGCCGGCAGCCACCGGTGCCACCACGGAGTGAATGATGGACGCGACAGGCCCCCTCGACCCTCACCGTGACCACTGGCAGCGCGCGCTGCGCAGCATGCGCGGCCGCGTCGAGGCCCTGCCGACCCACCGGGCCAGTGGCCGCGTGGTGCGCGCCACCGGCATGGTGATCGAGGTCGTCGGCCTGCGGGTCGCCCTCGGCAATGCCTGTCGCATCGAACTGCCCGACATGCCCGGGCAACCGGCGACCCGCTATGCCGAGGCCGAGGTGGTCGGTTTCTCCGGCGACCGGCTGTTCCTGATGCCGCTGGCCGGCCTGTCCGGCCTGATGCCCGGAGCCCGGGTCCACCCTCTGGGCGAAAGCACCGGCGACGCCGCGCGACGTTTCCCGATCGGCGAGGCCCTGCTGGGCCGGGTGGTGGATGGCAACGGCGAGCCGCTGGACGACCTCGGCCCGCTGGACGACTCGCCACGCGCGCCCCTGGCGCAGCCCCCCTTCAACCCCCTGGCGCGGGCCCCGATCGACACCCAGATCGACGTCGGCATCCGCGCCATCAATGCCCTGCTCAGCGTGGGCCGCGGCCAGCGCATGGGCCTGTTCGCCGGCTCCGGCGTCGGCAAGTCGGTACTGCTGGGCATGATGGCCCGCTATACCCGCGCCGACGTCATCGTGGTCGGCCTGATCGGCGAGCGCGGCCGCGAGGTCCAGGACTTCATCGACAATATCCTCGGCGCCCATGGCCGAGAGCGTGCCGTGGTGGTCGCGGCCCCCGCCGACACCTCACCGCTGCAACGCCTCCAGGGTGCCTCCTACGCCACTCGGCTCGCCGAGGGCTTCCGCGACCAGGGGCGCGACGTCCTGCTGATCATGGACTCGCTGACGCGCTACGCCATGGCGCAGCGCGAGATCGCCCTGGCCATCGGCGAGCCGCCGGCCACCAAGGGCTATCCGCCCTCGGTCTTCGCCAAGCTGCCGAACCTGGTGGAGCGCGCCGGCAACGCCGAGCGCGGCGGCGGCTCGATCACCGCTTTCTATACCGTTCTGACCGAGGGCGACGACCAGCAGGACCCCATCGCCGACTCGGCACGCGCCATCCTCGACGGCCACGTGGTGCTGTCCCGCGTGCTGGCCGAGGCCGGCCACTATCCGGCCATCGATATCGAAGCGTCCATCAGCCGGGCGATGAACGCCGTCATCGACGACAACCAACGACGCCAGGCCCAGCGTTTCAAGGGCCTCTTCTCACGCTATCAGCGCAACCGCGACCTGATCAGCGTCGGTGCCTACCATCCGGGCAACGACGAACGGCTCGACGACGCCGTGCGCCGCTACCCGGACCTGGAGGCCTTCCTGCAACAGGACATCGACGAATGCGCCGACCTCGAGGCCTCGCGCCTCGCCCTGGCCGGCGTATCGGGAGGCACGACATGAGCCGCACACCACTGGACACCCTGACCGAAATGGCCCGCCAAGCCCGCGACCAGGCCGGACAGCGCCTGGCCGGCGACCGCCGCGACGCCCAGCAGGTCGCCGAACAACTGGAAGCCCTGCAACGCTACCGCGCCGAGTACGCCGCGCGGCTGCAGACGGCCCTGCGCGAGGGGATCGACCCGGCCTCCATGCACAACTACCAGCGCTTCCTGGCCTCGCTTGACGACGCCCTGGAACGCGCTCGCCAGGCCCTGGGCGAACAGCAACGCCGCGTCGACCGGAGCCAGCAACACTGGCAGAGCGAGCAGCGTCGGCTGCGCTCCTACGACACCCTGGCCGAGCGCCGTGACGCCTCGCGCCGGCGCACCGAGCAACGACGCGAACAGCGCGCCAGCGACGACCTGGTGAACAGCACACGGCAACGGGCGCCTCTGTTCGGGGGCTGAGCCGAACATCAAGGAGACATTGATGGATACCCTACCGCGACTCATGGGCGCGCTCGGCAAGAATGCCTCGACCGACGCCACTGGCGCCGTCGCCAAGGCCGACGCCTCCGAACGAGGCGCCTTCGCCGAAGCCATGGCGTCACTCTCGCCCTCGGGCAGCAGGCGTGACGGTGCTGCGGATGCCGCAGCAACCGGTGCCGCCACGGCCGAGACCGCGACGCTGGTGCGGCACGCGAATGACTGGACGCAACGAATCGACACGGCCACCCCCGAGGACTCCGCGTCCTCGCCCGAGCTGGCGGCCGCCATGGAGCGCCTGCAGTTGATCGAACAGGCCGGCACCCAGGCCACGGCACAAGGCCCTCAGGCGGTCGCACAAGGCGCCGAGCAAGCGACCCGGGGCACCCAGGCAGTGATGACCGCAACGACCTCGGGCCAGCGGGAGACGATGGCTCGCCTCCATGGAGATGCCACGGCCCGAGCCGCCGCCGTGAATGCCGCCGCGCCTCGGGAAGGGCTCGCGCAGGACGGCATGCCACGGGTCGACATGTCGCAGCAGGCCATATCGCGGGACGCCATGCGGCAAGCCACCGTCGCCCGACAGGCCGGGACCCCATTCGATGCGGCCATGATGCGCGAGACACGCGCCGGTGCCGAAGCGCCCCGCCCGGCCACGACCTCCGGCGAGCTGCCCTCGGCCCGGATGCAGGCCCAGGCCCCGGAACAACGGCCGAGCCCGATCGCCCAGGCGGTGTCCTCCGCCCTCGCGGTGGCGCAACGCGACCCGGCGGATGCCACGGCCTTCGTGCCGACGCGGGGCGATGCCGGCGCGGCCTCGCCACTGCTCGACACGACCACCTCAGCCTCGATGCCGGCCCAGCATGCCGGTACCGGCGCTCCCGGCCAGGGCACGCCCCCCCTGACCGGCGCCGCCACGACGCCCGTCCAGGCCAGCCTGACCGCTCCGGTGGGCAGTCAGGACTGGACCCAGCAACTGGGGCGACAGTTACTGCGCTTCAGCCAGGGGAGTGGCGAGCAGCGTATCGAAATGCGCCTGCACCCAGCCGAGCTGGGCCCGCTCTCGGTCTCCCTGAAAATTGGCGACCAGGGGGCTCATGCCCAGTTCCTCTCCGCCCACGCACCGGTCCGGCAAGCTCTGGAGCAGGCCATACCGCAATTGCGCGAGGCCCTGGCGGAGCAGGGCATCACCCTCGGCGAGACCTCGGTGGGCGAGCACCAGCAGGGTAACGCCGACGACACGGGCAGCGGCCTTGCCGGCAGCGGTCCTGGCCTGCCCGGAGCCGATGACGAGACGTCCGGCGGCGAACTCGCCACCGACCGGCAAGCGCCCCTGGCGATGCCCCTGGATGGGCGAGTCGACCTCTACGCCTGAGAGGGCGCCGATCATGTGCCGTTCTCGAGCCGGAGCTCGCGCAAAAACCCAAGATAGGCCCATTCACTGGGCCTGTTCGTTTCATCATGGCCGGCCTCGAGTCGGCATAATTCCCCACACATTGGCCCTCATCGACAAACAGGAGCGGTAATGGCGACATCCGTAGGCGGCTCACGGAAGCTGCTGTGGTTGCTGGTGGTATTGGTCGTCCTGAGCCTGTCGGCCGCCGCCACGGCACTGTTCATGCTGTTTACCCAGCAAGGGGGCATGGAACAGGCCCGTGCGGAAGAGCCCGCGGCCATCGAGTACCAGGCACCGATCTTCGTCGAGATCGACCCCTTCACCGTCAACCTGGCCGAGGATAACTATGGTGCCAGGCTGCTCTATGCCGGCATCTCACTGAAGGTGGCCGACGCCCGGAGTCGCGAACTGCTCGAGACCCACATGCCGCAGGTGCGCAGCCGGCTGCTGACCCTGCTCTCGGGCAAACAGGCAGAGGATCTGACGTCGGCGAATGGCAAGAAGCGCCTGGCCGACCAGATCATCGCCGCGCTCGAGGTCCCGATGTCGGAGACACAGCCCGACCTCGCCATCGAGGATGTGCTCTTTACCGAATTCATCGTGCAATAGCGGCGAGGTCGCGGAGTCACCCCATGTCTCAGGACGATCTGCTGTCCCAGGATGAAATCGATGCCCTGCTCAAGGGCGTCAGCGGAGAGGATGAGCCCAGTGGCGGCAGCGGCAACGCCCCCAAGGTGCGCCCCTTCGACCCGGCCTCTCAGCACCGCATCATCCGTGAACGCCTGCATACGCTGGATATCATCAACGAGCGCTTCGCTCGTCATTTCCGCATGGGCCTGTTCAACCTGATCCGGCGCAGCGCCGATATCACCGTGGACTCGGTGCGCTATCAGAGTTACAGCGAGTTCTCGCGCAATGTCCCGGTGCCCACCAACATCAACATGATCGCCATGAAGCCGCTGAAGGGCTCGGCGCTCATCGTCTTTCCGCCCAACCTGGTGTTCATGGTGGTGGACAACCTGTTCGGTGGTGACGGCCGCTTCCTGGCCAAGTCGGAGGGGCGGGAGTTCACCAACACCGAACAGCGCATCATCCAGCGCATGCTGCGCCTGGCCATCGAGGCGTACAGCGAATCCTGGCGGTCGGTCTACCCGCTCGAGATCAGTTTCCTGCGCTCCGAGATGCAGGCGAAGTTCGCCAACATCACCAATTCGCCCAACGAGATCGTGGTCAACACCAGCTTCAACCTCGAGGTGGGCAACCTGGCCAGCAGCTTCCAGGTGTGCATGCCCTACTCGATGATCGAGCCGTTGCGCGACCTGCTCACCAACCCCTTGAGCGATGGCCACCAGGATCAGGACGGCACCTGGACACGGCGCATGGCCGGCGAGATTCGCCATTCGGCGGTCGAACTGGTCGCCGACTTCGCCGACCTCCCCTCGCGAATCTCCGATGTCACGAAGCTCGAGGTGGGCGACATCCTGCCTCTGGAGTTGCCCGAAACGGTGACCGCCAAGGTGGATGGCGTGCCGGTCATGGAGTGCGAGTACGGCAGCCAGCACGGCCAGCGGGCACTGCGCGTATTGCGCCTGTTCGACCACGCCGCCGACCACGCGCCGTCCGATTCCTTCGTCAAGGCGTCCGAGCCGAAACCCGAGGACCCCCATCATGACTGACCCCAACAAGCCCGATAAGAACGTCGGCGACGACGACTGGGCCGACGCCATGTCGGAACAGGAGGGCGACAGCGCGTCCGAGGATGCCGCGGAGCAGGCGGATCCCTGGGCCGAGGCCCTGGCCGAGCAGGAAGCCGCCGAGGGTGCCGATACCGAGGCGTCCGACACCTCGTCGGAGACCGCGCGCGCCGCCGGCGACAGTGTCTTCCAGCCACTGGAGCAGGGCGACAACGCCTCCTTGCCCCGCGACCTCGAAATGATCATGGACATCCCGGTCAAGCTGACCGTGGAGCTGGGCCGCACTCGCCTGACCATCAAGCAGTTGCTCGAGCTGGCCCAGGGCTCGGTGATCGAGCTCGAGGGGCTGGCCGGCGAGCCCATGGATATCCTGATCAATGGCTACCTGATCGCCCAGGGCGAGGTGGTGGTCGTCGAAGACAAGTACGGCATCCGCATCACCGAGATCATCACGCCGTCCGAACGGGTCCAGAAGCTGAACCGATGAGCCAGAACGCCGAGCTCGATGGCGCCGTCGCCGACGGCATCGCCCAGGGAGGCGATGCCCTGATCGGCATGGCGACCCTGGGCAAGACGGTCGCCGCCCTGGCGCTCGTCATCGCCATCATCCTGATCTGCAACCACCTGCTGCGCCGCCTCGGTGGCGCCGGCACGGGTCGAGGGCCGCGCCCGACGCTCATCGGCGGCACCAATGTGGGCAACCGCGAGCGGGTGGTGATCGTCGAGGTCGAGTCCACCTGGCTGGTGCTCGGTGTCGGCGGCGGCCAGGTCAACAAGCTGCATGAGCTGCCGGCGCCGCAGGATGAGGCTCCACCGGCCGCCACGGATACCGACGACGGCGGCTTTGCCAGGCGCTTCGCCCGGGCCTTGCGCCAGCAAGCCACGGGACGCGATGACGGGCCGCGGGGGACGTCATGACCGGCATGCCGCATCGCTCCTGGCGCTTCTCCCTGCTGCTTCTGTTGACGCTGTCCTTGCTGGCGCTGTGTCTATTGGCCCTGCCCTCCCCGGCACTGGCCCAGCAGATTCCCGGCATCATCAGCGAACCCATGGAAGACGGTGGCCAGAAGTGGTCGCTGTCGCTGCAGACCCTGTTGCTGCTGAGCTCCATGGCCTTCCTGCCGGCGGCCTTGCTGATGATGACCAGCTTCACTCGCATCATCATCGTGCTGAGCTTGCTGCGCACCGCCATGGGCACCCAGGCCACGCCGCCCAATCAGATCCTGCTGGGGCTGGCGCTGTTCCTGACGTTCTTCATCATGGCGCCAGTCTTCGGCGAGGTGCATGCCCAGGCCTGGGTGCCGCTGTCCAACGGCGACATCAACTTCCCCGAGTTCCTGAATCAGGCCCAGGGCCCGCTGCGGGAATTCATGATGGCCCAGACCCGGGAACCGGACCTGGCGCTGTTCGCTCGCCTGGCCGACATCGGCGAAATGCAGGGCCCGGCGGACGTGCCCTTGCGAGTCCTGGTGCCGTCCTTCGTGACCAGCGAGCTGAAGACGGCCTTCCAGATCGGCTTCACCATCTTCATTCCCTTCCTGATCATCGACCTGGTGGTGGCCAGCACCTTGATGTCGCTGGGCATGATGATGGTGCCGCCGATCACCATCTCGTTGCCGTTCAAGCTGATGCTGTTCGTGCTGGTCGATGGCTGGCAGTTGCTGATCGGCTCGCTGGCGGAAAGCTTCTATCTCTGACGCCCGACCCGAGGAGGCACGCATGACACCCGAGACGGTTATGACCATTGCCTACCAGGGCATGCGCGTCACCCTCCTGCTGGCCGGCCCCTTGCTGCTGACGGCACTGCTCACCGGCCTGCTGGTGAGCCTGTTCCAGGCGGCCACCCAGATCAACGAAATGACGCTGTCGTTCATCCCCAAGATCCTGGCGGTCTTCGCCGTGCTGGTGCTGGCCGGTCCCTGGCTGCTCAAGCTGATCACCAACTTCACCCGGGAGCTGTTCAGCAACATCCCGACGCTCATTTCCTGACAGCGGACGCCCGGCATGGTCGAGGTCACCTTCGCCCAACTGCACGGCTGGCTGGTCGCCTTCCTGTGGCCCTTCGCCAGGATCACGGGCCTGATGCTCAGCTCGCCGTTGTGGGGGCACTCCGGCGTACCGCGCCAGGTCAAGATTGCGCTGGCCGGCGCGCTGACGGTGGTGATCGCGCCCATTCTGCCGCCGATGCCGGACGTGCCGATCGTCTCCTGGGAGGGGCTTGGCATCCTGGCGGAGCAGCTGTTGATCGGCGCGGCCATGGGCCTGGTCATGCGCGTGACCCTGGCGGTGGTGCAGGCCACCGGCGAGTTCATCGGCCTGCAGATGGGGCTGGCCTTCGCCACCTTCTTCGACCCTTCCAGCGGCACCAACATGATGGTGCTCTCGCGACTGCTCTACATGATCACGTTGCTGATGTTCCTGGCCTTCGACGTGCATCTGGTGGTGCTCGAGGTCCTGGCCAACAGCTTTCGCACCCTGCCCATCGGCATGGGGCGCTTCGACCCCGACGCCTTCATGATGCTGGCCCGCTACGGCGGCACCATCTTCACCTCGGGCATGCTGCTGGCCCTGCCGCTGGTGGCCTCGCTACTGATCATCAACCTCTCGCTGGGCATTCTCAATCGTGCGGCACCGCAGCTCACGGTGTTCAATATCGGCTTTCCCACCTCCCTGACGGTGGGCATCATCCTGTTGATGGTGCTGATGACCGACCTCGACCGTTTCCTCGAGCGACTCTTCGGCCAGGGCATCGATGCCTTGCGGGGGCTGCTCGATATCCTGGCGTCCCTCCCGCCGGCCGGCTGAGCCGGCATAAAAAAACCCAGGCCGGGAGGCCTGGGCGGGACAAGGGGCCATGGAGTCAAAACGTTCCACCATGGCCGACAGGGAAACTCCCCCTTAGGGATACTGGCTTAGAGATACTGGAACAACGACATCCCCTTCAGATCCGCGAACGTCTTCTGGGAGGCCTGCATGCCGACCTGGCGCATGCTGTACTCGGATATCGCCTCGGCGTAGTCCAGGTCGACCAGGTCCGAGAGGGTCTGCTCGTAGTTGAGCATGCGGTTGTCGCTCACCGAGTCGACCACATCGAGCTCGTTGAGTCGCGCGCCCATGGAGGCACGCACGGTCAGAACGTTGTCGAGGCTGTTGTCGAGCTCGCGCATCGAGGTATTCAGGGTGTTGCGGCGCGCCGCCTGTTCCTGAGAGGTCTCGGCGGGATTTTCCAGTACGCCGATCGCGTTCTCGAGGGTCTTGAAGAGATCGGTGTTCATGGTGTCGGCGGGGCCGACCGAGAGGCTGTCACCGTCCTCGGGTTCGCCCTGCAGCTCCATGCTCAGTCCGCCGAACTTCAGGGGCTCGCCTGACGAGTAGGCGACATCCTGCATGCCCGTCACGGGCTCGCCGTCGGCGCTGACCGAATAGGTCATGGCGTCGCCGTCCTCGGCAAAGCTGATCTCGAAACGCTTGCCGTAGTCGTCGGCCTCGGCATCGAGGATTTCCGGCCCGCTGAAGGTCAGGTCACCGGCATTGTCGGCGTCGGCCTCGGCCACGTAGCCGGCGCCGCTCGGCACGCTCTGGAAGATGTCCTGGCCACTGTCGCTCACTTCCATCAGGCGCGAGGCGTCGATGCGCTGTTGCCGCACCTCGGTACTGCCGACGTATTCGATATGGCCGTCGCCGTTCTCGACGAAGGGCTTGCTGCCGTCCTCATGACCGCCGAACAGATAACGTCCGTTGCCGTCGGTGGCGTTGGCCTGACCGACCAGGGTTTCATAGACCCCGCGCAGTTCACTGGCCACGGATTCGCGATCGGCATCGCTCAGGGTGTCGCTGGAGGCCTGGACCAGCAGCGTCTTGGCGCTGGTCACGGCATCGCTGACGCTGTTGAGCACGCTCTCGCCCTGGGAAAGCGCATTGCGCGCGCTGACTCGCGAGTCGGTGTACTGCTGGGTGATGGCCATGGACTGGTCGACCCCCACCGCCCGCGAGGCCGCCTGGGGGTCATCGGAGGGATTGACCACCCGACGACCGCTGGCGATCTGCTGACTGACATCGAGAAAGCCGCTCTGCTGCTGGTTCAGGGAGGAGACGCTCTGCTCGAACATGGTGACGGTGCTGATACGCATGTGAGATGACTCCCGAAATCAGGCGCGCAGGCCGAGAATGGTATCGATCATCGTCTTGCCGGTTTCGATGACCTTGGCGTTGGCCTGGTAGTACTGCTGGTAGCGGATCAGGTCGGCGGCCTCCTCGTCCAGGTTGACGCCGGACTCGGACTGCCGGGTGGCCTCCAGCTGTTCGGTGAGCCCCTGCCGGGCCTCCAGATTAACCTGGACGACATTGGTGCGATTGCCGACATCGCTGACCATGGCACCATAGGCCCCACTGAGCGAGGCCGAACCGCCGACCACGCTGGCGTCCTGCAGGTCCTGCATGGCCAGGGCGTTCTCGTTGTTGCCGGAACCCCCCGAGGCGCTCGCCGCGGCGATCCGATCCAGATCACCGATCGCCGTCTCCAGGCCACCCGCTGCATTACGCACCGGCTGGACCTCGAAGCTGTCATGCTCGGCCAGCTTGCCGGCGTCATCGAAGGTCAGGGTCACCCCACCGAAACTCAGGGTGGCATCGCGGCCGTCATTATTGGGGTCGTTGAAGGTCACCTCGTCGGCGCCCAGCACCTGGCCGGTGTCACGCCGCCTGACCTCGAAGGCGGGCGGATTGCTCTCGCTGTCGGTGACCTTGACGGTGTAATCGCTGGCACGCAGGCGGTCGATGTTCTCGGTATCGAAACTCGCACCGGTGATTTCGGCCCCGCCCGGATTGTCGGCGGCGGCATAGGTGCGCGGCTGCCCGATCTCGAAGAAGTCGCCGCCGGCCTCGCCATCCAGGTCGACGCCCTCGGCATGCTGCTCGTTGAAGGCCGTCGCCAGCGACACCGCCATCTGGCCGATCTGGTTCTGGGTCTTGTCCAGGGTCTCGGAGCGAAAGCTCATCAGGCCCCCCAGGCTGCCGCCGGTCACGGCGTCCTCTTCCATGGGCACGACATCGCCGCCCGAATTGCGGTACCCGAGCACGGTACGCTGCGGGTCATCGGGTGAGTCGATGGCCTGCAGCTCGAACGACTCGCTCCCGGCCACCAGGGGCTGGCCGTTGGGCAGGCTGACGTTATAGGCCTTGCCGTCCTGGATATCGAGGCGCACGCCCAGCCGCTCGTTGAGCTCGTTGACCAGCTGATCGCGCTGGTTGAGCAGACCATTGGCGGCCTCGCCATCGCGCGCTCGGGCCAGGGAAATTTCGCGATTGATCCCGGCCAGTTGCTCGGTAGTGTTATTGATCTGGGTGACCTCGTCACGGATCTGGCCGTTGACCCCTTCCTGCATGTCACGCAGATAACCGTCGAAGGAACGGAACTGGGCACTCAGGGTATCCGCGCTGCCCAGCACGCCCTGACGGGCGGCAGGGTCGGCGGGGGAACTGGCAAGATCCTCCAGCGAGGAGAAGAATCCCTGCATCAGGGGGGCCAGCCCCGCCTCGCGATCGGCCAGCAGGCTGTCGATCTGCTCCACCTGGTTGCGATAAGTATCCAGGGCACTGGACTCGGAGGTCGCCGCGTTGAGCTGGTCGGCGACATAGCGGTCGAACTGGCGCTGGATGTCGTTGACCTGTACCCCGCCCCCGGTGGACCTCTCGCCGAGGATCACTTCCTCGCGGTTGTAGCCCGGCGTGAAGACGTTGCTGATGTTGTTGCTGGTGGTGCTCAGGGCGTTCTGCGCGGCGTTGAGCCCACTGAGTCCGGTGGAGAAGATGCTCATGTCGGAGATTCCTTGTGCCGATGACACCCTTATCGGCCGATGGGCGTCCGGCTTGAGGCCTGTCTCGGCGTAAAAAGCCGGCTCGTCGTGGCAATCAGGTTCGGCGTGAACGTTGGGCGATCAGCGTTGTGCCAGTCGCGAGCCCCCCAGGGGCCCCAACGTATCCATCACCGCGACCAGCTTGTCGGCATAGGCCGGGTCGGTGGCATAGCCGCCACGCTGCAAGGCGTGGGCGGCCTGGTCAGCCGAGGCGGCCTCGGTGACCCCGGCATAGCGCGGGTTGTCGCCGATCAACCGGGCATAGTCGGTGAAGGCCGCCTCGAAGGAGTCGTAGACGCGGAAGCGATCACGCACCGCCCGGCGTTCGCCGTCGATGACTTCATGGGTGGCGATCTCGGTGGTATCGCCCTGCCAGCCCTCTCCCGCCTTGATGCCGAAGAGGTTATGGCTATTGCCGCCGTCATGCGTGGCGATCTCATGGCGACCCCAGCCGGTCTCCAGGGCGGCCTGGGCGAGGATGAGTTCGGCCGGCACGCCGGAAGCCTCGCTGGCCGCCTGTGCCGGTGCCGCCAGGCGGCCGACGAAATCACGCACATGGGCGGGGCGGTCATCGGCGACGGCGGGCGCCCTGTCCCCGGCGGAAACGGCCTTGACTTCATCGAGGAAGGTCTCGGGCATGCTGACCTCGGGGTCATCCTCCGGCACCAGCGCATCCTCCAGGGGACGCGGTGTGCCGCGTGGAATGCCGGCAATCAGTGCTTCGATGTCCTCGCCCTGGCGCGAGCGAGCGTTGTCGAGCCGGTCGCCCAGCTGGGCGAAGAGCTGCTCGGCCAGCCCGGTGCCACGCTCGGCGATATGCTGGGAGAGCTGCTTGTCCAGCATGGAGGTATAGAAGTCGGTGTCCCGGTCATCGAGCAGCCCCGAGCTCGGCACGGTATCGCGCATGCTCTTCATCATCATCTGCACGAACATCGCCTCGAACTTCCTGGCCGCCCCTTCCAGGCCCTCTTCCGGGGCACGACGAGCGGTATGCTTGAGCCGCTCCAGCCCCTGCACGTCCATGGCGAGGTGTTCGCCGATGTCTTGTCCACCACCCAGGCTCATCAGATGATCTCCAGTTCGGCACGCAACGACCCTGCCGACTTCAGGGCCTCGAGGATCGACATCAGGTCATTGGGCGTGGCGCCCAGGGAATTGAGGGCATCCACCACATCGAGCAGGTTGGCCCCTTCCACGACCTTGAGGGTGCCGGGCTGCTGCTCGATGCTGACCTCGGTATCCTGCACCACCACGGTCTCGCCCTCGGTGAAGGGATTCGGCTGGCTGACGCCATAGTCACTATCGATGACGATGGACAGGTTGCCATGGGCCACCGCGGCCTGATGCAGGGTAACGGCACCATTGAGCACGACGGCCCCGGTGCGCGAATTGAGCACCACCTTGGCCGGCGCCTCGGTGGGGGTGACTTCGAGGTTCTCGACCCGCGCCATGAAGTTGACCCGAGCGTTGGCGTCACCGGGACCGTCCAGGGAGATGATCCGGCCATTCTGCGCCGACGCCACCGAGTAGCCGAATGATCGGTTGATGGCCTCGACCACTCGCTGGGCCGTGCCGAAATCGCTCTGGTCGAGCTGCAGCTCCAGGCGGCCACCGTTGCGGCCCAATGCCAGCGGCACTTCCTTTTCCACCGTGGCGCCATTGGCGATGCGGCCGCCGGCCTGCTGGTTGATCTGTACGCTCGAGCCACCGGCGGAGGCGCCGGCACCACCGACCAGCAGATTGCCCTGGGCGATGGCATAGGTATCGCCATCGGCCCCCTTGAGCGGCGTCATCAACAAGGTGCCGCCACGCAGGCTGTCGGCGTTGCCCACCGAGGAGACCACCACGTCGAAGCGCTGCCCCTGCCGCGCGAAGGCCGGCAGATCGGCGGTCACCATCACCGCCGCCACGTTGCGCAATTGCATGTTGGTGCCGGCGGGCACGGTGATACCCAACTGCGAGAGCATGTTGGTCAGGCTCTGGCCGGTGAAGGGCGCCTGCATGGTCCGATCACCACTGCCATCCAGGCCGACCACCAGCCCATAGCCCACCAGGGCGTTGTCCCGCACGCCGGCGAAACTGGCGATCTCGCGAATGCGCTCCGCCTGGGCCGGCAGGGCGATCAGGCAGGTCAGCACCAGCACTCCCAGTCGGCGCCAACCGAAGAACGTCTTGCGCATGCTACCGAAGCTCATTCTGCCACCACTAGAAAGGCGAAATATTGAGGAAGAAGCGCTGCAACCAGCCCATGTGCTGCGCCTCGTTGATATAGCCATCGCCGACATATTCGATGCGGGCATCGGCCACCGAGGTGGATGGCACGGTATTGTTACCGGTGATCGAGCGCGGATTGACCACACCGCCGAAGCGAATGAACTCGGTGCCCTGATTGATGGCGATCTGTTTCTCGCCTCGGACCCGCAGGTTGCCGTTGGCCATCACCTCGATGACCGTCACCGTGATGGTGCCGGTGAAGGAATTGGTCGCCTCGGCACCACCGCCTCCCTCGAAATCGTTCTCGCCTTCGATGTCGAAGCCGTACTCGGCGAGGGTGTCGAGGGCATCGGGCAGCTCCTCCAGAGACAGGCTGGAGGAGCCGTTGCGGTCAGCGTTGGAACGGGCGTTCTTGCTGGCACTGACCTCCTCGTCCAGAACGATGGTCAGCACGTCACCGACCTGGCGTGGGCGACGGTCCTCGAACAGCGGCTGACTGCCACGGTGGGCCTGGTAGATGGAGCCGTTGGGTATCGGCTGCCGACTCTCGGGGATGTCGACCTTTTCCTGCTCGCCGACCACCGAGGCCCGGGGAATCTGGGCGCAACCGCCCAGCAGCAACGCCACCAACAGCGCCGCGCCCAGCAGCCGACATCCGGCACCCGCCTTCGTCCCCTTCATGTTCGCGCCTCCCGGCCATCGTGCCGCCTGGTCATGGTGTCGTTCTCCGTCACAGCTGGGTGAGACGCGCCAGCATTTCGTCGCTGGTCTGCACTGCCTTGCTGTTGATCTCGTAGGCACGCTGGGTCTGGATCATGCCGACCATTTCCTCGACCACATTGACGTTGGAGGTCTCGACATAGCCCTGGGAGAGACGTCCCGCACCATTCATGCCGGGAATGCCCTCGTTGCGCGGCCCCGAGGCGGTCGTCTCGCGGTAGAGATTGCCGCCGATGCTTTCGAGACCGGTGGGATTGACGAAGCTGGACACGGTGATCTGGCCGACCTCGTTGGTCTCGCTGCTGCCCGGTTCGGTGACCGAGACGATGCCATCCTCGCCGATGCTGACCGACAGGGCGTTCTGGGGAATGATGATCGCCGGCTCCAGCGGATAGCCGTTGGCGGTGACCATCTGGCCGTTTTCGTCCAGTTGAAAGCTGCCGTCGCGGGTATAGGCCGTGGTGCCATCCGGCATGCGAACCTGAAAGAAGCCCTTGCCGTTGATGGCCAGGTCACGGGAGTTCTCGGTGTTCTCGAGCCCGCCCTGGGTGTGCAGTCGCTCGGTGGCTACCGGGCGCACCCCGGTGCCGACCTGCATGCCGGAAGGCAGGCGGTTCTGCACGTCGTTCTGGGCTCCCGGCTGGCGCAGGTTCTGGTAGAGCAGGTCCTCGAACACCGCCCTCGAGCGCTTGAAGCCGTTGGTGTTGACGTTGGCCAGGTTGTTGGAAATGACATCCAGCTTGACCTGCTGGGATTCCAGGCCGGTCTTGGCCGTCCACAATGAGTTGATCATCTCGGGTTCCTCGTGATCCTGTCGCGTCAGCCCTGCAGGGCGAGCAGACTATTGGCGCGTTGGGCGTTCTCGTCGGCGGTTTCGATGGCCTTGGTCTGCAACTCGTAGCGGCGCGCCACGTCGATCATCGACACCATGGCGTCCACGGCACTGACATTGCTGCCCTCCAGGGCACCGCTGACCACACGGGCGCCCTCGTCGGCGGGCAGTGCCGCCACTGCCCCGTCCGCCCCGGGCGGCGTCCGGAAGAGACCATCGACGCCACGCGTCAGCCCATCGTCACCGGGCGTGACCAGCTTGATGCGCCCCACCGCCGCCAGGGCATCGGCCTGCTGCCCGGGCGCGATGGCACTGATCGTGCCGTCGCTGCCCATGGAAAGTTCCGAGCCGAGAGGCACCTGGATCGGGCCGCCGTTCTCGCCGATCACCGGGCGGCCGGCACTGCGCAGCAAGCCGTCACCATCCACCTGCAGGTCGCCGCGCCGCGTGTAGGCCTCGCTGCCATCCGATGCCTGGACGGCCAGCCAGGCATCATCCTGCATGGCGACATCCAGGGTGCGTCCGGTGCGGTTCATCGGCCCCGGCGAGAAGTCCGAGCCGGGGGTGGACGCCGCCACCGAGACCCGGGTGTCCAGTTGGCCATCGCCCTGAACCGGTACCGCGCGCATGGCGTGCAGCTGGGCGCGAAAGCCGGTGGTGGAAACATTCGACAGGTTGTGGCTGACCACCCCCTGCTGTTCCATGCTTTGCCGGGCCCCGCTCATGGCGGTATAGAGCATGCGATCCATGTGTCACTCCGGCGCGATCAGCGCAGGTTGATGGCGGTCTGGAGGACTTCGTCCTGGGTCTTGATGGTCTGGGAGTTGGCCTGATAGGAGCGCTGGGTGACGATCATGTCCACCAGTTCCTGGGCCATGTCCACGTTGGAACTCTCCACGGCACCGGACTGGATGCCGCCCAGCTGGCCGGTACCCGGTGCGCCGATCAGCTCCTGACCGGACGCCGCGGTGGCGGTCCAGGCGTTGTCGCCCACCGGGTCGAGGCCTTCGGGATTGCGGAAGCTGGCCAGGGAAATCTGGCCCGCCGGGCGCGACTGCTCGTTGGTGTAGTTGCGCACGATGGTGCCGTCATCCTCGATGCTGATCCCCACCAGGGAACCGGAGGTGTAGCCGTCCTGGGTCAGATCGCTGGCCCGGGAGGTATTGCCGAACTGGGTGGAGCCGGCAATATCGAGGCTGAAGGCCAACTCTTCGGGCTCACCACCCAGCGGGGTCGACTCTTCGCTTGGCACGGTAATGGTCGGCATGTTGGCCGGATCGCCGGCATCGTTGCCCTCGATGGTGGCGAGCTGCCCGCTATTGTTGAAGGTGAGGGTGAAATCGTTGGCGTCGTCGTAATGGCCGTCCATCGTCACCCGTCCGGTCCAGCTGTTGGCACCGGTCTTCTCATAGTAGACGGTGGCATTGCGCGGGTTGCCGAGGGAATCGTAGGCCGTGAAGTTGTTGGCGTAGTGGTAGTCCAGGGTCTGCTGGTTGTTGGCCGGGTCCGTCACGTCGGTGGTCACGTCGACCTGGTCGAGCTCCTCGCCGGCCGCTTCACGGGAGTCCAGGTTGAGGGTGGTGGCGACGTCCGTGGTGGCATTGGCTGCCATTTCCTCGGCCGACACCTGCAGCACCCCGGGCTGGCCGCCGGTCTGCACCTGGCCTGCGTCATTGACGCCGAAGCCCATCAGGCGCGCGCCCTGGGCATTCTGCAGGTATCCATCCGCGGTCATGGAAAGCTGACCGTTGCGCGAGTAGACCACCTCGCCATTCTGCTGAAAGCGCAGGAATCCCTCGCCGCTGATGCCCAGGTCAAGGTCGCGGCCGGTGGATTCCAGGTTGCCCTCGCCGAAGTCCTGAAGTACTCGAGAGACCTTGGTGCCGAGACCGACCCGAGAGTTGGCATAGACATCCGAGAACAGGGTATCGCTGCCCTTGAAGCCCACGGTCTGGGAGTTGGCGATGTTGTTGCCCAGCACGTCAAGGCTGGAAGAGGCCGCGTTGAGGCCGCTGAGTGCTTGTGAAAAGCCCATGTATGGTTCCCCTTGTCGCTCGCTTGCCGTTATAGAATCTGTCGTTACAGGATCTGCTTGATATCGGACAGGCCGACCCGACCGTAGACGGCCCCCAGGTCGAGCTGGATGTCGCCGTTGTCACCGGACGGCGTGACGCTGTTGACCACGGCATAATTGAGCGTCTCGACCGGTACCGACTCACCCTCGCGGCTGGCCTCGACCGAGACGTTGTAGGCTCCCTCGGCCGCGGTCTCGCCATCGCTGGTCTTGCCGTTCCAGCTGAAGGAATCCACGCCGCTGTCCACCGCACCGACGTCATAGCGATTGATGACCTGGCCGTCGCCGTTGGTAATGGTGACGGTGACGTTGTCGGCGGGGCTCTCCAGCTCGACACCGAAGGGCGTGGTGTTCGCCTCGCCTTCTTCGCCCTGGCTCAGCAGGACGCGGTCACCCGGCACCAGCACGCCCTTGCCGATCAGGCCGGACGCCTGCAGGGACTGGCCAGCGTCGATCTGGCCATTGATCTCGGAGAGGGAGTCGTTGAGCTTCTCGATCCCGCTGACGGTGTTGATCTGGGCAAGCTGGGAGGTGGTCTGATGGTTTTCCATCGGGTTGAGCGGGTCCTGATTCTGCAACTGCGTCACCAGCAGCGTCATGAAATTCTCGCGCAGTTCACCGGACTGGCTGTCGCTCAAGCCCCCGACGCCGGAGCCGCCACTATTGAGCGTATTGATCACGCCCGAGTCTATGGTATTGGCCATGCCGTCAGCCCTCGCCCATGCTCAGTGTCTTGAGCAGCAGTTGCTTGTTGGTATCCATGACCTCGACGTTGGCCTGGTAGGAGCGCGAAGCAGAGATCATGTTGACCATCTCCGCCGCCGGGTCGACGTTGGGCATGTCCACATAGCCCTGATCGTCGGCCAGCGGGTGCTCGGGACGATATTCGCGGCGCAGCGGCGAAGGGTCCTCGACCACCTCCCGCACGCCGACGCCGCCGACACCGGAGCGCGACTGGGCGCGTGTCTCGAACAGCACCTGCTTGGCGTGATAGGCCTCACCCTCGGGGCCGGCCACGCTGTCGGCATTGGCCAGGTTGCTGGCCGTCACGTTCATGCGTTGCGACTGGGCGCTCATCGCCGAGCCGGAAATATCAAATACGGAAAACATCGACATAATGGCCGCTCCTGGTCATTCGGGCTGCATGGCCGATTTCAGGCCCTGGATTCGGCGTCCGATAAAGGTCAGTGCCGCCTGGTAGCGCACGGAGTTGTCGGCGAACTGGGCACGCTCACGATCCATGTCCACGGTATTGCCATCGAGGCTGGGTTGATCGGGCACGCGATACAGCAGATCCCCGCGGGGCAGCGCCGACGCCTGGCCGGCCAGGTGCCGTGACGATGTCTGCTCCAGGGCAAGCCCTTCGCCGCTTCCACCACCCCGTTGCATGGCTCGCTCGAGTGCACTGGTGAAATCCATGTCGCGGGCCTTGTAGCCCGGCGTGTCGGCGTTGGCGATATTGCTGGCCAGGACCTGCTGGCGCTCATGGCGCAACGACAAGGCCTGCTGATGGAAGTTGAAGGCGGCATCGAGCTGATCGATCATCCGGCACTCTCCGGAAAAAGGAATTCGTCGACGTTGGAGAATAGCGACTCCCTTGTCTCTCCAAAGGCGTGAACAACCGACGTTACCGAGGCCATTTCCGCGATTCCCCCGGCGTGCCCGGCGCTAGACTCGATGACCAGGCTCACCGATCCCGACGACGACATGACCCGAACGACACCGGCGACAATGCATGCCTCGATAGCCCTGGCCATCGTCCTGATGGTCGCGAGCCTCGGCGTTCCCCAGGCGCGGGCCGCCGATGAGGCGATGCTGGACAGCGTCCGGCAATTCCTCGAGGCCCAGGCCGCCTCCCTGGGCGATGACATCGAGGTGACGCTGCACCCTCCCGCTGCCAGGTTTCCGGCCTGCCCCTCGCCGAGCCCTTTCCTGCCCAATGCGTCCCGTCCGCCGATCGGCCGTGTCTCGGTGGGCGTCAAGTGCGGCGAGCAGGGGCGACGCACCCGCTTCCTGCAGGCCGAGGTCTCGGTGATCGGCACGCACCTCGAGACCGCCCGGGGCATCGCCGCCGGCGAAACCATCACGCGCGACCACCTGGTGATTCGTCATGGCGACCTGGCACGCCTGCCGCGCCAGGCCCTGCGGGATGCCGAACAGGCCATCGGGCGCGTCGCCATGCGACCGCTGTCCGAGGGGCAGGTACTGCGGGGCTATCAGCTCCGCAAACCACGACTGGTGAATCGAGGGGAGGAGGTCACGCTCGAGGCCCGCGGCAGCGGCTTCCGCGTGACCCGATCGGCCGAAGCACTGGCGCCGGGCGGGCGCGGCGACCGCATCCGCGTACGCCTCGACAACCGCGAGGTCATCGATGCCCGGGTGATCGGCAAACGCCGCCTGGTCGTGGACAACTGATACTGACTTGCCCAGACTGAACGGCATCATCGAGGATGCGCTGAACACATCGGCGAGCGCAGACCGTTTTCAGTTAACGCCTAAAGTTCACGACTCACGCGCCGATAGCCTCCCTATCAGCACCGGTCACGAGGCAACCAGAGTGAAAGTCGACAACCACCAGCCACTGCGCCCCGATCAAACGACGCAGGGCGAACCGGCTCGCAAGGCACAGGATACGCCGCCCGCCCAACGCGCCGGCGACGATCCGGCCACCATGACGCACCTGCGCCATGCCGGCACCGATACGAGTCAGGACATCGATGCCGCCCGCGTGGACGAATTGCGCGATGCCATCCGCGAAGGCCGCCTCGAGATTCGCCCCGAGCGCATCGCCGATGGCCTGATCGCCAGCGTGCAGGATCTGCTGGTCGATGGAGACTCGGAGGCATGAGCCTGACCCGCCTGCTCGACGACCAGCGTGCGCGGCTCGAGACGCTCGCCACCTTTCTGGAAGAGGAACGCGCGCTGTTGCTGGACGGTCAGCCCGATGGCCGCGCCCTGCAGCGCCTGGCCGACGACAAGGCGCGCCTGCATGACACCCTCGAATCGACGGAGGCCAGGCGCGCCGAGGTACAGCAGCGGCTGGGCTATGTGGCGGGTCCCGCGGGGGCTCGGCAGGCCGCCGAGGATGCCGGCTGCCTGCCGCAGTGGGAGGCAACGCTTGACGCGGCGAGGCGGGTCTCACGCCTCAATACCGGTAACGGCCACCTGCTGTCGGTGCGCATGACGCACAACCAGCACACCCTGGATTATATCCACCGCCTCGCCGACCCCGACGTCTATGCCGCCGACGGCCGCGCCGGCTTGCAGACACGCCGCCTGAACGCGCAGGCCTGATCAGGCACGCGCCGCCAACCAGGCCTCCAGTGCCTCGGCCGCCAGCGCTTCACACACCCAATCCCCCTGAACCAGGCCGTTCGCCAGACAACCGGCGACCTCGCATTGCGTCTCGGTCGAAACGCCTGTCACCACGCCTTCGATTCCCAATGTTTCCAGACAGCGTGCCAGCGCTTCGAAGCCACGAGCGGCCGGGGTGTCATGCCGGCGGAGGGCGGCCGCGACGCTCGGCCCGAACGTCACGCGGGACACCGGCAAACTGGCGAGCCGCATGATATCCACAGCCCCCTGACCGACATGACCCACGGCCAGACGCACGCCCAGGGCCGACAGGCGGCGAAAGAGATGCGCGTGTTCGGCGGCCTGGTCGATGAAGGCCCGCTCCTCCAGCTCGAGGCTCAGCCAGCCAAGGTCTGTGGATAAATCACGCAGGGCGACATCCAGCGGGCGATGATCGGTCACCGATTGGTCCAGCGTGGCCGCATCGACGTCGAGCGATACACCGAGGGCCGCCAGCTCGCCCCCCTGGGCTTGCCAGGCCGTGCGCTGCGCCGCCAGGCGATCGAGGGTCCAGCGATCCAGCCATACCGCCTGCCCCATTTCCGCCACGACCGGCAGGAATTCACTCGGCAGCAGCTCGCCCCACTCGGGATGCAGGAGGCGCAACTGGGCCTCGACATCCCGACAGCGGCCCTCATGGGGGGTCAGGCGTGGCTGATAGACGATCCGGAAATACTGCGTCGGCTGGAGAAGAGCGTCCTGCACGAATTCCCGAAACGTCAGGCGTCGTGCCAGCACCGCCCTGAGGGAAGGGTCGAAGAAGGTGTGACTCGCCGGCATCGCGCGCAGCAGCGCGGCCTCGGCACTTTCCAGCAGCCGCTCGATCATGTCGCCATCCTGGGGGTAGATGGCGATACCCGAGGAGAGCGTCAGCAAGGGCGCCTCATGTTCGGCCCGGAAGGGCGCCTCCATGGCCTCCTGGCAGCGCAGCGCGACCATCTGCAGCCCCTCGGGAGACACCGGCTGTTCGATGAGGATGCCCCAGTGGCCCTGACCCAGCCGCGTCAGGCTGTCTTCGCCGCGCAGGGTCTGCACCAGGCGTCGACCGACCTGCTGCTGCAGGGCATCGAAGCCGGCCTCGCCGAACCGCGCGCGCAGCGCCTCGCGATCATCGAGCCGAGAGAGCAATAGCCCGACGCTCTGGTCGAGTCGATCGGCACGCTCCAGCGCATGTTGAAGGCGGTCCTCGAACAGCCAGACACTGGCCATTCCATCGAGGGGGTCATGAAAGCGGTGCGACGCCCCGGAGGCAGAGTGCGGTGCCTCATCACGCGGGTCGATGAAGGTCCACAGGGTCGCTGCACCCTCCCGACGCGATGACAGGCGTGTCTCGGACATCAAGACGCCTCGCCTGCCCCCTGCTTCAGGGTCGCCGATCTGAACTCGCTGCCAGGCGCCGGCCCGGGACTCGGGGGTGAACCATGAAGGCTCCAGTGCCTGACGATGCACGAGGGTCGTACCGACATGGCCCGTCACCTGGTCGAGCGACCAGCCTGACAGCACGCAAAAGCCTGCGTTGGCCCACAGCACGCGATATCGCCCGTCCAGCAGGACAATGCCCGCCGCCGTGTCGGACGCCGCCAGCATCGGCCATCGAACGGCCGGATGGTGGACCACCTCGGCACCGAGGCCCTTGTCCACGACGCCGTCCTGCGCCGCGTCATCCCTTTCGTCCGCCATGGCATCCGTCCCGAAGTCCCTGTCACCCTCACTGTAAGATCTTTCGGCCGAATGCGCCGTATCTTGAGGCGGGGACGCATGACGACGCCCCCGCCCACTCCCTTACTGAGCGGTGATGATGGCTGTCACCAGATCGCCATCCATCTTGACCGGGCCGTCTTCCTTGGCACCGAGGGTGTACTCGAAAACGCCTGTCTGCATGCCACCCGCTTCGCCATGAAGCATCAGCATCAACTGCTCTCCGGCCTTGACCTCTTCGGTCAGGATCGCGGTGACGTCCATGTTTTCGCCTTCCTTGAGGGGGGCATGGCCGACGACACGACCCGGCTTCTGGCTATCATCGGTGCGATGAACGACCAGCCAGCCGTTGCTGTCCGCCACGATCTTTTCCGCCGATACCGTGCCGCCGGAAACCGATTGATCGTCGGCCCAGACACCGGGATGCATGTCACCGTGCATATCGGCCTGAACCGCGGAGGCGGCCGCGAACAGCGAGACGGATACGAATGCGCTTGCCACGAGTTGTTTCATCATCATTCTCTCCTTGCTATCGGACACGACCCATCAAGAATGCAGTGCGTGTGATGGTCGTGCCCCTAGCTACGAGAGACGAGACGGAAGGTTTCAGCCCGATGCGAAAAATCGTCTCGCCGACGCCTCGACGAATGCCTAAAGATGATGCTCCGTGGGATAGAGATACCCGTGGATCGCCGGTCCCGTGGGCTGCCCGGTGGGAGAGCCGCCGGCAGGCTCGACACTGATGCCAAAGGTCGCGTTCTTGAGAAGCTCGGGCTCATAGTGGCTCAAGGCACCAGGATCCAGGCTGAGGTCATCATTCAACACGCCCACGGACCGAGGGTCGGGCCCGAGCGGGTCGGCCTTGATCCAGAGCTGGTAGGACTTGTCCGGTAGAGGTTCGGCCGCTACCGGCTGGACATTCAGTCGCTGACTGGCGAGATCGACGGTCAACATGAAGGCAGGCTGTTGATCATCCTGATGGAAGACGGCGACGAACGGTGGCGCCGTGGCTTCCCGCCCGAGGGGTGTCACCAGCAGGAGCGCCATGACCAGCGCCGCGGCGGTCGCCAGTCCGGTACCCCATTGCCAGTACCTGAGGCGCCGGCGAAGCCTGACCACCCTTGCCTCCTCCGTGTCGGCCTCCATCTGCTCGATTCGACGCTCGATTCTGGCCAGCAAATCCGGGCCGGGCGTGATGGCCTGCACCTCATCGCCCAGGGGAGCCAGACGCGACTCCCAGGCACGAATCAGCGCATCCAGTTCAGTGTCGTGCTGTCGACGATACGCCACGGATTCGCGCTCATGGGCGTCCAGCGTCCCCAGGACGAACTCCGCGGCCCGCATGTCGAGATCGTCATGGTCGGTCATGATGACAGACACCCCTTGAGTTGCTTGAGGGCACGATGCAGCCAGGTCTTGACGGTATTCACCGGTTGATCGAAATGCGTCGCCAGGTCGGCCCGCGACCAGCCATCCAGATAGGCGAGCCGGACCATATCGCGGCGCCCCTTCTCCAGCTCGTCCAGGCATGCATGGAGGCGCCGGGCGTCCTGCTCGGTTTCCAGCCGGGCCTGAGCCGTCGGCTCGACGGAAGCCACATCGTCGAGCGCCTCCTCTCGCTCCACCCGACGGGCCGGGTGCCGGCGCAATTCGTCGATGGCACCGTTACGGGCGATGGTCACCATCCAGGTGATCGATGATGCCTTCGCGGCATCGAACTGCCCTGCCTTCTGCCAGATACGGACGTAGGCGTCCTGCACCACATCGTCGGTCCACCCCCTGTGCCGGAGGATACGCAGCACCGTGCCGTAGAGTTTCGAGGAGGTCGCTGCATAGAGTTGCGCAAAGGCCTCACGATCCTTGAGTGCCACACGCTGCAGCAGACCATTGAGCCGGTCGGAGGGCGACGAGGCAGAACTCGAGGCGTCGTCACGAGCCGTGGACGAACGAAAGGCATCAGACATGCAGAGGTCTCTGGTTGTTACCTGAAACATCAATCAGCAAAGACTGTCGCCTCGGGGCAAGCCGGTCAAGCGTCCATCAGGATTATCGCGAATAACGATATCGTGCGTGAGCACACGGCATCGAGGAAGCAAAGGGAAGACAAGCAGGCGCGCACGACGCCCGACGGTGCCTGAAAGCATCACCGGACAGTGCGCGGCAGCGGGCCGACGCTCACCCGAGAGCGCGATGAGCCGGACCGGTCGAATCAGATATAGGAGTAGGGCATGCGAGACTGGAAGCTACGATAGGCGTTCTCGGTCATGGCTTCCAGCACACGGTAGGCCATCTTGCCGAAACGCTTGAGCAGGGGCAGACGGTCGGTACGTTCAACAACGGTGGTAGTTGTCATGGCATTCGAACCTGTGCGTCGATGGGTGTGCCGTGAATTATACCTTGGTCTATAAACTTTAGTCTAATTTCTGTGCATGCCCGTCGCCGGGCCCGCGTCCCGACCGGCAACCGGACGGGCGCCATTCGACAGCGTCACGTTCACCAGGGCAGCGCCCGAACGGCTCGTCTTCTATCATGGAAGCGAATTCATATAACGAAGCCATCAAGATACATGATGAACAGCCCGCCCCCTCACAGGCCTCTGGACCTTGTCGTGCTCAATACCTTTGTCAGCGTCGTGGACAAGGGAGGGTTTACCGCTGCAGCCGAGCAGTTGAACATGGCGCAATCCACCGTCAGTGCTCACATGAGGCGCCTGGAGGACACCCTGAACTGTCGGCTGCTGCAGCGAGGGCAAAAGGCCGCGACCCCCACACCATCCGGTGAACGACTTCTCGCTCATGCGCGTCAGATGCTGCGTCAGAATGCCCTGGCATGGCAGGACCTGCACGAGCGTCGACTCGGAGGGGCCGTACGTCTCGGTATTCCGGATGACTACGTCGTCTACCTGCCCGACGCACTGTCGGAGTTCGAGGCCCTGTTTCCCGGGGTCGAGCTGGAAGTACGCTGCGGCCTGAGTATCGACCTGGTGCAGGACGTCAAGACAGGGGCCCTGGACCTGGCCATCGCGACACGCCAACCCAGCAGCCCGGGCGGGGAAGTGCTGCGCCGCGAACCGATGGTGTGGGCAGGTGCCGCCGGCTACGATACCCACCACCGTTCGCCCTTGCCGCTCGCGGTTTCCAGGGAGGGCGTATGCATCTTCAGGGAGCGTGCCATTGCAGCCCTCGATGCGGCCGGTATCGACTGGCGGATTGCCTATGCCAGCCCCAGTCTCTCGGGCCTTTCCGCCGCCGTTCGGGCAGGCCTGGCCATAACAGTGCTGACACCCTCCATGCTGGGGCCAGAACTACGCGTGCTGGGCACGAACGAGGGATTGCCCGACCTTCAGGACATCGAAATCACGCTGCACCGAAGTCCGGGACGACCCAGTGAGGCAACGCAACAGCTTGCTCACCAGCTTCAAGCGCATATCAAAGGGAATCAGCCTCGTTAGGGCAACGCTGAACAAATCGCCGAGCATAGTGAAGGCAAGGCCCGTTCCCTTGTTGACGGGGCTGTCAAGGTGGGTGAGAATATGAAGACGACTCAGCCCTGTACGCAGCGATTCAGTTCACTGGCAGTCGGGGTGAAGAAACCGGCCATCGTGCCGGTTTCTTCGTTTTCAAGGACTCGATCCCGTGCAGACTGTCTTCTTCATCGACGGGTACAACGTATTCTATGGGCTACTGGCAGGCACGCCGTACAAGTGGCTCGACCTCCCGTCCTTGCTCAGTGCCATCCTTCACGAGCACGACCCCCGCGGTCGAGTGGCAGGCGTCCACTACTTCACCTCTCCCGTGCAGCCGGCTCTGGCCACACGCGGCCTTTACCTGAGCGCGTACACACGCGCAAGAAACCAGCCGACAAACCTGATTACTGGTAGATTGCAAGCCATGGTCATTCACCTGGCTGCCACTGGCAAGCCGGCAGGGTGCCATGACGCGGCATAGCGGCAACCTCTGCATCACCCTCACCATCGGCGAAGTGCCGCTGGAGCCAGTGCCGCCAGCAGGCCATGGTCGAGGAAGCGGGTGTCGCGGCAGGGATCAGGCCATCGCGAAACCCGTGCTCCAGGAAAGGAGCGACGAACTCGGTATCACGGCTGAACAGGTGCACGGGAACGTCCGGGCTGGCGCCGGTTCCCGTCACCACCGGCGCCGCGGGGTGGTCGCCCATCACCATGACCAGACCGTCATCGTCGAGGTAGCGTTCGACCCACGCCAGCGTCACCCTGAGGGAGTAACGGACCGCTTCGGCGTAATGACGCCGCACCTCGTTCATGTCCTGCCACAGGACCTCGGGCTCGGGCCCCGCGTCCGCCCAGCGCCGAAAGCCACTGCCATCGCCGATGGCCGCCCAGTCGCGCACGGGCAGGATCGGCGTCCAGGGAGCATGGCTGCTGATCAGCGCCACCTGGGCGAAGACAGGCGCATCCTGATTGTCGAGCCAGCGTGTCGCCAGCGTCTTCAGGCTGTATTGATCGGGCATGGTGACCCAGTGCAGCGAAGGCCCCGCATAGCCCATGCCCTCGGCATCGACCAGGGTATCGAAACCATAGGCCCGCCCCTCCGGCCAGGCCTGGGTAATCGCCGGCATCAGCGCCAGGGTATGGTGCCCCGTCGCGGCGAAGTCCTGCACCAGGGAGCCTCGCCGACTCTTCAACAACAGCCGGTAATCCAGGCCATCATCGATGGTCAGCCCGCTGAGCACGCTGGCATGGGCCAGCCAGGACTGCCCGCCCCGCACGGGCGAACGCAAGCGGCCGGAGGCGCTGGCGATGCCCTGGTCGGCCAGCGCGTGCGATGCCTGCTTCAGGGTATCCCGCAGCGAGGCCGCGTCCTCCTCGAGCAGCGACATGCCGTAGGACTCGATGAAGATCAGCACCACATCTCGCCCCTGTAGCCCCGGCAGGGCCGTTACTTCCGGCTGCCGACGGCGCTGGCGCTGCTCGAAGCGCCGTCGCGCCGCGAGGGTTCGAGGCAGCTGCTCGACCTGCTCGACCACCACGGATGCCAGGGGGAAATCGATTCCCGGCCGAGGGGCGTCGCGCAGATAGCCCGCACCCAGCGCGGCACCTGCCAGGCCCACCATGCCGGCGGAGCGCCAGAGCCGGCGCAAGCGAGATGTCCGCGCACTCGCCGAACAGGCCCCGCCCAGCAACCGCGCCACGACCCAGACGAGCCCCGCCAACCCCGCTAACATCATGGCCACGACCAACAGGGCCGGCAGATTCCCCAGGTTGGAGGCCAACAGCTGATAGCCCGCCGACAACAGGGAGGCATCCAGCCAGACGTTCAGTTCACGCCCGAAGATGGCGAAGGTCGCTCCTTCGGCAAGACACAGGGTCACCGCCAGCGTCAGCATGGCCGCGATGCTGCCCATCAGAGCTCGCCGCGGCGGCAGCCAGAGCAGCAATACCGCCAGCAGCACGACATCCAGGGGCACGCGCAGCAGCCCGTCGACACCCGCCCCGATGCCGTTCTCGCCAGCCATGACCGCCAGCATCAGCAGGCCGCCAAGACGCGCCAGCAGCCACAGCAGCATCACGATACCCAGCCACTTCATGCCTGATGCACCTCGCCACGGCCCACTCCCGGCGAGTAGAGTCGGCATTCACGATCACCGCCAAGGGAGTTGCGACCACCATGGCCATCCATCACTGGACATCGCTCCATGCCCCCGATGTGCCCTCCCTGACGGGAGCCGACAGTGTCGCCGTGATGGTGCTCGGTGCCATCGAGCAGCATGGCGCTCACCTGCCGCTGTCGACGGACCTGGATATCGGCGAGGGGCTGCTCGACGAGGCGCTGCGTCACGTCGCGCCCGACCGTTCGGTGTTCGTCCTGCCGCCCCTGAGTGTGGGCGCCAGCGAGGAGCACAGCGACTTCCCGGGCACGCTGTCGCTGCCCGCACCAGTGGCCCAGTCCATCCTCGAGGCGATGGGCGACAACCTCGCGTGCAGCGGCATCCGTCGCCTGATGCTGATCAACAGCCATGGCGGCAACCAGGCCATCATGCAGCAGGCCGCCCTGACACTGCGTCGACGTCACGGCATGCTGGTGGTCAAGGCCCCCTACATGACGCTCGCCCCGCCGGATGACTGTCTGCCCCGGGAGGAGCTGGTTCACGGGCTGCACGGCGGGGCACTGGAAACGGCGATGATGCTGCACCTCCACCCCGACCGGGTGCGACGAGACGCCCTCGGTCACCCGCCTTCCGTGGGCGAGCGACTGGCCGCCCGCCAGGCGCGCCTCGGACCCGAAGGCGACGCCTCCTTCGCCTGGCTGGCACAGGACCTCCACCCCGGTGGCGTAGTAGGCAATGCCGCCCTGGCTACCGACGCGCTTGGGCAACAACTGGTATCTCACTTCGGCCGAGCCCTGGCGGAGGTTCTCGATGACACGGCACGGTTCGATATCACGGACTTTCACGCCGAATCGTCCTGATCGAGGATGTGTTCGAGCCAATGGCCGGCACGGCCGGCCTTGGCGGCGAGATAGGCCCGGTTCTGCGGGGTGACCCGCCCATAGATGCCCTGGCGCTTCGTCACCTCGATGCCGGCCTCCATCAACGCCGCCATCTTGCGCGGGTTGTTGGTCAGCAGCTGGACACGCCCGACCCCCAGGTCCCGGAGCATGGCCACGGCCGCCCCGTAACGGCGTTCGTCATGACCGAAGCCCAGGCAGCCATCCGCGTCCAGGGTATCCAGTCCGGTATCCTGCAGGCCGATGGCACGCAGCTTGTTGGCCAGCCCGATGCCCCGCCCTTCCTGATCCAGGTACAGCAACACCCCGCCGCCCAGCTCGCGAATGCCGGTCACCGCATTGCGCAGCTGCTCGCCGCAGTCACAGAGCAGGCTGGCGAACAGGTCGCCTGTCAGGCACGCCGAGTGCAGGCGGATCGGCACCGCCTCGGGCCAGTCGTCGGGTTGGCCGATGACGATCGCCAGGTGCTCGCGCATGCCATCCATCTCGCGGAACAGGATGAACCGGGTGACCTCGGCATCGGCCAGGGGCACCGAGGCGTCGCTGACCCGTACCACCTCATGACTCAGCCGACCCAGCGTCCGCTGTGCCTCGGCGGCATCGAGCGTCAGCAGCGTGCCGGATGCCACCAACCGGGCGATCTCGTCACGGCGCCCGTGGCGAGGGGCGGCGACCACGGCCGCCGGCACCAGCAAGCCCCGGCGCATCATGTCCAGGGCGACGCATTCCGCCGATGTCGCGGGTACCGCTGCGTCATGGGCTGGCAGCTCATCACGCCCAGGATCCAGGCGCTCGCCGGACTCGGTCAGTACCAGCGACACCGTATCGCTCGGGGCCTCGAGCCCCGATGCTTCCAGACGGTGGCGCGTAACCACCAGCCTCGGTCCCTCGCCACAGCACTCGAGCAGGGTCGACAGCTCACCCTCATGATGCCCCTCGACAGGGCGCACCAGACGGTCACCCTCGGCGGCGGTCAGCAACACGGGAACGCCTCGCCGTAGATCGAAGATGGCTCTTTCCAGCTGATACATGGCGCTATCCTCTCGCAGTCGTACTGGCCCGGTTGCCCTTGGCGGGCGATCCCCGCATGATGGTTCGGCCCCCTCGGAAGGAGCCCTGATGACCTGTTCCACGCCCCGTGTCGACGCCTGCTGGCAGGCCCTGCTGAGCGCGCGTGATCACGACTGGTCGTCGGGCCCCCTGGCCGTGGATCTCGCCCCGGGCCGCCTGACGATGACGGGCGATGCGACCTGGCGCGCCGACCCCGAACTCGATGCCGACAGTGCCGACCTGCTCGATGCCCTGCTGCCCATCCTGTGTGCCCCGGCGGGCTGCGTCATCGGCCAGCTGGGACAGAGCCTGGATGGACGCATCGCGACCCGGACCGGGCATTCCCACTACATCAACGGCATCGCAGCGCGCACGCATCTGCATCGGTTGCGGGCCCTGGCCGACGCCGTGGTGGTCGGCGCCGGTACCGTCGCCGCGGACGACCCGGCGTTGACCGTGCGGCATGTCCCGGGCCCCCATCCGCTGCGCGTGGTGATCGACCCCAAGGGGCGGCTCGCCGAGCATCATCGTCTGTTCACCGATGGCGAGGCCCGAACCCTTCACCTGGTGGCGCCCGGCGCTCTCCCCGATGGCGGTGCGGCACACCGGCATGCGGCACACCTGCAACGAGAGGAGCTGGCCGTCGCTCCCGATGGCGCCCTGGCCCGGGCGGTCATCGTCCGGTTGCGCGAGGCGGGATTTCGACGCGTCCTGATCGAGGGCGGCAGTACCACCCTGTCGCACTTTCTGGCGGCGGATGGCCTGGACCGCCTGCACCTGCTCGTCGCCCCCTTGTTGATCGGCTCGGGCAAGACCGGCCTGAACCTGCCGCCCATCGATACCCTGGGCGACGCGCGACGTCCGACCTGCCGCCGCTTTTCGCTGGGGGCCGACACCCTCTTCGACCTCGCGCTTCGCGGAGAACGATGAGAAGGCCGGCGAGCCGGTACCTGAAGATCGATCGGTCCGCGGCGTCATGACCACGACCAGCAGCACCAGGGCACCGGGCAGGCTCGACAGCAGCACCAGCAACCCGTACGCCAGCGACACCGCCACGCCATCGGCGCTGGACAGGCCGACCAGCGGCCAGACCAGGGCCGCGGCGCCTTCCCGCCACCCCCAGCCGGCGAGGCTCAACGGCATCACCATGGCCAGCAACAGCAAGGGGGCCAACGCCAGCAGGGTACTCGTCGGTGTCGCTATCCCGATGGCACGCGCGGCACAGACCATCACCAGGCCATAGCTGAGAACCGTGGCGCTCGAGACCAGGAGGTGAAGGCTCAATGGCCGGGGAGTCAGCAGGCTGCGTCGAAGATCCTGCCATGCCCCGGCAACGATGGCGGGCCATGGCCGCTCCCGCCGCAGCCCGGCGCCGGAGCGCCAGACCAGCAAACCACCACCGACGACGGCGCACGCCACGACGGCGGCCCAGCCGAGACCGCCGGCGGAGATCGCCAGCTGGCTTCGCCAGGGTTGCCATGACGGCAGCAGCCCCAGACTCGCTACCACCAGCATGGCCAGCGCGACCTGTCCCGAGACCCGTTCGATGAACACTGCCCGAAGCGCCTGCTGACGGCGCCGATCGCCCCAGGCCGGCCCCGCCTGCCGGGCATGGCGCCAGGCGCGGGTCGCATCGCCAGCCATGCCACCCGGGAGAATCTGGTTGAGAAAGGACGCCAGATAGTACTCCTGAAGGGCCTGCCAACCACCCATGCGCAGCCCCAGGCAACGCAGGGTGTACCACCAGCGCCAGGCGGACATGGCCACCTGGGGCACGGAGATCGCCAGTCCCGCCGCGACCCAGGCGAACTGGACATCCTCGAAGCGCACGCCGACCCGGTCACCATCGACGAGATGATAGACCAGCGCGACCGCTGCCAGCACGATGGCCCAGCGCGCCCCGAGCGCCGCCCATGACAGGCCCCGGATCATCGGCGCGCCACCCCGGTGGGCGTGATGGGCCCCGGCAGGGCCAACAGATCCCGATGCCCGACCCGTATTGTCAGTTCTCCCCGACGCCAGCACGCCAGCCGCGCCGCATGCCAGTCCCGGATGGCATCGGCGGCCTCGGGTGCCTGCTCGCATGCGGCCGAGCGCCAGCCGTCGAGCAGCGCTTCCCCGAGGGCCCGATCATCGGGCCCCTGCAGCACCCAGGGGCTGTCGGCCAGGTACAGCCGATAGCCGCATGCCTCGAGCGCCGACGCCATCACGGCCGGCGCCTGTCCGCCCAGTGCCTGCCCCACGCCCTTGTCGGTGGCTTGATGGTCGCGATAGACACGACGCACCCGTTGATCCTCGCGCGTCCATTCCCGGGAGGCGGGGCCGTGGATGTCCAGCCGCCAGTCCCCGTTCACGCTCAATGCCATCAGCACCGCGACCCGGTGCCGGCTCGCGGCCTCCGCCAGCGTCGTGACCCAGGGATGCGACATCAGATCGAGCAATGCCGACGCGGTCAGCAGGTCCGTCCCATCGAGCCATGCCGCCAGCTCGCCGGGCCGGCCCCCCCAGCGGCCCATGTCGACGCAGCGTGCCTCCGCCTCGTATGGCGCGACGTCCGCCATCGCAATATCCAGCAGCGCCGCATCCTGGTCGACCAGCGTCCAGTGCTGAGGCATCGCCAGACGGGGGCCGAGATAGCGCAGGTTGCTGCCGCTCCCCGTCCCGAGGTCGAGCACCTTCAGCGGCCGCCGAGTCGCGGCCCGGCGCTCCGCCAGCCAGGCTACCGCCAGCTCGTTGAGCCGCTCGGCACGGGAACGCGCATCGACGGGCTCGCGAAGCGCCAGCCATGACGCGGCAAAACGGGCATCATCGCTCATCGACGACTCCCGCCGGCGCCCCGGGCGAGCCGGCAAGGCTCTCGGCAAAGCGTTCCACCGTTCGCTCCCAGCCAGCCAGCGCCAGCCGGCCGTGGGCCGCACCGCGCCGCCTGGCGTCTCGCTCGTCGTTCGACCACCATTGCGCGATGGCCGCGGCAAATGCCTCGCTGCAGCCGGGTTCGACACGCCAGGCAGCCTCCGGGGGAACCGTATCGCGCAGTGCCCCGCCGAGGGTCGAGACCAGCGGCAGCCCCCGGGCCAACGCCTCCGTCACGACCATGCCATAGCCTTCGTAGAGCGACGGCACCAGCACCAGGTCCGCCTCGTGGTAACACCGCGCCAGCGCCGTCTCGTTCACGCACCCTGCCATTCTCACTCTGTCCTGCAGGCCGAGCGCCACGATATCCCGCCGGATTGCCTGGCTTTCCTCGGGCGCACGGCGATCATCGCCGACGCATTCGAGCCGCCAGGGGCGATGACGCAGCATCGCCAAGGCTTCCAGCATGACGCGATGGCCCTTGCGCGGAGTCAGCGTCGCCACACACAGCAACCTCGGCGTCTCGGCAGCCCTCGACGGCCAGGCGCCTCGAGCCAGGGGGGCCGGCGCCACACCGGGCTCCACCACCTCGATGGGCTTACGGGTGACGCCCAGCTCGACGAGGCGGCGCGCGGTGAATCGGCTCGTCACGACAAGGCGGTGCACTCGCGCCAGCACATCGACCTCGTGCCTGTGCAGGCGTCGACGTGCCGCCTCGTCGAGGCCGGTTTCGTCGCCGAGCGGATGATGCACCAGGGCCGTGATACGCAGTCGCCCGAGGTGCGGTGTCACCACGTCCCCCAGGTTGCCCAGGGCGAGGCCGTCGATCACCACCTCGTCGCCATCCTGCCGAGCCTCGAGGGCCGCCTGCAGGGCCTCCCGGGCCGGCCGATCACCCTCGGGAAAGGTCCCCTCGAGCTCGTCGACGGCAACATCCCATCCGATCGCCCGCAGCCCATCGACGATGCGGGCATCATAGCGATAGCCGCCCGTCGCCTGACGCAGCGGCCCGGGCACGATGACGGCCAGCCGAGGCGCGCCGGAAAGGCTCACGTCTCCCAATCGAGTGACCCCTCGTAGCTGGCCCAGGCGATATGCGATTCATGGAGCGTCACCTTCATGTCACTCAACCCCTTGGCCCCCTCGCCCAGGCGTCCGTCCGTGATGGCCCAGGCCATGCGCTGAAAGACCGCCTGCGCCATGAACTCGGTCGTGGTATTGCGCCCTTGAAACGCCTCGTGATCGTCCAGATTGGACAGGGTGAACTCCTTCAACACGGTGCTCAGCGTCTCGCTGGCGAGCCCGATATCCACCACCAGGTCGTGCTCATCGAGCGCCGGTCGAAAAAAGCTGACGTCTACCACGTAGGTGGCGCCATGAAGCTTCCGTGCCGGTCCGAATACGTCGTCATGAAAGCTGTGGGCGATCATCATGTGATCGCGTACGGTCAGGCTGAACATCAAGCGCTCCTTTCGGAATGGCCATCGTCTTCATCTTGGGCGCCGTAGCGCACGACCTGGCAGAGGGTCTCGCTGTGCGGTGAAGTGACGCTCGCCATTACCCACGGCAGATCCTCGAACGCACAGGAAGGTTCCAGCAACGCCTCGAATCGTGGATCGGCGAGCAGCTCCATGGCCAGGGCAAGGCGACGCTGGCCGCCCCACCTGGCGGCACGATCGGCGCGCGGATGGCCGACCTGCGAGGCCAGCAGCGAGAGCCGCCGGGAGTGAAAGGCCTGGCCCAGCGGGAGTTCGACGTCGCGTGTGCCGTACCAGCTCATCTCGATGACCCGCGCCTCATTGCCGGCCAGGACCAGGGCCTGACGCAGGCCCGCGGCGCTGCCGCTGGTGTGGAAGACCAGGTCGCAGTTTTCCGGCGCGTCGTCCGGCAGGCGGAACCTTACCCCGAGCTGTCGGGCCAGCCGCTCACGCGCCGGGTTGATGTCCACCAGGGTGACGTCGGCGCCCGGGATATCGACCGCCAGGGCAGCGACCAGGGCCCCCACCACCCCGGCGCCGAGCACGCAGATGCGATCACCGATGACCGGCGCCGCATCCCAGAGCGCATTGACGGCCGTCTCCATGTTGGCACCGAGCACGCCCCGACGCGCCGGCACCCCGTCGGGAAGGGGCAGGACCGACGCCTCGGGGACGACATAACGATCCTGATGAGGAAAGAGGCAGAACACCTCGCGCCCCAGCAGAGGCGATGGCCCCTGCACTACCCGTCCCACGCTCGCATAGCCGTACTTGAGCGCGTCATTGAACTCGCCTTCCTGGAAGGGCGCGCGCATCCGCTGATATTCGGTCTCGGGTATCCGGCCATGGAACACCAGCGATTCCGTCCCACGGCTGATCGCGCTGTATAGCGACTCGACCAGCACCTCGCCCTCACCGGGCTCGGTCAGCGACTCCTGCCGCAGTTCGCCTCGCGGCCCCGGGACTCGCCAGAATGCCCTGGCCTGCATCACTGCCATGGATTCCCTCGCCTCTCTGCTCGTTCCGATCGATTCGGCCTGCTGATTGCCATCCTCTCACAGGCTTGGACTAAAACTATACAGATCATGTACAAAATCTACACACAGGAATAGCGCATCGACGCATTCATTGCCACACTCACAGGGTAGGCGCTCAACGCTCAGGAGCCGCATAGCGTGATGAAAGACACCGCAAGTGACGGTCGCGACGTACAAGGCTGGTGCAAGGAACGTCGCGGCATTCGCATCGAACAGGGAGCCGACACGAGGCGAATCTGGCCGGATCTCGCCATCGGCTTGGTGCTGGCCGTCGGCATCAGCCTCGCGCTCTGGCCGAGACACGAGGCGCCCGGCGCGCTGGGAGCGGCACTCGTGGCGCAACTCGCGCTCAGTGCCTTGGTCGTTGTGGCCTGGACACGCGAGCTGCCCGGTTTCGGCTGGGCCAACCGCGTCACCCTGCTGCGTGGCGCCCTCATTACCGCCCTGACCGGCATGGCCCTGGCCCCCCTGTTCCGTTCCGGCGCCGAGACCGAGACGCTATGGCCGCTGAGCGCTCTCGCCCTGCTCGCTCTCCTTCTCGATGGGCTGGACGGCTGGGTGGCCCGTCGCACGCAGACCATGACGCACTTCGGGGCACGCTTCGACATGGAGCTGGATGCCTTCCTGATCCTGCTGCTGTGCATTGCCTTGATCACCCACGACAAGATGGGACCCTGGGTACTGGCGCTCGGCGGCATGCGCTACGCCTTCGTCGTCTCGGGCAGGCTGTGGCCCTGGCTGGCCGCCCCCCTGCCGGAGAGCCGACGGCGCAAGGCGATCTGCGTGATACAGGTCGGCGCCCTGCTCGTCGCCTGCAGCCCTTTCGCCGGCCCCTTGATGACCCCGTTCCTGCTGGCCCTTGCCATGACCCTGCTGGGTGCCTCTTTCCTGCGCGACATTCACTGGCTCTGGCAACGGCATCGCAGCCCTTGACCCATCCATGAGGAGGCCTCCCATGCGAATTCCCCTACGAACACCGTCCCCTGCCATGGTCGTCATTCCCTTCAAGAGGACCCTGTTCTGGCTGCTGGTCCCCATGATGCTCGCGCTGCCGACCCTCGGCGCGGCGGAGCCACGCACCTACCACATCGATCCGGCACATTTTTCGGTGAGCTTCTCCGTGGATCACGTCGACTATGCCGACGTGATCGGCCTGTTTCTCGAGGCAGAAGGCGAGTTCGTCTATGACGAGCAGCGCCAGACACTGACGTCGGGCTCGGCCACCATCCAGGCCGACAGCCTCTTTACCAACCACCAGCGCCGCGACGAGCACGTCAAGGACGATGATTTCCTGGACGTCGACCGCTACCCCACCATCGAATTCGTGGCCGACGAGCTCACCGACGTCGAGGACAATCGCGGCACCCTGACCGGCAACCTGACGATGCTTGGCGAGACACACCCGGTAACGCTCGACGTGCGGCTCAACAAGGCGGATCGCTACCCCTTCGGGCATGAAGAACACACCCTGGGCATCTCGGCCACCACCGAGTTGAACCGCAGCGAATGGGGCATGGACTACGCGGTGGACAACGGCCTGGTGGGCGATACGGTGGCAGTGAGACTGGAGTTCGAGGCCATACGGCAACCCGAGTGATGGACACACTTCGTGGCCCGGGCCTCGATGGATCGAGACACGCCGAGTGATGCCCGGCTGGCCCGCTTGCCGGCAGGGCGATACAGTGCCGCTTGAAGTCAGGCGTCCGCCAAAGGGTCCCTACATGCATATCGTCATCATCGCCGGGGGAACCGGCTCGCGCCTATGGCCGCTCTCCCGAGAGGCCCACCCCAAACCCTTTCTCAAGGTGGACGGCGATGCTTCGCTGCTGCAGAAAACCTTCCTCAGGGGGCAGTCCGCCGGTCCGGTGGAGAGCGTCACCACGGTTACCCATCGCGAGTTGTTCTTTCGTACCGACGAGGAGTACCGGGCACTATCGCCTCGCCAGCCCCTGCACTATCTGCTGGAACCCTTCGGCCGCAATACCGCTCCCGCCATTTGCGGCGCGGCACTGGAGCTGCAACATCGCTACGGCGACGACGCCCGGATGCTGGTACTGCCGGCCGACCAACTGGTGCAGGACGAGGCCGCCTTCCGCCGCGCGGTCGCCGATGCCATGGAGGCCGCCAAGAGGGGCCGGCTGGTGACCTTCGGCATCCAGCCGACACGGGCGGAAACCGGCTTCGGCTACATCGAGACGGGAGCCCCCCTGCCCTCGACCGCTGGCACGGCTCTCGAGGTCGTGCGCTTCATCGAAAAACCCGATCGCGCAACGGCCGAATACTACCTGGCCGGTGGCCGACACTTGTGGAACTCGGGCATGTTCTGCTTTCGGGTCGACAGCCTGTTGGCAGAGCTGGACACGCATGCCCCGGCGCTGCTCCGGGCAACGCAAGCGGCTCTGGCGTCGGCACGCCGCAGCGAAGGCGAGGCGCACAGCCTGGCGCACCTGGATGCCGAACATTTTGACGCCGTGGTGGGCGAGTCGATCGACCACGCCCTCATGGAGAAATCCTCCCGGGTGGCCGTGGTACCTTGCGAACCGGGTTGGCGCGATGTCGGTTCCTGGCAGGCCATGGCCGAGCTCGCGGAACCCGATGAGCAGGGCAACAGCGTACTGGGCGATGCGGAACTGGAGGATACGCAAAACTGCTATATCCACAGCCGGCATGGCCTGACCGCCACCCTCGGCGTGCGGGACCTGGTGATCGTGGATACGCCCGATGCGTTGCTGGTCGCCCACAAGGACCGCAGCCAGGATGTGAAGACCATCACCGAGCGCCTCGAAGCAAGGGACAAGGGGTGGCAACGGTGCCATGGCAAGGTGCATCGCCCCTGGGGCACCTACACGGTGCTGGAAGAAGGGAGCCGCTTCAAGATCAAGCGCATCGAAGTCAAACCCGGCGCCTCACTGTCCCTGCAGATGCATTACCACCGCAATGAGCACTGGATCGTGGTCAGCGGTACTGCCAGGGTGATCCATGAGGACGAGGACGCGCTGTTGCGCACCAACGAATCCACTTACATTCCCGCGGGTCACCGGCACCGCCTCGAGAACCCGGGCCTCGTTCCCCTGGTGATGATCGAGGTACAGAGCGGTGACTACCTGGGCGAGGACGACATCCTGCGCTTCGAGGACGATTACGGGCGCTGTGGGCCGTAACGAAAAACGGCCACCGCTGCCAAGAGCCAGGTGACCGTTTTTACTACCATTCTGGCGCGCCCTAAAGGATTCGAACCTTTGACCTTCGCCTCCGGAGGGCGACGCTCTATCCAGCTGAGCTAAGGGCGCGAATTTTCCAACTTGTCGGAGCCCAGGTGGCTCCGCTCGCCGGCAGTGCTTTGCACTGCTGACGCTCCCCTCAGGCGTTGCCTTCGGGTCCTGCCGATCGCCTTGCATGGCGCTCGGCGCTTCGCCGGGCAGAAGCCTTGCTTCTGCAGTTCCGGCTACGCCCAGCTGAGCTAAGGGCGCGAATTTCCCCAACTCTCGCTGACAGTGCTTGATGTCAGTCGGCGATTGCGCTGAGGCGGGCATTATCCTACCTTGCCGCCTGTCGGCTGTCCACCCGGGCGGACGCGATGCGTCTCGGCGTCGTTGCGTTTTTCCGCTTTTGCCGATGCTGGTTATACTGACCACCATCGCATGGCAGTTCCGAGTCGCTCCGCGCGGCCTGAATGCCGACCGTGACGCCGTCCGGCAATGCCGTCCAATAACAAGAGAGGTGGCACAGTGAATTCCAGCAAGTTGATCGTGGGGTGCCTGGCCACCCTCGGCCTGACGGGCCTGACCTTTGCCCAGGAAGATGCAAGTCACGAAGCCATCGCCAAGCGCCTGGCACCGGTGGGGGAGCTCTGCCTCCAGGGACAGGATTGCGGTACCAGCACAGCATCCGCCGGAGGCGGTGCAGCGGGCTCATCGAACGGGGGCGGAGACGCCGATGGCCAGGCCATCTATGACGCCGTTTGCATGGCCTGCCACAACACGGGCGTGGCCAATGCCCCGAAGATAGGCGATACCGAAGCCTGGTCGACCCGCCTGGAGAAGGGGACCGATACGCTCTATACCCACGTCATCGACGGTTTCAACGCCATGCCGCCCAAGGGGGGCGACCCCAGCCTCTCCGACGCCGAGGTCAAGGCGGCCGTCGACTATCTGCTCGAAGAATCGCAATAGCCGAACACATCGTCACGGGTGTGCCTTGGGCACTTCGCAGTGGGGAGGGCTTGTCCGAGGGCAAGCCCTCGCTGAGCGTTCTGTCCGTCGCCCTCAACCCAACAGCGAGCGAATTCCCGCCAGGGCATCCTGGCCCCGGGCCTGTTTCTTCTCCGGGTCTTCCCGGTCGGCCCGACCTTCCCATTCCAACGCATCCTCGGGCAACTCGTCGAGGAAACGACTGGGCGTGCAGTCCATCAGCTCGCCATACGCCTTGCGCTGTCGGGCCAGCGTCAGCGTCAGGGTGCGCCGCGCTCGGGTGATGCCCACATACGCCAGGCGGCGTTCCTCCTCCACGGTGCCAACCTCGATGGCGTTGCGGTGCGGCAGCAGTTCCTCCTCGAGACCCATCAGGTAGACATGCGGGAACTCGAGCCCCTTGGAGGCGTGCATGGTCAGAAGCTGGACGCGGTCGGAGTCGTCCTCCTCGGCCTGCTGCTCGAGGATATCGCGCAGTACCAGTCGCGAGATCGCCGCTTCCACGCCGTCGGTCTCGGTGGCCGTGCTGGCGGTGTCCTCGTCGGGATCGGCACCCATCGACTTCTCGAGCTGGTCGACCAGGGTCCAGACATTGGCCATGCGCCGCTCGGCGATGGTCGGCGCGCTGGCGTTCTGGTAGAGCCAGGCCTCGTAGTCCATCTCGTGCAGCATTCCGCGAATGGCGGCGATGGCATCGCCACCATCCATGCGACGCCGAACGCCGTCGATGAAGTGCGTGAAACGCCCCAGGCGCTCGACTGCCCGCGCCGGCAACTGCTCGGCCAGCCCCATCTCATGACAGGCGGCGAACAGCGATGTCCCTCGATCAGTGGCGTAGTTGGCCAACTTTTCCAGGGTACCGGGGCCAATCTCCCGACGAGGCACATTGACGATACGCAGGAAGGCGTTGTCGTCGGCCGGGTTGATCAACAGCCTCAGGTAGGCCATGGCGTCCTTGATCTCGTTGCGCGAGAAGAAGGACGTCCCGCCGGAGAGCTTGTAGGGAATCTGGTAGTGCTGCAGCTTGAGCTCCAGCAGCCGCGCCTGGAAGTTGCCGCGATAGAGCACCGCGAAGTCGCGCCATTCGGCACGCTCCTTGATGCGCCGGGTGAGGATCTCGCTGGCCACTCGCTCGGCTTCCGCTTCCTCGTGACGATTGACCACCACACGGATCGACTCGCCCTGCCCCATGTCCGACCACAGGGTCTTCTCGTAGACGTGGGGGTTGTTGCTGATCAGGGTGTTGGCGGCACGCAGGATGGTCCCGGTGGAGCGATAGTTCTGCTCGAGCTTGATGACATTGAGGCGCGGAAAGTCCTCGCCCAGGGTCACCAGATTTTCGGGCCGCGCCCCACGCCAGGCATAGATCGACTGGTCGTCGTCGCCAACCACGGTGAAGGTCTGCCGCTCCCCCATCAGCATGCGCACCAGCTGGTACTGGCTGACGTTGGTGTCCTGGTACTCGTCCACCAGCATGTAGTGGATTTTGCGCCGCCAGCGCGCCAGCGCCTCGGGGTCATCACGCAGCAGGGTCACCGGCAGCAGGATCAGGTCGTCGAAATCGACGGCGTTATAGGCCTTGAGATGGCGAACGTAGGCCTCGTAGACCCGCGCCGCGAACAGCTCGTCTTCATCAGCGGCATGGGACAGCGCCTGCCCGGGCAGCACCAGATCGTTCTTCCAGTTGGAGATCACCGACTGGACCCGATTGATCTGGTCGGCATCGACCTGGGCGTCCTTGTTCATCAGGTCACGCAGCAAGGCCTTGGCGTCTTCGGGGTCGAACAGCGAGAAACCCGGCTTGTAGCCCAGCGCCTTGAGCTCGCCGCGGATGATGTTGAGCCCCAGGGTGTGAAAAGTGGAGACGCGCAGTCCGTGGGCTTCCTTGCCCTTGAGCATCTGCCCCACCCGCTCCTTCATCTCCCGGGCCGCCTTGTTGGTGAAGGTCACCGCCGCGATGCGCCGAGCACTCATGCCACACTCCTGCACCAGATAGGCGATCTTGGTGGTGATCACGCTGGTCTTGCCGGAACCGGCACCGGCCAGCACCAGGCAGGGCCCGTCGATGGCCTTTACGGCCTCGCGCTGGCTGGGGTTGAGCTTGGCGATGCGGCTGGCAATGCTGGTCGTCATGGTGCACTCCCGGTCGAGGGCGCCAGGGCGCCCTCGAAATCGAGCTGTCGCCACGCCTCATAGACCAGGATGGCGCAGGCGTTGGAGAGGTTCAGGCTGCGGCTCTCGGGGAGCATGGGGATGCGCAGCCGCTGTGCCTCGGGGAGGGCATCGAGCATCGCCTGGGGCAGGCCGCGAGTCTCGGGGCCGAACACCAGGGCATCGCCCGGACCATAGGCCGGCTCATGATAGCCGGTGCGACCACGCGTGGAGACAGCGAAGATCCGCCGGGGCGAAACCGTCTCGATGAAGGTATTCCAGTCTTGGTGCACACGGACCCTGGCCCACTCGTGATAATCCAGCCCAGCGCGGCGCAGGCGCTTGTCATCGAGTTCGAAACCCAGCGGCTCGATCAGGTGAAGGCGGAATCCGGTATTGGCGCACAGCCTGATCAGGTTGCCCGTATTGGGCGGAATCTCGGGCTGGAAGAGCACCACATCGAGCATAGTCGGCTACCTGGGTCGAACACCGACGAGGCAAGGCAACCTCGTTCAGCGGGCGGTCACGCCGTAGCGATCACGGTAATCGCGGATGGCCTCGGCATGGCCCCGCAGCGCCTCGCCGGCGTGGACTTCGAGATATTCGAGCACCATGTCCAGATTGACGATACTGACCACCGGCATATCGTAGGCCGCTTCGACCTGCTGGATGGCGCTGCGGGCATCGCCGTCATCCCCGCCGCGCTCCTGGCGATCCAGCGCCACCACGACGCCGGCCGCCTCGGCGCCGGCGTTCTCGATCAGGCCCATCACCTCGCGGATGGCGGTGCCGGCGGTGATGACATCATCGACGATCAGGATGCGGCCGGCGAGTTCGGCGCCGACGATATTGCCGCCCTCGCCATGCGCCTTCGCTTCCTTGCGATTGAACGCATAGGGCAAGTCGCGGTCATGATGATCGGCCAGGGCCACGGCGGTAGTCGCCGCCAATGGGATACCCTTGTAGGCAGGGCCGAACAGGACATCGGTCTCCAGCCCACTGTCGGCGATGGCCTGGGCGTAGAAACGGCCCAGTTGGGCCAGGGCGGCACCGGACTTGAACAGGCCGGCGTTGAAAAAATAGGGGCTGACCCGGCCGGACTTGAGGGTGAACTCGCCGAAGCGCAGCACGCCCTGCTCGATGGCGAACGCGATGAACGCTTGTTGATACGGTTGCAGGGACGATGCGACTCGATGATCCGCCACGGGGCCTCCTATCACGTTCATGGACCGATGCCATTTACCCAAACGTCGAAACGTCGGGTATCATACACGCGCGACGCAAAAGGGACCATGTATGAAAATCGCCACCATCAATGTCAACGGCATTCGCGAGGCGGTCGGTCGAGGCTTTCTCGACTGGCTGGCCAACCAGGACGCCGACGTCGTCTGCGTGCAGAACCTCAAGGCCAAGAGTTTCGAGCTCGACGACAGCATCCTCTTTCCGGAAGGCTACGAGGGCTATTTCCTCGACGCCGAGCAGGACGGTTTCTCCGGTGTCGGCCTTTACTGCCGCAAGATTCCCAAGGCGATCATGTACGGCCTGGGCTTTCCCCAGTGCGACCATGAAGCGCGCTTCCTGCAGGCCGACTACGACCGCTTCAGCATCGCCTCCTTCCTGATGCCCGACGGCAGCGACCCCGCCGCCAAGCAGAACTTCATGGCACAGTATCAGGAGTACCTGACCAAGATGGCTCGCAAACGCCGCGAGTACATCATCTGCGGTACCTGGCACATCGCCCACAAGACCATCGACCTGGAGAACTGGGCGGACAACCAGACCACCCCGGGCTTCAAGCCCGAGGAACGCGCCTGGATGGATCAGGTCTTCGGCCCGACAGGTTTCATCGACACCTTCCGCGAGATCAACCGCGATGCCGGTGAATACACCTGGTGGCCAGCGCTGGACCAGGATCAGCCGCGGGAGCGCCAGGAGGGCTGGCGTATCGATTATCAGATCGTCGGCCCCAACTTCCGCCGCCATGTGGTGGATGCCTGGATCGACTACGACGCCACCTTCTCCGAGTACGCGCCGCTGATCATCGAGTACGACCTGACCCTCTGACGCGCCTCCCTACGTCGCCATCGCGCTTCGGCGCGATGCAATACGCCGGCCATGGGCCGGCGTGTTGCGCCAAGGGAACACTGATTTATTGCTGCGCTCGATATCCTGACCGCCGGCGGTGCCGAAGCGTCGGACCGGCGCAATCCTCATTGAGCAAACTGTCAACTCCAGTTGCTGTGCTCCGGCGGCAGCCAGCCTATCTTCGCTCGCGACATAAATCAGCATTCCCACCAAGTGCGGGGATCACCCCATCTCGAATACTCAGTCGCGGATGCCCAGCGCCTCACGCTGATGGTCGAACAGCTCACCGCCGGCCTTCTCGGCCAGATCGAGCATGGCATTGAGTTCGGCGCGGCTGTAGGTGCCCGATTCGGCAGTGCCCTGCACCTCGATCAACTCGCCGTTCTCCGCCATCACCACGTTCATGTCGGTACCGGCACGGCTGTCCTCCGGATAATCCAGGTCGACCACCGGCGTCCCCTGGTAGATGCCCACCGACACCGAACTGATCAACTGGTGGAAGGGATCGCCCTTGATCAACTTCTCGCGCTGCAGATAGCGAACGGCATCCACCAGCGCCACACAGCCGCCGGTGATGGCCGCGGTGCGGGTGCCGCCGTCGGCCTGGATGACATCGCAGTCCACAGTGATGGTGTACTCACCGAGTTTCTTGAGATTGATCGAGGCGCGCAGCGAGCGGCCGATCAAGCGCTGAATCTCCACCGTGCGTCCGCCCTGCTTGCCGCGGCTGGCCTCGCGACCACCCCGGGTATGCGTGGCCCGCGGCAGCATGCCGTACTCGGCGGTCACCCAGCCCTGCTTCTTGCCACGCAGCCAGCGCGGCACGCCGGCCTCGACACTGGCATTGCACAACACACGCGTATCACCGAACTCCACCAGCACCGAACCCTCGGCATGGCGGGTGTAGTCGCGGGTCAGGCGAATGTCGCGGGTCTGATCGGTCGCGCGTCCACTGGGACGCCGGATGTCCGAGGACATGGCACCTCTCTTGCTGTTGGCTGTAAAGAAAATGGCGGTAAAGGAAACCGGGAATGAATGGGACCGGCGCTATTCTACACGCTCCACCACAAGAATCGTGGCCGCTCCAGCAAAACGCTCGTCCTCGACGACGCACAGGCATTCGCCCCGCGCATCCTTTACACTGCTGGTTCCATCGATCACCACCAGCAGGAGTCCGATATGGTCCACAGCATGACGGCCTTTTCACGGCAGGACCTGGATGCCGACTGGGGGTACCTGCAACTGGAGCTGCGCTCGGTCAACCAGCGCTATCTCGAACCGCATTTCCGACTGCCCGAAACACTGCGCGACCTCGAGCCCGACTTTCGCGAGGCCCTGCGCGGTCGCCTGGCTCGCGGCAAGGTCGAGTGTCATCTGCGCTTCACGCCCGCCGACGCCGACACTCGGCTGAGCGTCAACCGCAAACGCCTCGAGACGCTGGCCAATGCCCTGGGCGACGTGCGCGACAGCGTGCCCCAGGCCGCCATGCCCGACGCCCTGGCGCTGCTCAACCACCCCGGCGTGCTGGACATCCCCGGCCCCGACATGGACCTCGTCAAGGCGGAAGCGCGTACCCTCTTTCGGACCGCCCTGGACGACCTGGAGGCCGGCCGAGCCCGCGAAGGCGACAAGCTCGCTGCCTTGATCGACGCGCGCCTCGACGGCATCCTCGAACAGATCGTCGAAGTCCGCCGCCTGCTGCCCGACATCCTGGCGCGTCAACGCGACCAGCTCCTCGAACGGCTGGAAAGCGCCAGAACCGAGCTCGACCCGCAGCGACTCGAAGCCGAGATGGTCCTCGTGGCCCAGAAGGCCGACGTCGCCGAAGAACTCGACCGCCTGGACACCCATGTCGCCGAGGTCAGGCGCCAACTCAAGCAAAAGGGCCCGATCGGCCGGCGCCTGGACTTCCTGATGCAGGAGCTCAACCGCGAAGCCAATACCCTGTCGTCCAAATCCGTCGTCGCCGACACCACCCGCTGCGCGGTGGAGCTCAAGGTGTTGATCGAACAAATGCGCGAGCAGATCCAGAATATCGAGTAGCCTCGCGATGCCCGTGCTGTCGAACGTTCCCCACCTTGCGACGGGCCTCAGAGTGGCCCTGCTGATCGCGTTCTGCCTCGTCACCTGGCCGGCCGTCAGCCAGACCACGCCGGATGTGGCAGGAGATCCGCGTGGCACCGAGGAGGCGATCGTGGTCGGCGGCGACCACTACCACCCGCCCTATGAATTCCTCGACGAGGAAGGCCGTCCCGCCGGCTATGCCGTCGAGCTGACCCGAGCCATCGCCGAGGTGATGGGCATCGAGGTGCGCATCGAGCTGGGCCCCTGGAGCGAGATGCGCCGCAAGCTGGAAAGCGGCGAGATCGACGTCCTGGAAGGCATGTCCTACTCCGAGGGCCGTGACGCCAGCTTCGACTTCGCCCCGCCCCACGCCATCGTCCACCAGTCGATCTTCGCCCGTCGCGGCACGCCCCCCGTGGAACGCCTGGAGGAACTGCGTGGCCGGGAGGTCATCGTCCAGCGCGGCGACATCATGCAGGATCTGCTGATCGAGCAGGACGTGGGAGCCGAGCTGTTCACCACCGACACCCATGCCGACGCCCTGCGCGCCCTCGCCGCCGGCCAGCACGACTACGCCCTGGTGGCCAATCTTCCGGCGCTGTACCTGAGCCGCGAGCTGGGGCTGACCAACCTGGTGCCGGTCGCCCGTCCCTTCTCGCTGCGCTACGGCTATGCGGTCAAGGAGGGCAACGCCGATGTCCTCGCCCAGTTCAGCGAGGGCCTGGCCATCCTCAAGAACACCGGCCGCCATCAGGCCATCTACGACAAGTGGCTGGGCCCCCTGGTGCAGGGGCAAGGCCTGCCATGGAAGCGCCTGGGCCTGATCGGTGCCATCGCCTCGGCGCTGCTGCTGCTGATCCTGGGCGGCATCGTGGTCTGGAATCGCATGCTCAAGCGCGAGGTGGCGAGCCGCACCGAGGAACTCCAGCGCCAGCAGCAGCAGTTGATTCAGGCCGACAAGATGTCCTCGTTGGGCGTCCTGGTCTCCGGCGTGGCCCACGAGATCAACAACCCCAGCGGCCTGCTGCTGCTGAACCTGCCGGTGCTGCGGGATGCCCACGACGACGTCCGGCCCATTCTCGAGGCCCACTATCGCGAGCACGGCGACTTCCCGTTCGGCGGCCTGCCCTACTCGCGCATGCGCGACGAGGTGCCCTCGATGCTCGATGAGATGCTGGAAGGCACCCAGCGCATCAAGCGTATCGTCGGCGATCTCAAGGACTTCGCCCGCCAGGGCAGCCACGATCTCGGTGAGCGCCTCGACCTCGACGAGGTAACCAGGACCGCGGTACGCCTGGTCGATAACTCGATCCGTCAGGCCACCGACCGCTTCGAGGCGCACTATGCGGGCGACCTGCCCGCCGTGCGGGGCAATGCCCAGCGCATCGAACAGGTGGTGATCAACCTAGTGCTGAACGCCTGCCAGGCTCTCGAGGATCGCGCTCAGGGCATCCACCTGGCGACTCGTTTTCTCCCTGGCAACGGGACCGTGACCCTGGAAGTGCACGACGAGGGGCGAGGCATCGATCCGACGGCACTCTCCCGTCTGACCGACCCCTTCTTCACCACCCGGCGTGAGTCCGGCGGCACCGGCCTGGGGCTGTCGGTCTCCGCCGGCATCGTCCGCGAGCATGACGGCGACCTGGCCTTCGCCTCGCGCCCCGGCGAGGGCACCACCGTCACCCTGACGCTGCCCGTGGCCCCGACCGACGATGATGACTCCTCCCCTCAGGACGAGCGATGAGCATGAACCTCTATCCTGCCTTCGGCCTGCTGCTGGTCGACGACGAGCCTTCCTTCCTGCGCAGCCTGAGCATCGCCCTAGAGCGCAGCGGCGGCATCAATCACCTCCATCGCTGCGAGGACAGCCGCCAGGTGATGGACATCCTGGCGCGGGAGAACATCGGCCTGGTGACCCTGGACCTGACCATGCCCCACCTGTCGGGCGAGGAGCTGCTGCGGCGCATCGTCGAGGAGCACCCCGACGTCGGTGTGATCGTGATCAGCGGCCTCAACCAGGTGGAGACCGCGGTCGATTGCATCAAGCACGGCGCCTTCGACTACTTCGTCAAGACCGACGAGCAGGACCGACTGATCGAGGGCATCAAGCGAGCCATCCGTCTGCAGGAGCTGCGCCAGGAAAACCAGGAGCTGCGGCGTCGCTTCCTCAACGACACCCTGGAACACCCCGAGGCCTTCGCCGACATCGTCACCGACGACAAGGGCATGCGCTCGGTCTTCCAGTACCTCGAGTCGGTGGCACCGAGCGGCCAGCCGCTGCTGATCGGCGGGGAGAGTGGCGTCGGCAAGGAACTGATCGCTCGGGCGGCCCATGAGTTGAGTGGTCGCCGCGGCCCGCTGGTCTGCGTCAACGCGGCGGGGCTCGACGACGGCGTCTTCGCCGATACGCTCTTCGGTCACGAGAAGGGCGCCTTCACCGGGGCCGACCGCCCCCGCGACGGGATGATCGAACAGGCCGCGGACGGCACCCTGTTCCTCGACGAGATCGGCGACCTGAGCCCGGCGTCACAGGTCAAGCTACTGCGCCTGCTGCAGGAGGGGGAGTACTACCCGCTGGGCAGCGACCGGCCCAAACGGGCGCGGGCGCGCATCGTGGTAGCCACTCACCATGACCTCGAAGCGCGCCAGCGGGAAGGCGACTTCCGCAAGGACCTCTTCTACCGGCTGCGCACCCACCAGGTGTGGATCCCGCCGCTGCGCCGTCGCCGCGACGACATTCCGCTGCTGCTGGACCACTTTCTCGCCGAGGCCGCCGACGCGCTCGGCAAGCCCCGGCCGACTTACCCCCCCGAGCTGCCGGTGCTGCTGGCCAACCACGCCTTTCCCGGCAACGTGCGCGAACTGCGCGCCATGGCCTATGACGCCATGAGCGTCCACCGCGCGCGAACGCTGTCCATGGAGGTATTCCGGCGTGCCATCGAGCCGGGGCGCACGCCTCCCGAGCCGTCGCAGGCCTGCGTCGAACGTCACGTCTTCGCCCCCGACGAGTCCCTGCCGACGCTGCACGAGGTCGCCGACCTGCTGGTCCGCGAGGCCATGCACCGGGCCGAGGGCAACCAGTCGATCGCCTCGCGACTACTGGGCATCTCCCAGCCGGCGCTCAGCAAGCGCCTGAAGAAGCTGCGCGAGGTCGGCTCGGAACCCCTATAACCCGGACGCCGCTATAACCCGGGTTATAGCGCCATCTATCCTTTTTATTTCAACAACCTACATGGTAGTCATGACGTCGGGGGGTCGTGAGGTTATACCCCTTCGCGACCGCGTGCCGACCCGCAACTCATGAAGAAAAGCCAATAAAACAACACGTTAACGGAAAACTCACCATCTGGCATGCGCCTTGCTCCATGGAAAGTGGCTCCGCGACGAGAGCCACCACATTCCAAGAGCAAGAGGTTCGACGACCGATGCCAACAACAACGAAGGCGGCCATACCGGCCGCGACCGCCTCCCCCGCCATGACGATCGCCAGCACGGGAGGTGCCGCATGCTCGCTCTGATCAACGACCTACTGTGGGGCAAGGTACTGATCGCCCTGCTGATCGCCGTGGGGGTCGGCTTCACCCTGGCCTCGCGCTGCGTGCAATTCCGCTACTTCGGCCGCATGTTCCGCATCCTCAGCGCCAGCCAGGCCTTCAAGCGCGACCAGCACGGCCACCTGAGCTCCTTCCAGGCGTTGCTGATGTCGGTGGCCGGCCGGGTCGGCGGCGGCAACATCGCCGGCGTGGCCGTGGCCATCACCCTCGGCGGCCCGGGTGCCGTGTTCTGGATGTGGGTGGTCGGCCTGATGGGCATGGCCACCAGCTTCCTCGAGTGCACCCTGGCCCAGGCCTACAAGACCGCCGAGCCCGACGGCACCTATCGCGGCGGCCCGGCCCGCTACATCGCCCGCGGCCTCGGCCGCCGCTGGGCCTGGCTGGCCGGCCTCTACTCGTTGCTGCTGCTGGCCACCTTCGGCTTCGCCTTCACCGCCCTGCAATCCTATGCCGTGGCCACTTCCTTCGACGATGCCTTCGGCATCCCGGCCCACGTCACCGGCCTCGGCCTGGCCCTGCTGGTAGGCCTGATCGTCTTCGGCGGCGTCAAGCGCATCGCGCGGGTCACCGAGGTGCTGGTCCCGGTGATGGCGGGCGGCTATCTGCTGATCGCCCTGGTGGTGCTGGCGCTGAATGTGACGCAACTGCCCGACGTCATCGGCTTGATCGTGAAGAGCGCCTTCGGCCTGGAGCCGGCCATCGGCGGCGGCATCGGCGCGGCCATCATGATGGGCGTCAAGCGCGGCCTGTTCTCCAACGAGGCCGGCCTCGGCAGTGCACCCAACGTCGCCGCCGTCGCCTATGTGCCGCACCCGGTCAACCAGGGCATCGTGCAGGCCTTCTCGGTGTTCATCGACACCATGATCATCTGTTCCGCCACCGCCTTCATCATCCTGCTCGGCGGGGCCTATGACCCGGCCGCCGGCGCCGGGATCGACGGCATCGCCCTGACCCAGGCCTCCCTGGCCGACCATATAGGGGAATGGGGCCGCAGCTTCGTCAGCGTTGCGCTGCTGCTGTTCGGTTTCAGCACCATCCTCTACAACTACTACCTGGGCGAGAACAGCCTCGACTTCTTCAGCCGTGGCAACCGAGCCCTGTTCAACATCTTCCGCCTGGCCATCATCGGCCTGTGCACCTGGGGGGCGATGACCGACCTGGGTACCGTCTTCGCCTTCGCCGACACCACCATGGGGCTACTGGCCCTGGCCAACCTCGTCGCCCTGATAATGCTGTTCAAGCCGGGGCTACGCATCCTGCGCGACTTCGACGGCCAGATCCGGGACGGAGTGAAGCAGCCGATCTTCGACGCCGCCAGGTTCGACGACCTGAATGTGGACCCGACCGCCTGGGAGATCGAGCCCGAGGACCGCGAGCGGGCCCAGCGAGCCGCGGCGGCCGCACCGGCCACCCGATGAACCCACCCGGGCCCGGCTCAACCGGGCCCTCCCCCGCCTGTCGAGGCCTCAGGATGACCACGCCTTCCCGCGCCGCCCGCCCGCAGCCCGGACGCTCGCCGACGCTGCAGGCCTGGGTGGAAGATATCGACCGTCAAGCCCGAACGAAGCTCGGCATGGGACGGGTCGCCGATTACATTCCGGCCCTGGCGAACCAGGCCCCCGAGCGGTTCGGCCTCGCCATTTGCACCAACGACGGGCAGCTGTATACGGCCGGTGACGCCGAGATGCCCTTCTCGATCCAGAGCCTGTCGAAGGTCCTGCTGCTCAGCCTGGCTCTGCGTCGCCATGGGGGCGCCCTCTGGCAACGGGTCGGCCTCAACCCCTCAGGCATGCCATTCAACTCCCTGATGCAACTCGAGACCGAGCATGGCAAGCCCCGCAACCCCTTCATCAATGCCGGTGCCATCGTGGTCGCCGACCACCTGGTTGGCGCCTTCGCCACGCCGCCGAAGCATCTCCAGGACGTCGCCAGGACGCTTTCCGGCAACGCCAGCCTCCTGATCGACCGGCAGGTCCTGGCCTCGGAATGGGAGCATCGCTCTCGCAACGCCGCGGCAGCCTATCTGATGAAGGCCTTCGGCAACCTCGACAATGAGGTCGACGAGGTCCTGAACACCTACTTCGCCTGTTGTGCGCTGCGCATGAGTTGTGCCGACCTTGCCGTCGCCCTGAACTACCTGGCAGCAGACGGACGCGCTCTGACCACGGGCGACCGCTTCGTCCCACCGGCCATGGCGCAGCGCATCAACGCCCTGATGTTCACCTCCGGCATGTACGATGCCGCGGGGGACTTCGCCTATCGCGTGGGACTGCCGGCCAAGAGCGGCGTCGGCGGCGGGATCGTCGCCATCGTGCCCGGCCGCTTCTCGGTCTGCGCCTGGTCGCCGGCGCTGGATGAACGCGGCAACTCGGTGGCCGCCCAGTACGCCCTCGAATTGCTCGCCGACGATCTGGGCCGCTGGTCCGGCACCCTCCCCGCCGGATGGCCTCCGGGGCGCCAGGCGGCCCCCGCCATGTAGTTTTATTACTGTTATAAAGACAAAAATCCGCATACCCGGCGCCAAAATTTAGACTTTGGTCGCAAATAGAGCGTAAAATTCCTGGCTTCACTCGTACTAGATCGGGCGCTGCCCAGGAGAATCGCCATGTCGACCGACACCAAGGCGCACAACCCCCGCCTGGCCGAGCTGGCGCTGGCCCTGGGCGGTTTCGGTATAGGCACCAGCGAGTTCGTGATCATGGGCTTGCTCGAGCGGGTCGCCGTCGATCTGCAGGTCGCCACCGCCGAGGTGGGCTATGCCATCTCCAGCTACGCCCTGGGTGTGGTGGTCGGCGCCCCGCTGATTTCGGCGCTGGCGGCTCGCGTGCCGCGGCGCCTGCTGCTGATCGCCCTGATGCTGGTATTCGCCGTCGGCAACATCGCCAGTGCCCTGGCCACGTCCTTCTGGCCCTTCGTCGGCCTGCGTTTCCTGGCCGGCCTGCCGCATGGCGCCTATTTCGGCGTTGCCGCGCTGGTGGCGGCCGCCGCCGTCCCCGTCGAACAGCGCGCTCGAGCGGTCAGTCGTGTCATGCTGGGCCTGACCACGGCCATCGTGATCGGCGCCCCCCTGGCGACCTGGACCGGTCAGTGGCTCGGCTGGCACAGCGCCTTCCTGGGGGTAGGCATCATCGCTCTGGCCACCGCCGTGATGATTCGCCTCTGGGTGCCGAGCCAGCCACACGACCCCAACGCCAGCCCCAGGCGCGAGCTCTCGGCGCTGGTCAAGCAACGCGTGCTGTTCACCCTGGGCGTGGCCAGCATCGGCTTCGGCGGCATGTTCTCGGTATTCAGCTATGTGGTGCCCACCCTGTCGAATCAGGCCGGCATGTCCGAAACGGTGGGCCCCTGGGTGCTGACGGTCTTCGGCGTCGGGACCATCATCGGCAACCTGGTCGGGGCCCGCGCAGCCGACAAGAACCTGATCAAGGCGATTCCCTGCATTCTGGTCTGGTGCCTGCTGGTGCAGGGCGGCTTCTTCTTCGCCGCCAACCATCTTGTCACCGGGCTGATCTTCGTCGGCCTGGTGGGCACCAGCATGGCGCTGGGGCCGGCGCTGCAGACCCGCCTGATGGATGTCGCCGGCGATGCCCAGACCATGGCCGCCTCGATGAATCATGCGGCCTTCAACTGCGCCAACGCCCTGGGCGCCTGGCTGGCGGCGGTGGTCATCAAGGCCGGCGCCACCTGGTCGTCCTCCGGCCTGGTAGGCGCCGGTCTCGCCTGCGGCGGCCTGGTGGTCTTTGCCATCGGGCTCTGGCAGGAGCGCCGCCGATACGGCACACCGAACGCGGCCTGACCACGGGGTAGGGCGACAGGGGTGAATGTGCGATACTGCGCCCCTTTCCACGAGCCGCCCATTGCTTAGGATCTCCGCCCATGCCCCAAGGTACGCTGTTCATCGTTTCCGCTCCCTCCGGCGCCGGCAAGACCAGCCTGGTGCGTGAGCTGATCGAGAGCCTCGACGGCCTCAAGGTATCGGTCTCACACACGACGCGTCCGCGCCGCGAGGGCGAGGTCGATGGCGTGAACTATCACTTTGTCGACCATGCGACTTTCGAGTCGATGATCGAGCGTGGCGAATTCTTCGAGTACGCTCGGGTCTTCGACAACCTGTACGGCACCTCCCGCGCCGCCGTGGCGCACTTGCTGGACGCCGGGCAGGATGTGATCCTCGAGATCGACTGGCAGGGCGCTCGTCAGGTACGGGCCCTTTTCCCCGATGCCGTCTCGGTGTTCATCCTGCCGCCCTCTCGGGAGGAGCTGGAGCGCCGCCTGGCCGGCCGCGGCACCGACCAGCACGCCGTGATCGCCTCGCGCATGCACGAGGCGATCAGCGAGATGTCGCATCATCATGAATACGATTACCTGGTGATCAACGACGACTTCACCACCGCCCTGCGCGAACTGCAGTCGCTGGTGACCGCCCACCGCCTGAGCCAGGCGCGGGCCGGCGAGCGTCTGGCGCCTCTGCTGGATGCGCTCTTGTCAGAGAAGCCGGGGGTCGAGTAATCTATCCCGTCTATCCACTGGAATCCCCGGGGCGCCAAGACGCCGGCCGGGGCTTTTCCCGTCAGCTCTCAGGAAGGCATCCATGGCGCGAGTCACTGTCGAAGATTGTCTGGAAAACGTCGAAAACCGCTTCAAGCTGGTCATGATTTCCACCCAGCGGGCGCGTCAGCTGTCCCGCGGCTCCCGCGACGCCCTGCTGCCGTGGGAAAACGACAAGCCCACCGTGATGGCGTTGCGCGAGATTGCCGACGGCCTGGTGGACGCCAGCGTGCTGGACGAGCCCCTGGAGGCCACGACACCGCCGGTTCGGCCCGACAATACCGAGCAGGGCGCCCCCATCGAGGAGTAATCCCGGTACCCCGGTTTTCCGACGACGTCTCCTCGGGGCCATCACGAAGCATTCAGGGCGCGCCGCATGTTCACCATCGATGACCTGGCCGACCGTCTCGGCGGCTATCTACCCCAGGACGAGATCCAGCAGGTCAAGCGTGCCTTCTATTATGCCGAGCAGGCACACGATGGTCAGCGCCGCCGCTCCGGCGAGCCCTATGTGACCCACCCCCTGGCAGTCGCCAATATCCTCGCCAACATGCACATGGACCACCAGAGCCTGATGGCGGCCATGCTGCACGACGTGATCGAAGACACCGGGGTCGACAAGGAAGCCCTGGGCGAGCAATTCGGCAAGCCGGTGGCCGAACTCGTCGATGGCGTTTCCAAGCTGACCCAGATCACCTTCGAGGACAAGGCGGTCGCCCAGGCCGAGAATTTCCAGAAGATGGTCCTGGCGATGTCCCGCGATATCCGGGTGATCATCGTCAAGCTCGCCGACCGATTGCACAACATGCGCACCCTCGGTGCGCTGCGTCCCGAGAAGAAGCGTCGCATCGCCCGCGAGACGCTGGAGATCTACGCCCGCGTCGCCAGCCGGCTGGGCATCAACACCATCCGCGTGGAGCTCGAGGATCTCTCCTTCCAGGCCCTGCACCCGATGCGTTCCGAGCGCATCAAGCGTGCCGTGGCGAGCGCCCGGGGCCAGCGCCGCGCCTCGATTCGCCAGATACAGAACAGCCTGCAGAAGAGTCTCGACGACGAGGGCCTGAAGGGCTCGGTGATCGGCCGTCAGAAGCACCTGCTGTCGATCTACCGCAAGATGCGCGACCAGCGGAAATCGTTCGCCGAGATCATGGATGTCTTCGGCTTTCGCATCATCACTCAGGATGTGGATACCTGCTATCGCATCCTCGGTGTGGTGCACAATCTCTACAAGCCGGTACCGGGGCGCTTCAAGGATTATATCGCCATCCCCAAGGCCAATGGTTACCAGAGCCTGCATACCACCCTGTTCGGGGCCGGTGGCATGCCCATCGAGGTGCAGATCCGCACCCGCGAGATGGAGGCCATGGCCAACAACGGCATCGCCGCCCACTGGCTGTACAAGGCCGGCCAGACCGAGCATCCCATTGCCGAGGGCAGCCACGCCCGAGCCAGGGCCTGGGTCAAGGGGCTGCTCGAGATGCAGCGTCATGCCGGGGACTCGCTGGAATTCATCGAGCACGTCAAGAACGACCTTTTCCCCGACGATATCTACGTGTTCACCCCCAAGGGCGACATCATGGAGCTGCCCCAGGGTGCCACGGTGATCGATTTTGCCTATAGCGTGCATACCGACATCGGCAATAGTTGCATCGCCTGCCGCATCGATCGCCACCTGGCGCCGCTCTCGACGCGCCTGGAAAGCGGCCAGACACTGGAGATCATTACTGCCCCCGGTGCACGCCCCAACCTGGCGTGGCTCAATGTGGTGGTCACCGCCAAGGCGCGCTCGGCGATTCGCCATGCGCTCAAGCACCAGCAGCACACCGAGGCCGTCCAGCTCGGTCGACGCCTGCTCAACAAGGCACTGGCCACCTTCGAGACCAGCCTCGAGGAGCTGCCTTCCGGGCCCCTGGAGGCTCTGTTGGCAGAGAATGATCTGACGAACGAGGAGGGGCTGCTGACTTCCATCGGGCTCGGCACTCGGGTCGCGCATGTGGTGGCACGTCGCCTCGTCGACCTGCAGCACGGTGACCATGCATCGACACCCGAGGTCGAGAGCCAGGCCCATGGGCCCATCATGATCAGCGGTGCCGAAGGCATGGTCATCAAGTTCGCTCGCTGCTGCCATCCGCTGCCCGGTGATCCAGTGATCGGCCACCTCTCGGCAGGCAAGGGCATCGTCGTCCACCGGGTGGAGTGTCGCAATCTCGCCGAACTCCGCAGCGACCCGGACAAGCTCTTCCCATTGAACTGGTCCGATCAGACCGATGAGGATTTCCCGGTCCCATTGCGCCTCGAAGTGGAGAGCCGACGCGGCCTGGTGGCAGAGCTGGCCAGCCTGATCACCGACGCGGATGCCAATATCGAGCGTATCGACATCGAAGAGCGCGATGCCCGACTGTCGATCGTCAGCCTGACCCTGGCCGTGCGCAACCGTGTACATCTGGCCCGTATCATCAAGCGACTGCGCAACCTCTCGCACGTCGGCAAGATCACCCGACTCAGCAATTGATTCGTTTCGCCCACGCCCGTCGCGGCCGCGGCGGGCGTGGTAGTCCTTTTTATTGGTTCATCGCACTTTGCCGCGTTTCATCACAGCCACCACACGGAGAACACCATGAGCAACAAGGCTGTCATCAATACCGACCTGGCGCCCGCCGCCATCGGCCCCTACTCCCAGGCCATCAAGGCCGGCAACACCGTCTATCTGTCCGGGCAGATTCCCCTGGACCCGGCGACCATGGAGATCGTCTCCGACGACTTCGAGACTCAGGCGCGCCAGGTCTTCGCCAACCTCAAGGCTGTCTGCGAGGAAGCCGCCGGCGGCCTCAAGGATGTCGTCAAGCTCAACCTCTACCTGGTGGACCTGGACAACTTCGCCATCGTCAACCAGATCATGGAAGAAGTCTTCGACACGCCCTATCCGGCGCGTGCCGCCGTCGGCGTCAAGGCACTGCCCAAGGGCAGCCAGGTCGAGGCGGAGGCGGTGTTGGTCATTGGTGACTGAGCGATGCTCGACCGGGCGGCGGCAAGCATTCGCGAGGGCGCTGTGAACCCTTCCTTGGGCGCTACCTTTGCCATCCATGGGCAAAGGACCCTCGCTCACGCTTGTCGCCTCGCTCACTAACACCATGCGACTCTTTCTCGCCCTGGTCCCGCCGCCGGAACTTCGGCGGCGTTTCGGTGAACTCGCCGACGCCGCCCATGAGCATTGCGGTGGGCGGCGTGTTGCCGATGACAATCTGCACCTCACCCTGGCCTTTCTCGGCGAGCAGCCCAAGCATCGGGCCGAGGAGCTCGCCGACTGGCTGAGCGGCATGCACATTGCCCCGGGGCAATGGCGGCTCGATCGCTGGGGGCACTTCACCGGCCCGGGCATCGTCTGGATCGGCGGCACATCGGAAACCGGTTTGATACGCCTTCGGCAATCGCTGCGGGAGGATCTGGAGGGTCTCGGCATCGACGTCCGTCCCAGGCGCTTCACGCCGCACATCACCCTGCTGAGACGAGTCGAACAGCCGCCCGCAACGTCATTGCCAGAGGTCGCACTGGACTGGTCGTATTCACGAGCGGCCCTGGTGCTCTCGGAACCCACCCACCGCGGAAGTCGCTATACTCCCCTCGCCTGGTCCCGGGCATAAGCCCGGACATGGGCCCCGACGAGAGGTCGGATATCAGCCCATGGCCGGATCAGGCAAGTGCCCCCCTGCCCGCAGCACCTGAGCATAGCCTTCCCGATAGCTGGGGTAGCGGAAACGGTAGCCGCTCTCCAGCAGGCGGGTATTGTCACAACGCTTGCTGGCACGCCGCCGCAGGGGCGACTGGATGGTCTCGCTGGATTCGACCTTGAGTTGCCTGGCCAGCCAGGTCATCACCTCATGGATGGGCGCCGGCTCGCAATCGCTGGCGAGATACAGCTCGTGCAGCGTCTCGCCGGCCAGGGCGCGATCGATGAGATGGGCCAGTACGCCGCCGCAGTCATCGCGGTGAATGCGATTGGAATACATGGTCGGTGTGGCGGCGGCGATGCGCCCCTCCCCGACCTGCCGGATCAGACGGTCGCGCCCCGGTCCATAGATGCCCGAGAAGCGCACCACGCTGCCGGGCAGCCGGTGCTCTATCAGGGCCTGTTCGGCCTCGCGCATCAGTATGCCGGAAAATCCCTTGGGCTCGGTCGGACTCCCCTCGTCGACGACCTCGCCATCCTGCTGGGCATAAACACTGGTGGAGGAGACGAAGAAGATGTGGCGAGGAGCCCGTCGGCGCTCGGCGAACTCGGCGAGTACCGTCTTCAGGCCATTCGGGTAAGCGGCACGATAAGCCTCTTCCTCGAAGCGATCGGCGCTGACCACATAGACCAGTATGTCGGCATCCGGCAGCGCGGCTAGTGCCTCGGCATCACCGAGGTCCGCCGAGACGCCCTCGATGCCGGTATCGGCCAGCTCCCGGGCGTCCCGACGCACGCCGACGACCCGATGACCGACCCCATGAAGCTCTTTCCCCAGGGTCGTTCCGATATCACCGCAACCAAGAATAAGCGTTGTCTTCTTCACCTTTGCTTCGCCCCCTGATAAAAAGTCCCTATCATATGAGCCTACCCTGACGGCGGGGCCCACTACGTATATGAGAGGATGCCCGGCACCACGATGACTCTAACAGAACTCCGTTATATCGTAACCTTGGCCCAGGAGCGCCACTTCGGACGCGCCGCCGAGCATTGCTTCGTTTCCCAGCCGACCCTGTCGGTCGCGGTGAAGAAGCTCGAGGAAGAGCTCGGCGTGGCCCTTTTCGAGCGCTCGAAATCCACCGTCCAGGTGACGCCGCTGGGCGAGCGCATCGTCGAACAGGCCCAGCGCGTGCTCGAGCAGAGCAGCGTGATCAAGGAACTGGCCACCGCCGGCCGTGATCAGCTGGCCAGTCCGCTGCGCATCGGCGCCATCTATACCATCGGGCCCTATCTGTTCCCGCACCTGGTGCCGGAATTGAGCCAGCAAGCGCCGCAGATGCCGCTCTACATCGAAGAGGGCTTCACGGGCGACCTGCGTCGCAAGCTGCGCAGCGGCGAGCTGGATGCCATTATCGTGGCGCTGCCCTTCACCGAGACCGATGTGGTGACCAAGCCGCTCTACGAGGAAGCCTTCGAGGTGCTGATGCCCGCCGATCATGCCTGGGCAGACCGCGACAGCATCGCCAAGGAAGACCTGCTCCAGGAGCGCCTGCTGCTGCTCGGCGAAGGCCACTGTTTCCGCGATCAGATCCTCGAAGCCTGCCCGGCCATCAGCCACAAGCTCAACAGCCCCAACAACACCCTCACCGCCGAGGGCGGCTCGCTGGAGACCATTCGCCATATGGTCGCCTCGCGGCTCGGCATCACGGTGCTGCCCCGCTCGGCCATTGGCAGCCACTATGAGCGGGGACTGCTGACCAGCCGACCCTTCGAGCCACCGGCCCCCGGACGCACCGTGGCCATCGCCTGGCGCGCCAGCTTTCCACGGCCCCAGGCCATCGACGCAGTGACCAACGCCATCGCGCACTGTCGAGAGCAGGAACCGGCACTGCCATGAGCGAGCTCGACGCCCCCGTCACGCACCTCAAGGGCGTCGGCGAGGCGCTGGCACTGAAACTGGCCCGCTTGCGGATCGATACCGTGGCCGACCTGCTGTTTCACTTGCCGCTGCGCTATCAGGATCGTACCCGGGTGACGCCCATCGCCACCCTGCGCGGCGGCAGCGAGGCGGTGGTGGAAGGCGACGTGGCGGCCGCAGAGGTGGTTCGTGGCCGTCGTCGCAGCCTGCTGGTCCGCCTGCGCGATGGTTCCGGCATCCTCAGCCTGCGCTTCTTCCACTTTTCTCCGGCCCAGCAGCAGCAGTTCCGCGCCGGCACCCGGGTGCGCGCCTTCGGCGAGGCGCGCGCCGGCGCCACGGGGCTCGAGATCTATCATCCCGAGTATCGACTGCTCAACGATACCACCGCCCCGGTGGAGGATCACCTGACGCCCATCTACCCCACCACCGAGGGACTCCACCAGACCCGCCTGCGCGCTCTGATCGGCCAGGCACTGTCTCGCCTCGAGGCAGCGCCCGACGAACTGCCAGAATGGCTGCCGGATACCCTGCGCCAGCGCTTCGATCTGCCCGCATTGCACGAATGCCTCTGGACGCTACATCGTCCACCGCCGGACACCGATCCCCAGGCATTGGCCGAGGGCCAGCACCCTGCCTCCCGACGCCTGGCCCTGGAAGAGCTGCTTGCCCATCAGTTGAGTCTGCGCGAGGTGCGCCTGCGCATCCAGCGTGACGGCGCGCCACCATTGCCCGATGGGCGCGGGCTCCAGGCACGCTTCCTCACCCAGTTGCCCTTCTCGTTGACCGGCGCGCAGCGCCGCGTCCTCGACGAGGTCCGGGCCGACCTGGCCGGCGAAATGCCCATGCTGCGCCTGGTGCAGGGCGACGTCGGATCAGGCAAGACGGTGGTGGCCGCCATGGCAGCGCTTTCGGCCATCGCCGGCGGCTGCCAGGCGGCCATCATGGCGCCGACCGAGCTCCTGGCCGAACAGCATTACCGTGCCTTCCGGGCCTGGTTCGAGCCCCTCGGCATCGAGGTGGCCTGGCTGTCCGGCAAGCTCAAGGGCAAGGCGAGACTCGACACCAAGGCGGCGATTCACGACGGCCGGGCACGAATGGTGGTCGGTACCCATGCACTCTTCCAGGGCGATGTGCACTTCCAGCGCCTGGGACTGGCGATCATCGACGAGCAGCACCGCTTCGGGGTCCACCAGCGCCTGGCGCTGCGCGAAAAGGGCGAGGCCGGCGGACTCACGCCGCACCAGCTAGTGATGACCGCCACCCCCATCCCGCGCACCCTGGCGATGAGCGCCTACGCCGACCTGGATGTCTCGGTGATCGACGAACTGCCTCCCGGACGAACTCCGGTCAAGACCGCCGTAGTGCCGGACGAACGCCGCCCGGACGTGGTCGAGCGAATTCGCCACGCCTGCGCCGAGGGGCGCCAGGCCTACTGGGTCTGCACCCTGATCGAGGAATCCGAGGCCTTGCAGTGCCAGGCCGCCGAGGCCACCCGGGACGAACTGGTGGAGGCGCTACCGGGCCTGAACATCGGCCTGGTTCATGGCCGCATGAAGGCCGGCGAAAAGGCCGAGGTCATGGAAGCCTTCAAGGAAGGCGAACTGGACCTGCTGGTGGCCACCACGGTGATCGAAGTCGGTGTCGACGTGCCCAATGCCAGCCTGATGATCATCGAGAACCCCGAGCGACTGGGCCTGTCACAGCTTCACCAGTTGCGCGGCCGAGTCGGCCGCGGTTCCACCGAGAGCTACTGTCTGCTGCTCTATCATCCGCCGCTCTCCGACACCTCGCGACAACGCCTGACGGTGATGCGCGAGACCACCGACGGCTTCCGCATCGCCGAGCGGGACCTGGAGATTCGCGGGCCCGGCGAAGTGCTCGGCACCCGGCAGACCGGCCTGGCACAGATGAAGATCGCCGACCTGGAACACGATGCCGACCTGCTGCCGCACGTCTCGCCCCTGGCAGAAGCCCTGCTGGCCACCCACCCGGAAGCCAGCCAGCCACTGATCCGACGCTGGCTCGGCGAAACCGCCGACCGCTACGGGCAGGTCTAGAAGCGGGAAGAACGCCGGGAACTCCGTCCCGGACTGGAAGGCTCGAAGCTCGAAACCCAAAGCATACGAGCGGCGAGATGCGAGATACGAACCCCGAAAACCGCCTCCGGAGCTGAAGCTCCCTGCTCGAAGCTCGTGGCTCGTGGCTCGTGGCTCGTGGCTTACAGCTCCGAACGCAGTTCGGGCATCGCTTCCAGCGCCGTGGCGACGAAGCGCATGAAGGTGGTGACGCGCGCGACTCGCCGCAGGTCGGGATGGGTCAGCCCCCACAGCGAGGTGGCCAATGCCGGTACCGTCTCGCCGATTCGCGTCAGGCGGGCATCGCCATCGCCCAGGTAGCAGGGCAGTACCGCCCGCCCCATGCCGTCGCGTACCGCGATGTACATGCCCATCAGGCTGTCGGCTCGGTAGTGGCAATGGCGCTCGACATCCTGCTCGGCCATCCAGCGCTCCAGCGCGCGGTACGTCATGCCCTCGTCAGGCCCCACCCAGGCCGGTGCGTCCCCTTCCTCATCGACCGCATTCCGCGGTGCGTAGACCGCCTGCTCGATACGCCCCAGGCACCGTCCCACCAGGTGTTCGGGCGGCGTGTTCGACGGACGGATCGCCACATCGGCCTCGCGACGCGAGAGGTCGAATAGCTGGTTGGAAACCGAAACCTCCAGGGCAATCGCCGGGTATTCGCGGCGAAACGCGACCAGAATCGGCGACAGCAGTCCGGCCAGCAGGGTGTCGGTGGTGGTCAGTCGCAGCGAACCGGAGGGGCGCAGGTCCCGCCCCACGACGCGTCGCTCGGCCTCCAGAATTTCCGTTTCCATGCGGCCGGCCACCACCACCAGGTCTTCGCCCGCCGGGGTCGGCGCATAACCGCCAGCCGATCTCTCGAAGAGTCGAACCCCCAGGCGTCGCTCGATGTCCCGCAGGCGCCGGAACACCGTGGCATGGCTCACGCCCAGCGTTCGCGCCGCACCCGACAGGCTTCCCGAACGGCCCACCGCCAGCATGATCCGGAGGTCGTCCCATTGCAGCGCCTGTTCATTCATGCAAGCCCCATTTTCATCCCAAGGGAATACCTGTTCATCATCGCAATGGGCAGTATGGCGCCACAACCATCATCGAGGGGAGTCACCATGCGGATTCTGATCGTGCACTGCCATCCCGACCCGCATTCCTTCAACGCGGGCCTGACGACCTTGGCGGCCTCGACGCTCCGAGCACACGGCCACGATATCGAGATTTCCGATCTCTACGCCGAGGGTTTCGATCCGGTCGAGGGTCCCGCCCATTATCCACTGCGGGCACGGGCGGACGCCTTCTCGCCACTGACCGAGCAGCGTCACGCCAGCGATACCGGCCGGCTGCCCACCGACGTGCAGCGCGAGATCGCACGGCTCGAGCGGGCCGAACTGGTGATCTTCCAGTTTCCGCTCTGGTGGCACGCCCAACCTGCCATGCTCAAGGGCTGGATGGATCGCGTTTTCATCTACGGCGGGCTCTACACCAGCCGGCGGCGCTACGATGAGGGGTACTTCCGCGGCCGACGCGCCCTCTGCTCGGTTACCACCGGAGGGCCGGCTACCACCTTCGGCCAGGGCGGACGCGGCGGCAACATCGACTGGCTGCTGTGGCCAATACACTATTCGCTCTACTACATGGGCTTCGATGTCCTGCCGCCCTTCCTGGCACACGGCATCCAGGGCGGTGGCCCCACCTACCAGAACAGCGAGCGTTTCGCGGCTCAACTGGAAGGCGACAAGGCCCGTTGGGTCCAGCGCCTGGCCGGCCTGGACGAGGGTCGGCCACTGCCGTTCACCGGCTGGAATGACTGGGATGAACAGGGTGCCCTGAAGCCCGGCGTTGAGGGGTTCGACCCCTTCATTCAGTCGGGGGCGGGCGGCTGGGCGGCGAACCGGGAGCGTTATCTGCAAGGCAGCAGGTGAGGCCATGGCAGGCCAGGCATGGTGCTGGCGTGAACCTCTCTCGCCACCCGACACGCGTCACTCCGCGTCCGCCGGCTGGCTGATGGACTTGGCAGCCTGACGAAGCGGCACCAGTTGCTGGCCGATCAGCGCCAGTTGAGTATGCAGCAACGGGGCCTCGCCCGATGCCGATTCAGCGTCCAGTGTGGCCAGGCCCATCGATAGCGTTTCGTCCTCGTCGGGCACCGGCTCACGCTCGCTCAGGTCGCGTGCCAACTTTCCCAGCGACGCCTCGATGGCCTCGGCCGCCGCTTCGGCCGAGTCGTCGCATGACGCCTCCGGTTCGCCACGATGGGCGCCGAGGGCCGAGAGATAGTTGAGCAGTGTATGAGAATGGAGCAGGAAGCGCAGGCCGATATCGGCGTCCCGGCGGAAGAACTCCGGCTCCTGCAGCACATTGCCGAGCAGCGTCGATAGCTCGGCATCGGCATTGTGGGCATTGCGCCGCGCCAGCCGATAACCGAGGTCATCGCGCTTTCCATGGCGGTACTGGTCGATGAGCGCGACGAAATAGACCCGACTGGCCTCCAGGGTGGCCGCTGCCTGATGATGCAGTCGACGGCCTTGCCAGTCGGGCAGGATCAGCAGCACCGCCAGCCCCGCGATGCCAGCCCCCAGCAGGGTATCGAACAGGCGTGGCCAGATCAGACCGAAGCCATCGCCTACCTGATTGAAGCAGCACAGTACCATCAGAGTGATCGAGGCCGTGGCAAGCAGGTAGCGGCGCCCTCGCAGGGCAAAGAAGGCCACCCCGGCCAGCACCGCGATGCCGACCTGGATCGACGCAGCGGGAAACAGGGTGATCATCGCCCAACCGGCCACCAGGCCGACCACCGTACCCAGGATGCGCTGCCTCAGGAACCGCCGCGTGGCTCCGAAGCTGGGCCGACAGACGAAGAGGCTGGTCAACAGGATCCAGTACCCCTGAGTGGGATGGATCAGATGCAGTACGGCATAGCCCGCCAGCAGGGTCACGGTCAGGCGAACGGCGTGGCGGAATACCGCCGAGCGCGGGGTCAACTGGTCGAGAATGCGTTCTCCGATGTCCCGCACGCCATGGGGCGTTCGATCATGAAGCGCCGCGTCCTCTCGCGGCGATGTGGTCTCGGGATTGCTGGCACTGGCCAGGCTCAGTTCCAGGGTCGCCAGGTTATCGGCCAGCGCGCTCAGAAAGGGGAGCAGAGAACGCCACTCGGGACGGTCCTGTTGCTCGAGATGAGCCAGCGAGGCATTGAGATCCTCCAGCGCCCGCTCGCTCCGTGCATGCTCGAAGGTACGATTGAGCAAGAGTGAACTGGCCAGAGCCCGGCAGGCCTGCCCTTGCTGGTCGAGCAGCCGTTGAGCGCGGAACAGCACGTCATGATGGAAGAACGCCTCGGTCAGCTCCCCATAGGGATAATGCGTCGAACTGGCGCGCTCATGGATATCCTGAGCGATAAAGTAAAGCTGCAGATAACGATCCAGCTTGCCGCTTCCCCGGGTTCCCTGCAGGCGGCGGAAGATCATCTCCTTGGCCTGGTTCAGCGCCTCGACCACGCGACCATTCTGCCGAGCCAGGGCCAGGCGACGCTCCTCGACGTCCAGATCCCGCAACGGCTCGAACAACGCTGACTTGAGCGCCAGGTAGCGACCCAGCTCGCGGAAGACACGCGCCAGGGATTGCTTGAGGGGCTGACGCGAGAAAAGCGCGCACCAGGCGACCGAAATCGCGCCATACCAGGCGGCGCCGGCCACCAGCAATGCCGGCTCGCGCCAGACGTCGCCCATGGCCGGATTGCCGCGATGCTCGAGGCTGATCATGGTGTAGATCGCCAGGATCAGGGTCGCGCTGGCGATGGTCGCATAGCGCTGATTCACCGCCCCCAGCATGGTCATGGCGAAGGCCGACAGCCCCAGTCCGAGGGCAAACCATCCAGGCGTGTCGAACAGCAGCTCCACCGCCAGCGATGCCACCGTGAAGCAGCACAGGGTCACCAGCAGGGCCCGCAACCGGTCTCGCCAGTGGTCATCCGTCTCGGCCAGAGCACTGGCGATGATGCCCAGGAACAGCGGAATCAGGCTGTTCATGTCATCGCGCCACCAGCACAGAAGAACGGTGCCGGTCAGGGCAATGAAGACTCGAAGGCTGTAGGCGAAGGACTCCAGGGTCCAGAGGCGACGCAGGGGCTGGGAGAGAAAGGGCGGCAGCATAGACTCCGTGACGGCATCGGCGAGGTGGCGAAGCCACCCAGTATAAGGCCTTTCAGTATTTAGACTTTAGTATAACGCTTGATGCCGACTTCTCCGAACTCATCTCATCAACGGCCTGGCGAGACCCAAAGCATTCGAGCGGCGAGATGCGAGATACGAACCCCGAAAACCCAGCTCGTAGCTCGTGGCTCGTGGCTCGTGGCTCGAAACCCAAAGCATACGAGAGGCGAGATCCGAGATCCGAACCCCGACAACCGTCTCCAGAGCCGAAGCTCCCTGCTCGAAGCTCGAAGCTCGTGGCTCGTGGCTCGTGGCTCGTGGCTCGTGGCTCGTGGCTCGTCAGATATCGCGCAGCAGCTTCTGCAATCGGTTCAAGTCACCGGAGTCACCGACCAGTCGCACCCGGCCTGCCATCATCCCGTCGAGGAAGGCTTGCTGGGTCGGCTTGCGGAGGATGCGTACTGCAGCGGCGGCATCCTCGAAACGCAGTTCCAGATCGAGATCCACCGGTAGACCGGTACCTGTCTCGATACCTCGCGGCGACATTCGGTAATGGCGGGCAATGGAGAGGTCCTCGGTGGCGATACCCCAGTCCAGCCCACGTATCTCGGTCAGGCGTTCACGGAATCGGGACTTGCGGCGCAGGGCTCGCTTGAGCAGCACGCCCAGCACCCACAGCATCACTCGAAGCTTCATGCGGGGATATCCGAGGGTTCGGAAGGGAAATTCACGGCCCGCCAAGATGGCGGGCCGTGCCGGGACGGGCCATTACTTGGTGACAGCGTCCTTGAGCCCCTTGCCCGGCTTGAAAGCCACCGTCTTGCTGGCCGGGATGGTAAGCGGCTTACCGGTCTGGGGGTTCTTGCCGGTGCGGGCGGCTCGCTCGCGCACGGTGAAGGTTCCAAAACCGATCAATGAAACATCCTTCCCATCGGACACACTGCCGGTAATCTCATCGAGAATGACATTCAGTACTTGACTGGCCTTGTCCTTGGATAGATCGGCACGCTCGGCAATCGCCGCGGCGAGTTCTGGTTTGCGCATACAGCCCTCCTTGTTTGACATCCTACCGGTGTCGGCCCACCGGCACTCTTGTTCTTCGGTTTTTCGCTCATGGATCTCCGGCTCCGCCCACCGACTGACTCTCGGTGACCCTGTCCACAAGGACCCGGGCCCCATGGGCGAAAGCCGCGTTGGTGACACAACAACGGTGCCCGCTCACAACGGCCGACAACCAGTGACACCGGGTGGCGCCGTCGTCGACGACTCTAGCCTAGCAACGGCGGAGCGATCCGCGCCAGTTCGACTTTCCGACGTACCTGGCTTCCCGTCAACGCAAATCCGCTCAAACGTCCGTCCTCGTCTTCGGCCAGGGCACTCAGGTTCCGGCCCTCGCCCTCGATACGCCAACGCGCCGGTGTTTCCCGAGGCGGCAGCGAAACTACCGGCAGCAGCGGTGTCTTCACCAGCACCGGCCAGGGGCCATAGCGCACAGCGGTCGGTGTACCGGCCAGTGTCGCCGCCAGCGCCCTGGCGCTGGCCTGCAACGGCTGAACGTACATGGCATTGACCCCATCGACACAGGCCACGTCCCCCAGGGCATGGACACCGGGGGCCGAGGTGGCGAGATAACGATCGGTGAGAATGCCCTCGGGAGCCACCGACAGCCCCGCCGCCTCGGCGAGTTCGCTGCGCGGCCTCAGTCCGGTGGCCACCAGCACCAGATCGGCCTCGAGGCCGGTACCATCGTCCAGAGTCACGCCCACCCGGGCACCGTCACCGCTCAGTTCGACCACGCTGCGACCGGTGCGCAGTGCGATACCGGCCTCGATGAAGGCCTCACCGAGAGCATGCCCCAGGGGCTCCGGCAGCAGACGCGGCAAGGGCGCGGACTCCGGCGCGATCATCTCGACGGCATGCCCCCCCGCGGTCAGGTCGTTGGCATACTCGCATCCCACCAGGCCGATGCCGACGACGGCGACCCTCGCCGGCCTGCCCAACGCCGCCAGGGCGGCGTGGAAGGCACGATAGTCATCGAGATCATTGATGGTAAAGACCCGGTCGGCCAGGGCCTCGGGAATCGCGAAAGGCGGCGTGGGCACCGCGCCGGTAGCCAGCACCAGCTCGTCATAGGGCAGGCGCTCGGTACCAATGCTCAGATGACGCCCTGACGGGTCGATGGCATCGACCCGAGTCCAGGTGCGCACGACCACATCGAGCGCTTCGGCCACCTCAAGGGCAGAGCGACTGGCCAGTCGCTCGGGGGGCAGGCGCTTGGCGAAGCCGGTGGACAACATCGGCTTGGAGTAGTCGTCACCGCTGTCGCCGGTAATCAGCGTGATCGGCCGCTCCGGCTGCAGGGCGCGCAACTGGCGCACCAGGCCGAGACCGGCCATGCCGGAGCCGATAAGGGTCAGGGGAGCGGTCATGGAAATCCTCGTTGCACGGGCCGCCATGGCCCACCACGGAGCGGAATATCGACCCGCCATGGTACACTAGCTGCCCTCAGGATTGGACGCGGAGAGCACGAATTGCGCAATGGCCCATCACTCGAACCTCGATGGCGCCCCCTGGCGGCTGCCCGTCCGGACATGAGCCCCGGCTGGTGGGACTGGCTTGCCACCCGGGACTCGCTGACCGAACGCTTGATCGACGCCGGCCAGCCGCGCCGCTTCCGGGTTCGGTTACTCGATCAACGCCATGGCTACCCGCATCGCGACGAGGCCCTGGCACTGGGCCTGGCGACACACCGCCTCGCCTGGGTACGCGAAGTGGCGCTGTGCCTCGACGAACGCCCCTGGGTCATGGCCCGCTCGGTGGCTCCGCTGAGCGCCTCCCACAGCCAGCACCGGCTGGAACGACTCGGCGAACGGTCCATGGGCAGCTGGCTGTTCCGCCAACCGGACCTCGAACGCGGCCCGATCGAGATCTGCGCGAGCCCGGGCCCCTTCCACGACGCCGAGGGCCCCTGGGGGCGTCGCTCGGTGCTGCGACACGACCGCTTGATGGTGCTCGTCCAGGAGTTCTTTCAGCAGGCCATGGTGGATGATCTTGGCTTGCCTTCACGTTAAGAAAACACTGATTTATTACTGCGCTCGATAGCCTGGCCGCCGGCGGTACTCGTGCGCGAGCCCGGTCAAATCCTCATTTACTATCGTGTAAACTGCGGTTATTGCGTTCCGGCGACGAACCAGTCTCTCGTTGCTCGCGACATAAATCAGCGCTTCCTTAGGCTAAGAACTTTCAGAAACCGACCGCGACAAGGCCTCCTCCATGCGAGAGAACCTGATGGATTCATCCCTGATGCGCCCTTCCGGGCTGGCCCGACTGCCCGACTTCCTGCACCTCACTCGCCTCGACCGCCCCATCGGCACCTGGCTGCTGATGTGGCCGACCCTCTGGGCGCTGTGGATGGCCGCCCAGGGCGTTCCCGAGCGCAAAATCGTGCTGGTCTTCGTCGCCGGCGTCTATCTGATGCGTGCCGCGGGCTGCGTGGTCAACGATTACGCCGACCGCCATTTCGACGGCCACGTCAAACGCACCCGCAACCGGCCTCTGGCCACGGGGAGAATCAGCGAGCGGGAAGCTAAGGGCCTCTTCGTGACCCTGGTGCTGCTCGCCTTCGCTCTGGTGTGGCTCACCAACCCCTTCACGGTGATGCTGTCGGTCGGCGGCGTCTTTCTGGCCTTCATCTATCCCTTCATGAAGCGCTATACCCACCTGCCCCAGGTCTTTCTAGGGGCGGCCTTCTCCTGGGGCATTCCCATGGCGTTCGGCGCGGTGCTCGGCCATGTCCCTGCCGAGGCCTGGCTGCTGCTGGCCGCCAACGTGGCCTGGACCGTGGCCTATGACACCGAATATGCCATGGTCGACCGGGACGACGATCTGAAGATCGGCATCAAGTCCACTGCCGTACTGTTCGGCCGCGCCGACAAGCTGATGATCGGTCTGCTGCAGCTGGTCACTCTGGCGCTGCTGGCCAAGGTGGGCCACGCCCTGGAACTGGGCCTTTTCTTCTGGCTGGGGCTCGCCGCCATGGCGGCGACCTTCGTGCACCAGCAGCGGCTGATTCGTGACCGGGATCGCGACCGCTGCTTCCAGGCATTTCTCAACAACCACTGGTCGGGCCTGCTGGTATTTGCCGGTATCGGGCTGTCATGGTGGCCATCGCTCGGCGGCTGACATCATCATGAACAGGCAGGCGACAAGACGCGACTGTCACGGTATTGTCATAAGGAAATGCTGTCATCGTCACCGACTTGTCATTGACCTTGACCATGAGGCCCCGGGATGACCGCCAAGACCGTACTGATCGTCGATGATGAAGCGCCGATCCGCGAAATGATCGCCGTCGCGCTGGAGATGGCCGACTATCACGTCCTCGAGGCGGACAATGCTCAGGCCGCCCACGCCATGATCGTCGACCACCAGCCCGACCTGGTGCTGCTCGACTGGATGATGCCCGGCACCAGCGGTATCGAGCTCGCGCGCCGCCTGAAGCGCGAGGAGACCACCGCCGAACTGCCGCTCATCATGCTCACCGCCAAGAGCGAGGAAGACAACAAGATCCAGGGCCTCGATGCCGGCGCCGACGACTACATCACCAAACCCTTCTCGCCCCGGGAGCTGGTGGCCCGGCTCAAGGCAGTGCTGCGCCGCTCGACGCCCCACGGCGTCGAGGACCCGGTGGAAGTCGATGGCCTGCTGCTCGACCCGGTCAGCCACCGCGTCAGCGTCGACGGCAAGTCCCTGGAAGTCGGCCCCACCGAGTATCGGCTGTTGCAGTTCTTCATGACCCATCAGGAACGCGCCTACACCCGGGGGCAACTGCTCGACCAGGTCTGGGGGGGCAATGTCTATGTCGAGGAACGTACCGTGGACGTGCACATTCGCCGCCTGCGCAAGGCACTGGGCGACCCCTATCAGCAGTTGATCCAGACCGTGCGAGGCACGGGCTACCGTTTCTCCGCCAAGGGCTGACGTGAGGCGGCTCTGGAAACGCGAACTATGGCGTCTGGCGGGACTGACCGCCATCGGCGCGCTGATCGGCTGGCCCTTCTCGGCCATCGGCGCCGGCATCGCGGTAGCCCTGGCGCTCCAGCTGGCCTATCAGCTGCGCCAGCTTCACGCTCTGCACGAATGGCTGGCCCATCATCCTCATGACGAACCGCCCGCCGCCTCCGGCTTGTGGGGCGAGCTGTTCGATCGCCTGTACCGTTATCAGAAGGGTCAGCGCATCACGCAACGGCGCCTGCGCGACACCCTGAGACGGATTCAGGAATCCTCCGAGGCGATGCGCGACAGCGTGGTCATGCTCGACCGTCACGGCGACATGGAATGGTGGAACAGTGCCGCCGAACGCATGCTGGGGTTGAAACCTGCCCATGATCGCGGTCAGCACATCACCAACCTGCTGCGCGATCCGCGCTTCGTCGATTATTTCCAGGCCCGGGACTACCGCGAGCCCCTGACGCTGAGCTCTCCCATCGACGAGCAGATGATCCTGCAGTTCCAGATTACGCTCTACGGCGACGACGAACGCCTGGTGATGGCTCGCGATATCACCCGCCTGCATCGTCTCGAACAGATGCGACGCGACTTCGTCGCCAACGTGTCCCATGAGCTGCGCACGCCGCTGACGGTGCTGAGCGGCTATCTGGAAACCTATGGCGACATGGCCGACCAGTTGCCCGGCCGACTGGGGCGAGGTTTCGAGCAGATGCGCAGCCAGACGACGCGCATGCAGAACCTGGTCAACGACCTGCTGCTGCTGTCGCGACTCGAGATCGATCAGGGTGGCCAGGACGATACGCCCATCGAGCTTGCCGGTCTGCTGGACAATATCCGCCGCGATGCCGAGGCGCTTTCCGACGGTCGTCACCACCTCGATGTCGAGATCGACGACTCACGCCGCCTGGTCGGCAGCGAGAAGGAAATCCACAGCGCCCTCTCCAACCTCGCCTTCAACGCCGTGCGCTACGCCGGGGAGCAGGCCCATATCGTCCTGCGCTGGACGAGCCACCCGGACGGCGCCTGCCTGGAGGTGGAGGACGATGGCGAAGGCATCGACCCTCACCACATTCCGCGCCTCACCGAGCGCTTCTATCGGGTCGACAAGGGCCGCAGCACCGCCACCGGCGGTACCGGCCTGGGTCTGGCCATCGTCAAGCACGTGCTGCTGCGCCACGGCGCACGACTCGAGATCGACTCCCACCCCGGCGAAGGTGCCACCTTTCGCTGCGTGTTCCCCGGCGAACGACTGGCCGCCGCCGACGACAAGGGGGATCGCCAGCGGCGGGCCTGATCCAGGGCATGTCCTGCGCTCGTTCAGCGCACCGGTGGAGCGGCTCGACCGGCGTCGGGTGTCAGCGCCCGGTAATAGCGATCCCACATCAACACCGCGGCGGCCACGGCACCGGGCAGCAGGAAGAGATTGGCCAGGGGCACCCAGGTGATCAGCGTCACCCAGCCCCCATAAGTGAGAGTCGGCCAGCGACGCGCCGCCAGTCGTCGACGCATGTCGGCGAAGCTCACCTTGTTGTTGTCCATGGGGTAGTCGAGATAGGTGATGGCCACGGTCCAGGCCGTGAAGGCGGCCCACAACAGCGGCGCGATCAGATTGATCACGGGGATCCAACTGATCACGAACAAAATCGCCATGCGCGGCAGGATATAGGCCAGCTTGACCAGCTCGCGACCGAGGGCATCGATGGCAGCACGTACCAGGCCGCGATCATCCAGGGGCGCACGTCCGGTGACCTGGATCTCGACCTTTTCCGCCAGGAAACCATAGAAGGGCGCGGCGATCAGGTGCGTCACCAGGGTGAAGGTAAAGAACACGATCAGGACCAGACTGATCACGAACAATGGCCATATCAGCCAGGAGAGCCAGTCGAGCCATCCCGGTACCATCGCCATCCAGCCATCCAGCCAGCCACCGAAATGGCCCAGCACATAGGTCAACATGCTCCCATAGACCAGCAGGTTGACGAGTATCGGCAGAAACACATAGCGGCGCAGTCCCCGCGAGTAGACCAGGCGGGTCCCTCGAGACAGCGCCGTGAAGGCATCCAGCATCGGTTTCACATCCTCGATCACGACGAAAACGGCCGCCGCTCGTGGCGACGGCCCATGTCTTCAGGCATGACCCGGCGAAGGCGGTTTCAGCGCTCGCCGAGCTCCTGATCGAGATCATCCGGATCCGTATGGCGGATGTCGAGTCCCTTGACCAGATAGACCACATACTCGGCCAGGTTGTTGGCGTGATCGCCGACACGCTCCAGGGCTCGCAGGATCCACATGATGCCGAGCACCGGTGAAATGGCGCGGGCATCTTCCATCATGAAGGTCATCAGCGAACGCATGGCGGTCTGATACTCGCTGTCGACCTGTTCGTCCTCCTGCACGACCTGCAACGCCAGTTCGGTATCGAAACGGGCGAAGGAGGTCAGGGCATCGCGCATCATGCGCCGAACATGCTCGCTGATGATGCGAACTTCGACGAAGCCGCGGTTTCCGACGTTGTTCTCGATCAGCTCGATGGCATTGCGGGCAATCTTGCTGGCCTCGTCACCGATGCGCTCCAGGTCGGAGGCGGCGCGGATCACCGCCAGTACCAGACGCAGGTCCGATGCCGCAGGCTGGCGGCGAGCCAGTACCCGTGTGCACTCGTCATCGATCTTGATCTGCATGTCGTTGACGGCGCGATCATTGTCCACCACCCGTTCGGCCAGGGAGGAATCGGCTTCGAGCAAGGCGCCCACCGCATCCTGTACCTGCTTCTCGACCAGGCCACCCATGGCCATCAGGTGGGTCTTGAGTTCCTCGAGCTCATGATTGAACTGGCGAGAAATATGCTGGCTGTGAATATCGCTGGTGATGTCCATCAGACTCTCCTGGGAGCAGGGCCATCAGGCCATGCGTCCGGTGATGTAGTTCTCGGTACGCGCGAGGCGCGGATTGGTGAACAGGGTATCGGTGGGGGCGTATTCCACCAGTTCGCCGTTCTGCAGAAAGGCGGTGTAGTCCGAGACTCGTGCTGCCTGCTGCATGTTGTGCGTGACCAGCACCAGGGTCAGGCTCGATTTCAGATTGCGGATCAGTTCCTCAACCTTCAGCGTGGAGATCGGGTCCAGCGCCGAAGCCGGCTCGTCGAGCAGCAGCACCTCAGGCCCCACGGCCAGGGTGCGGGCGATCACCAGGCGTTGCTGCTGCCCCCCGGACAACGACCAGGCGGAGGCCCGCAAGCGATCCTTCACCTCGTCCCACAGCGCCGACGAGCGCAGCGCCCACTCGACGATGTCGTCGACACGACGCTTGGGCATTCTGCCCTGCAGCCGCAGCCCGAAGGCCACATTGTCGTAGATCGACATGGGGAAGGGGTTGGGCGCCTGGAAGACCATCCCTACCCGTCGACGCAATTCGGCCACCGCCACCTCGGGAGCATGAATATCCTGTCCCTCGAGACGGATCTCGCCTTCCCACGCCACCTCCTCGTTGAGGTCATGCAGTCGATTGAGCGCGCGCAGCAGCGTCGACTTGCCGCACCCCGAAGGGCCGATGAAAGCCGTGACCCGGTGGCGCGGTACCCGCAACGTCAGATCGGCGAGCGCCGGCTTGTCGCCGTAGCGCAAGCCGAAGCCGCGAATCTCCAGACTCGTGGCATCGGGGCTGAAATCGATGAACGCGCCCGGCGAGGATCGCGTCTCCTGCATGACAGACATCAAGGGTCCCCTTGGCGCGACGGTGCCACCTCAATATTTCGGGAGGGTACCGTGGCGCGATCTCAAATGATGACGCAGAAATATTGCAGTCAGGTTAAGCACCAGAATCACCAGGACCAGCAACAATGCCGTGGCATAGATCAACGGCATCGCCGCCTGGACATCGCCGCCATGGAAGGCAGCATCGAAGATGTGGTAGCCCAGATGCATGAACTTCCTCTCAAGATGGAGGAAGGGAAACTCGCCATCCACCGGGACCTGGGGCGCCAGCTTGGCGACACCGACCAGCATCAAGGGCGCCACCTCACCGGCGGCGCGCGCCACCGCCAGGATCATTCCGGTCAGCATGGCCGGCGTGGCCATCGGCAAGACCACCCGGGTCAACATCTCGAGTCGGGTGGCACCCAGCGCCAGGGCGCCCTCGCGCTGGCTCTCGGGGATTCGGGCCAGTCCCTCCTCGGTGGCGACGATCACCACCGGCAGGGTCAACAACGCCAGCGTCAATGATGCCCATAACAGGCCGCCAGTACCGAAGGTCGGCGACGGCAGCGACGATGCGAAGAACCAGTCGTCCAGCTGGCCGCCGATGCCATAGACGAAGACACCGAGCCCGAAGACGCCATAGACGATGGACGGCACGCCGGCCAGGTTGCGTACGCCAATGCGTACCCAACGGGTCAGCCTTCCCTGGTGGGCCACCTCGTTGAGGTAGACCGCCGCCAGAACGCCGAAGGGCGTCACGAAGATCGACATCAACACCACCATCAGTATGGTGCCGAAGATCGCCGGCCAGACACCACCGGCGGTATTGGCGGCACGCGGTCCCTCGGAAAGGAAACGCCAGACATCCCGCCCCCAGGTCACGACCTTCTCGGTCACCCCCATGGCATTGGGTCTCAGCGCCCCCACCACCTCGATCAGCGGCTGACGCAACCGCCTGCCATCGACGGTTTCCAGCACCAGGGTGTCATCGGGCATGGCGGCCTGCCGCTCATGCACCCGCGCCTGGGCCTCGGCGAGTGCCTGACGCTCTCCTGGCGTCGCCTCGCCCGACTCGAGACGATGTACCAGAGGGCGAATCGTCCGGTCACGAAGCACATCGACCGATTCGCGGTGCGCTTCCAGGGTCGTCAATCGCCGCTCGAGAGCCGGCCAGGCCGCCTCACCGGCGATACGCTCGCCCGACTCGGCCTCGATGGCCGCAAGACGACCGATGAACTGGCCCCAGCGCCGCCGCTCCAGTACCACCAGGCCGGGAGGGTGGCCCACCTCCCGGATTTCGTCCAGGTCCACCCAGGCCCAGATGGCATCATCCAGGTCACGATTGTCGGTGCGATACAACCGTTCCCTGCCATCGCCGCCGGGCAGAGGCGCTTCCTCTACAGCACGCCCGGCCAGTTGTCGACCGTCATCGAGGGTCACCAGCGAGACATCGGCCGGCCAGAAATGTCCGAGCCCACGCACCGCCAACAGTCCCAGCAGCAACGCCAGCAGCGCCAGCGACGCCGCGACACTGCCGGCGGCCAGCCAGGCCCAGGGGCCCTCGCCACTCGCTGCTCGCTTCGGTGCACGTGGCCAGGGCGCCTTCATGATGTGCCTCCCATCCGGTGATAGCGACGGCGCAACCGCGACCTGACCACCTCGGCCAGGGTATTGACGCAGAAGGTGAAGACGAACAGCAGCAATGCCGCCAGCAACAGCAGGCGATAATGCGTTCCCCCCGGCGCGGCTTCGGGCAATTCGATGGCGATGCTGGCCGCCATCGAGCGCAGGCCATCGAGCGGGCTGGCGGTCATGAGCGCCGTATTGCCGCTGGCCATCAGCACGATCATGGTCTCCCCCACCGCCCGACCGGCGCCGATCATCACCGCCGACAGAACCCCCGGACCAGCCGCGGGCAACACCACTTTCCAGAATGACTGCCAACGGGTCGCACCCAGCGCCTCGGCGCCTTCGACCAGACTCTTCGGCACGCCCGACAAGGCATCTTCGGCCAGTGCATAGATACTCGGCATGACCGCGAAGCCCATTGCCATGCCGACGATGATCGCATTGCGGTTCGTATAGTCGAGCCCCAGGGAAACCTCGAGCCAGGCACGCAGATCACCGTCGAACCACCAGGCCTCCAACCAGGGTGCCAGCCAGGAAGACAGGCCCCAGATCAGCAGCAACCAGGGCAACAGCCACAACGCCGCCCACCCCATCGGCAGGCGGCGACGCAGCCCGGCTCCGAGGCGAGCCCACAGGCCGCCAGCGAGCAGCAGCCCCGGCGGCAGCATAATCAACAGGGTCATACCCAACGCCAGATGGACATCGAGCCAGGGCGCCAATACCAGTCCGGCGATGAAGCCAATGACGACGCCCGGCATGGCCTCCATCAACTCCAGGGTCGGCTTCAGGCGAGCCCTCAGGCGGCGCGACATGAACAGCGCCGAGTGCGCCGCCGCCCCCAGCGCCAACGGCACGGCGATCACCAGCGCCCAGAGCGCCGCATCCAGAGTTCCCCACACCAGGGGCAGCATCCCGAAACGAGGTTCAGCGCCTTCCTCGGGCAGTGCCGGCTGCCAGCGATGCACCGGCATGTCGAGCCCCTCGTAGGACTGGGGCAACCAGAGCGCATCCAGATTGATTCGCGGCGTATCCGTCGACGACCAGAACAGCGGCACCACCTCCACGGCCAGAAACACACCGATGGCCATCACTGCGGCGATCACGCCAATGCCGCCGGCGGTGATCAACGCCGTGGCCAGCCGGTCACGGGTCTGGCGAAGATGCCGGCGCAAGGGTGGCGGTGAAGGCGTGTGCGACATGGTGGGTCCAGAATGGAAGAAAAGCGGTAGCGAAAAAGTACGACAGTGTCATGACAATGCGGTGACAACCCTCAGGAATCCAGCGCTTCCAGCCCCAAGCGCCGGCGTTGTTTTTCCAGCACCTCCCGAGGCAAGGTCACGAATCCCAGTTCCTCGACGATCGACTGCCCTGCCGGCGACAGGACCAGGTCAACGAATGCACGCTCGACATCGGGCAGCGATTCGCCCGGGGGAAGGTTCACGTAAAGCCGCAGGTCACGAGCAAAGGGGTAGTCACCGCGACGCACCGCCGCCGGACCGGGCCGATGCAGGACACCCTCGGCATCGCGCAAGGCCACCGGATGGACGCCGGGCGTCAAGTGGTTGAGGCCCGCATAACCGATCGCCTGCGGGTCCGAGGCCACCGCCGCGACCACGGCGGCGGAGCCGGGGTGCTCGCTGACTTCGGGACGAAAGGCGCCATCGCACAAGGCCTCGCGACGAAACAGCTCATGCGTGCCGGAGACGGCATTGCGGCCATGCGGCATGATGCGTCCCTCAATGCCACCATCGATAAGCGGCGACCAGCGTTCCATGCTGTCATCGGCACCGCAACGACGGCCATCCGAGAAGATGGCATCCAACTCGGGGCGACTCAGACTACGCAGAGGATTGTGCCGATGCACCACCACGACCAGGGCATCCCGCGCCACGACGAGGGCCCGAGGGGGATAACCGTAGCGGCGCTCGAACGCCGCTTGTTCCTCCCCGGTCATCGGTCGCGACATGGGGCCCACCAGGGTCGTGCCGGCAGTCAACGCCGGTGGCGCACTGGCCGAACCACTGGCCTGGAGCTGAAGGCGCATGCCCGGATGCTGACGCGTCAGGCGCTCGCCCCAGCGCAGCATCAGGCCCGCCATGGTATCGGAACCCACGGTGCCCAGGGTGCCGACGGGCTCCTCGGCCGACGCCGGCGAGGCCCAGACCACACTCGCGACCAGCAAGACGGCCCATAGACGTTGGCGAATGGCGGATGGCATGCGTCCTCCCGACGGACAGGCAACTGATGGACATGTCCGCGTCATGATGCCGCAAAAGGTGGAGAGATCACGAACTTGCCGTTTATCATGGCTCGCCAGGACCGAGTGATCAGGAAACGCAATATCAGGCGTTGATGGATCTCCCCCCACACAACAATAAGCCAGGCCTCGACCCATGAGTGAACTCGATGATATCCCGGCACCACGCGGTCAGTTGACCCTGAAGCTGATCGCCAATCGCCAGGACACCAATCTGCACGGCGACATCCCCGGCGGCTGGCTGGTCGGCCACATGGACCAGGCCGCCGAACTGGCCGCCGGCCGAGAGGCCCACGGCCGAACCGCCACCGTGGCCATCGAGGCCATGGATTTCCTTTGCCCGGTCCGGGTGGGCTCCATGGTCAACATCTTCACCGACGTTCAGGAGATCGGCCACAGCTCGGTCAAGATCGAGGTCGAGGTATGGAGCCGTTCGCCCCAGGAGCGCGACCCCAATGAGCTGCACAAGGTCACCGAAGCCCGTTTCGTGATGGTCGCCCTGGACGATAACGGACGGATTCGGGCCGTCCACCAGAGCGACCGTTAGGCCTTGCCCGAGAAGCGCCTGAGACCGGCGACCTTTCAGGCAAGACCTGGCACCCGGCACGGTCTTACCCCAGCTGTTTTTCCCGAGCCTTCAAGTAGGCGAACTCGCCGACATCGGTGAAGGGACGCACCTTCTGCTGGAAGGCACGATAAGAGTCGTAGACCCGGCGTGACGCCTCGTCGTTCTCGACCTGCTTCTGCAGCACCTCTTGGGAAGACTCGCGCAACGCCGACATGACATCGTCGGGGAAGGAGCGCAGCTTGACGCCGTGCTCATCGACCAGCGTCTTCAGCGCCTCAGCGTTGCGCAGCGCGAACTCGCTGATCATGGCCAGGTTGGAGGCCCGCGCCGCTTCCGTCACCACGGCCTTGAGATCATCCGGCAGCGCCTTCCAGGCATCCAGATTGACGGTCCCTTCCAGAATGGCGCTGGGCTCGTTCCAGGCCGAGGTGTAGTAGTAATCCGCCACCTGGTGCAGGCCGAACGCCAGATCGTTGTAGGGCCCGACCCAGTCGGCCGCGTCCAGCACGCCGGTCTGCATGGAGGTGAAGATCTCGCTGCCGGGTGTGGTCATGGTGGTCACGCCGATGCCGCTCATCGCCTCCCCGGCCAGCCCGGGCAAGCGTAGCTTGAGCCCCTGCATGTCCTCCAGCGACTTGATTTCCTTCTTGAACCAGCCGGCCATCTGAGTGCCGGTATTACCCACCGGAAAGGGCTTGAGGTTGTGCTCGGCATAGACCTCGTCCCACAGGGACTGGCCATCGCCATCATACAGCCAGGCGTTGGTTTCGGTGGTGTTCATGCCGAAGGGCACGGCGGTGAAGAACTGGGCGGCGGCGACCTTGCCGCGCCAGTAATAGGAAGCGGAATGCCCCATTTCGGCGGTACCGGCCGATACGGCATCGAAGACTTCCATGGCCGGCACCATTTCCCCGGCACCATGGACCTTCACACGCATACGCCCGCCCGACATGCGCTCGATGCGCGCGGCGAAGTCATTGGCGCCGGTGCCCAGGGCGGGAAAGTTCTTCGGCCAGGACGTCACCATGTTCCAGGTGATGGTCTCCTGGGCGGAGGCGGTAGAAACGAAAGGCGCGGCGACGGCACCCGCCGTGCCGGCACCCAGCGTCTTGAGACTGGTCTTGAGAAAGTTGCGACGCTCCATGGCGAGGGCGGCTCCTTGATGGTTTTTATGCATCGTGCCAAGCGGCACTGTGTCCATCGGGCAGTATGCGCGAAAGCCAATTTCATCGGCAAGGTAGAGCCAGTTCTCGCCGAATGGCCAGCCGCCTCAGCTCGCCCGTTCCAGCGCAATGGAGACGGGCATGCGTACCGAGCGCTTGGGCTTGCCCAGCAACTGCACCCCCATGGCAGTAAAAAACACGACCGCAAACACCACCGTCGGAATCTTGCCGAAAAAGTGCAACGCCAGGGCACCGAGAATCACCGGCACCGTGACCAGCACGATCCTCGAGTACTTGCTGGCCGCCTCTTCCATCGCAGCGACGTGACCGGCAAGCGTCTCTCGGGACTCGCCCGCCACCAGATCATCCACGCCGCACTTGGGGCATGTGACCGTCTCGTCACGCAACAACCGCTGCGCGTGACGGTGTCGCAAGCCCACCTCCTTTTCACAAGCGGGGCAGGTATAGGTGGCAACCTTGGTACCTGAATCTTTCATGGTGGCGTCCTTATCTAAATTAAAAAAATGGGAATCGTTCAACTGCAGGATAGAAATGCCTAGTGGCCAGGCTACCCCAACTTCTGGTGTGAGCACGAAAATCTGCGGAAAGCTGCCGGCTTAAAGCTAATTGTCACTCCTTTTATTGGTGAGCATATTACTTACCATTTGAAATCCCATTAACACCCAAATCATTAGTAGCACAGGGCCCATTAAAATTAGCGTATAACCATGAACGGCTCCTCTGTGTACGCTTGAATAATAGTCAAAGGCCTCAATATTACCTGACCATGCCCCCCAAACAACCCAAACACCAAACGGAATGACCAGAGCTGAGAAAACCAAAAAACTTATCACCTTCTTTTTTACACCCCCTTCCATGTCGACCGGTAGTGAACACCTCTTTTTATAAATACCTTTAACCACAAAAAAACACGCTGCCGCAGACGATGGAGAAAAAATCAAATCAAGTATGGTGATCGGCACCCCCCACTTTACTCTAGCCACCTCCAGCGGCAGACTGATTACCAGGAACCCCATAACACACCCTAAAAATACAAGCAAAATTCTAGCCATAACCACCAAACTCTACACCTGTTTTCATAGAATAACTGCAGCACTTTGGAGCACGGGATTCTGGAGATGCAGATGCATGACCAGCCCCCTTAGCTTCCCATCAGCCGGTGATACTGAGCCATAATGGATGGGACGCTTGGTTTTCCTTGGTAGGCATATTCTTCCTTGGCCAAGCTACCGCCGGGGCGGGCGATGGCGCGCCTTTCCTGGCGGGGTGGTGTGAGCACGGCGTCCTTGCCGTGCGGGAGCGGTATCTTTCAGTCGAAGATGAAGGGTCACCCCACATGGGCCGCAAAAGGCACGCTGGGATAGGCCGCCTTCGGCGTCTCGCCGGCGGCGTCGTAGCCGAAGCGTTGTTCGATGGGGCCAAGGTCGAGGAAGGTCTCGCCACGCTCATAAGCGGCTTCGACCTGGCGGCTCAATTCGGTGAGCTCGGCGGACGGTTGCGCCCACTCGTCTTCGGGAAGCGGCTGTGACCATTCTGCCAGCCAGCCTTCGGGGGCTGCCTTGGGCAGCACGTGATTGACTCGGTACTCGGTGTACCAGCTGGCGAAGTAACCCAGCTCCATCCAGCACTTGAGACGATAATGCCAGAACGGCTTGCCTTCCCGCTCGTAGCGTTTCTTCTGGCGCGCCATCTCCTCCCTGTACCAGGCCACACTGTAATCGTCGGCGGACTCGGGCACCGCCTCGGGGCCTTCTTCCATGTAGCGGCGGATCAGCTCCCATTGCATCAAGGCCATCTGCAGGCTGGTCACATTGGCGGAAATCCCCGCCCCGGCCAGGCTATAGCCCGGTCGCTCCGGATCCGGCGGCAGGATATGCAGCTCCCAGCCGATCCCCGCCGGGCCACCTACCGTTACCGCCATGTTGCGCGTGGCCACCGCCACCACGTCTTCCCAGGGCACGAAGACGGTCTCCTTGCGCCAGCCGGCCAGGCGGCGGACCCCTCGATACAACGCCACATAGCCAATGGCCAGAACCGGCAAGACCACCAGGTGAAGCATCGCCATCCAAGTAATGCCAACTGGCCCCAGAAACTTTTCTTCTGACCCCAGAAAGCCCAAACCCACTAGCGTGGTCATGCCACTCATGGAAAAAAATGCAAACCAGAAGCCATACATTAGGTGAGCGCTAGGTGCCGGCAAGAAAATCCTTCGCCCGGGGTGCTCCACCACGAAGGCCACTTCGCGGCGCTGGCGATGAAAGCGTACCGGCGCGGTGCCACGAAGCCAGAGGTCGGGGATAATCAGCAGCGCTCCGAAGAACAGCACGCCTGCGTAGGCGCCCCCCCCCATATCCCCGAAGCATTGCCCCAGGTTAGACCGCCATCGTAGACACCAAAGGTGACGAAGAAGAACACCCCTAAAAAAAAGAGGATCATCCAGACCGCCGCCCCCCCCAGGCCAGCATGCCATTACGGCTGACGTTATGTTGCAGGTCCAGGGTCGCTTCGTTGCGGCGATAGACCAGTCGCCCCACGTCCGCGCCGGCCCCCGCCGTGGGCCCCAAGGGAATCGGCCTCGGGCTTAGTGCATAAAGCTCATTGGCACCGCGCGTCAGATGCTCGCCGGCGCGCAGCGCCATGGCAGCGGCGTCCTGTTCCTTGGTTTGGGTGGTCATGATCCTTCCTTTGTTCGTGGCAAGCTTCGATGCCCTACTTTATTAGGCGGTCCAGGGCGCAAGCGGCATGGCCTGCCAGGCGCTGGCCTCACGCCCTTCCAAGGGCTCGACGGGCCTCCAGTCCTCCCCGGGCGATACAGCATCCCGGCGGCTAAAGACCTCGAAGGCCGTAGTAGCGGTCGGCGACGATGCCCCCTGAGAGGTGATACGCACCACCAGTACCAGGGTATCCCAGTCACCGACGCGCTCGGGGTCCAGGGCATAATCCAACCGGCAGCTGCCCTCTTCCTGGGTCAGACCGGCGTGGGCCATCAGATCCTCGTGAAGCTCCTGCTGGCTACCGCGCGTTACGCCCCAGAGGCCCACCTGGAGGTTATCTGGATTGGGCGACTCCACCCCCGGCAGATTGAGACGCAGGTTCAAAGAGTTCGCCGGCGGTTCCGGCCCCACCGGCATGGTGGTCATACGCGCTGGCTGCTCGCCACGACGCCAAAGCACCGGCTTGCCATGCACCTCGGCGAGCTGCTGATGATGTGCCTGGAGCTCCCAGCCCTTGGGCTCGTCTCCCCAGACGCTGTTCTGGCACCACTGTTGCAGCGGCGAGAGCGAGTAGTACTCGTAGAGCAACTCGCCGATCACCACCAGCACCACCCCGACGGCGGCAATCCAGTTCAGCGGTACTGGGCCGAGGAAGGTCTTGCCCTGCTCCGAAGCGGCTTCGACCTGGCGACTCAACTCGGTGAAATCGGCGGATGGTTGCGCCCACTTGTCTTCGGGAAGCAACTGGGACCACGCCTCTACCCAGCCCTTGAGCAGCACATGATTAGGCCAGATTCTCGGCCTGCTCTGCAGAACAGGCATGCCGATGCCGTTCATTGATATGCATGACTGCATCAGACCCACGGCGGATATGGGGTAGCACGATTTCACTGGCCTTGGTGAAACGATGCCCGACTCGCACGGTATAGGATTTGAACACCCAGCTGAGGAAATTCTGCACGAAGGTAGCATCCTCGACATCCCGCCACTTGATGCCGAACATGCCCTTCGACCAGGGGAATATACCGCGATAGACCCAAACGCCTTCGGCGTCTGTATAGAGAACGATGCTACGAATCGTCAGTATCTGGACGACACAGACAGACAGCCAGAACAGGATGAAGATGGCCCCCAGCCAATCGCGAGTACCGGTCAGGGCCAATCCAATCACTACCATGACCAGAAAGATGATGATGGGGCGCACATAGGCCGTCCATGACATGGTGAAACGCTCACCGAGTTCGTTGGGCTGTTGCACGGATTCCATAGTGTTTTCCTCCTTGAATTAAAAACCGAGAGTGATAACTCCGTCATCCTTGATGAGCAGCAAAAGGCACGCTGGGATAGGCCGCCTTCGGCGTCTCGCCGGCGTCGTCGTAGCCGAAGCGTTGTTCGATGGGGCCAAGGTCGAGGAAGGTCTCGCCACGCTCATAAGCGGCTTCGACCTGGCGGCTCAATTCGGTGAGCTCGGCGGAAGGTGTGGCCCATTCGTCTTCGGGAAGCGGCTGTGACCATTCTGCCAGCCAGCCTTCGGGGGCTGCCTTGGGTAGCACGTGATTGACTCGGTACTCGGTGTACCAGCTGGCGAAATATCCCAGCTCCATCCAGCACTTGAGGCGGTAATGCCAGAAGGGTTTACCCATGGGCTTGCCTGCCTGCTCGTAGCGCTTCTTCTGGCGCGCCATCTCCTCCTTGTACCAGGTCACGCTATAGTCGTCGGCGCGTTCGGGCACCGCCTCGGGGCCTTCCTCCATGTAGCGGCGGATCAGTTCCCATTGCATCAAGGCCATCTGCAGACTGGTCACATTGGCGGAAATCCCGGCCCCGGCCAGGCTATACCCCGGTCGCTCCGGGTCCGGCGGCAGAATATGCAATTCCCAGCCGATGCCCGCCGGACCGCCGATGGTTACCGCCATGTTGCGCGTGGCCACCGCCACCACGTCCTCCCAGGGCACGAAAACGGTCTCCTTGCGCCAGCCCGCCTTGCGCCGAGCCCAACGATAGAAAAGCACATAGCCGATGGCCAGGGCGGGGGCGATAACCAGATGGGTGATCGCCATCCAGACAATACCCGTAACCCCCAACAATTCTTCTTCCCCTCCCAAGAAGCCCAGGCTGAACACCACGAAGCCGCCACTGATAGAAAACAGCGCAAACCAGAAGCCATACATCAGATGAGCGCTGGGGGACGGCAAGTAAACCTTGCGGCCCGGGTGCTCCACCACGAAGGCCACCTCGCGGCGCTGGCGATGAAAGCGTACCGGGGCGGTGCTACGAATCCAGAGGTCGGGGATGATGAGTAAGGCCATAAAAAATAGAAATGCTCCGTAGGCGCTCCCCCCCCATATTCCCAAAGCATTGGCCCAAGTAAAGCCGCTATAGGAGGCAAGATAAGCAACAAAGAGGAACACTCCCACAAAGGCAAGTATCATCCAAACGGTTACATCCCCCAGTGCCAGCATGCCGTTGCGGCTGACGTTATGTTGCAGGTCCAGGGTCGCTTCGTTGCGGCGAAAAATCAGCCGGCCAATATCCGCGCCGGCCCCGGCCTGAGGACCTAGCGGAACCGGACGCGGACTGAGGCTATACAGCTCATTGGGGCCGCGTGTCAGGTGCTCGCCGGCACGTAATGCCAGGGCGATCGAGTCCTGTTCATTATCTTCCGTGGTCATGGTCCTTCCTTGATTGATGGCACGTATTTCGCTACCCGAGTAATTAGTGCTTCCAAGGCATCAGCGGCATGGCCTGCCAGGCGCTGGCCTGGCGACCTTCCAGGGGCTCGACGGGTCTCCAGTCCTCCCCGGGCGATACAGCACCCCGGCGGCTAAAGACTTCGAAGGCCGCAGTAGCGGTAGGTGATGATGCCCCCTGAGAGGTAATACGCACCACCAGGATCAGGGTATCCCAGTCACCGACACGCTCGGGGTCAAGCGCATAATCCAACCGGCAGTTGCCCTCTTCCTGGGTAATGCCGGCGTGGGCCATCAAATCGTCGTGCAGTGCCTGCTGTCCGCCGCGTGATACGCCCCAGAAGCCCACCTGAAGGTTGTCCGCATTGGGCGACTCCACCCCCGGCAGGTTGAGACGCAGGTTCAGGGAACTCGCCGGCGGTTCCGGCCCCACCGGCATGGTGGTCATACGCGCTGGCTGCTCGCCACGGCGCCAAAGCACCGGCTTACCATGCACCTCGGCGAGATGCTGATGATGAGCCTGAAGATCCCAGCCCTCCGACTCGTCTCCCCAGACACTTTTCTGGCACCACTGCTGCAGCGGTGAGAGCGAGTAGTACTCGTAGAGCAACTCGCCGATCACCACCAGCACCACCCCGACGAATGCGACCCAGTTCAGCGGCACCGCCAGGCGCAACAGTCGCAAGCGCAACAATACAGCAGACGTGCCCCGAATTTTCCCCATCAGCCCGGCAATGCCAATCGGCAAGGTACCACCAATAATGGCCACATCGCCTGCCATGGCGATACCGGCCGCCAGACGCTGGCGATCAGTATCGGCGCGCCCCAACTTAGAGCCCTGTCGAAATAAATCTATAAAGGCTGCAGCAAACGAGAACCATGCCACGCCGATCATCGCGCGATTGGTCAGCCGCGCCCAGGCGTCCAAGTGATCCAGGCTGCCGGCCGCCTGCTTGACCGCCGTCTGGAAGGACTTGCCTTCGTAAAGGCGTCGATAGCGGGTATCGTGCAGAATCTCCAATACACTGGCGGTTGAGGCAATCGTCCCGAACGCGCCGGATAGGACGTTCAATGCTGCCTCGCCAATTCGTTCATTTGTTCGCAAGGAAGTACTCAACTGCTGAATGGCCCCACCAAACAGATAGCCATTCAACACCAGCATGAAGCCACTCAGCCCCACCGGCACGGCACGACTCGGGGCGATCTCCCCCTTCTCATTGCGCAACAGGGCATCCCAGGTCTTCTGATCCTGCAGCGCCTGACGAACCTTGCTCCGTTCAGTTAACGCCGCGCGGGAGGTCTGCTCGCTAAGGCCGGATACTTTAAAGGCCTGATGGCCCGCTTCATCGAGGGGATACGTCGCCTCGGCCAGTTCATCGAGCACACCAGCCAGGGCCTGACGCGGTTGACGAACGTCTGCACGCGCCTGGCGTATCCGCGAATCGTAGACCCGCTTGGGTAACTGCTTGCGCTGGCGCTCCAGTGTGCGCTCGATACGACTCGTCCTTTCCACCTCGTCCGCCAGGCGTTCGGCGCGTTGCAACAGGCTGTTGAGACGCTCGAGTACGGATGACTCGGGTATTTCCCAACCCAGTTGATAAGCGGAAAGCCGCGTGTAGAGCTCGTGTCGTATGCCGTTGGAGGTGCGCTCGAACAGGGCGCTGAAGCGCTCCTCGAGATTCAGCGATTCGGCCTCATCCAGCACGCTCGCCAGCAGGGCGCGCCCCAGCAATTTTTCCTTGGCCGTCAGCTCCGTGACGACAACCGCACGGGCGTCTTCGCCCAGGCCCTCCAGGTTCTGCAGGCGTAGCTGGTTCTGCTGTTCAAGGTGAGCTTGCCATTGGGCGCGAGTACCTGGTGTCGACTTCGCCGACATCAGCGCCATCAGGGTGGCCTGGGCGCTCTTCCAGTGGGCCGCCGCCGCATTGATGAAGCCGGTCAATGGTGTCACATGCAGACGGTGCGCCACCGTGACCTCGCCGAAGTAGTGCTGGTTCAGGAAGTCCTGCTGACCGCAGGCCTCCAAGGTCGTGAAGAGCCGATGCTCGAGGCTGCTGCGCAGGATGGCCTGGGTATCGTCTTCGCCATCGAGCAGGCTGGCATACTCGTGCCAGCGCGGCAGCAGGGTCTTGATGTCTTCGCCGACCTGCTCTTTGTGGGATCGCCACTCGCCCTGCCAACGGTCGGCATCGGCGAGAAATGACCGTATCTCATCGAGGCGAATGACGTCCTCGATACCTTGCTGGGCCAGCCATCGATCCCCTTCCTGGCTGCCGAAGACGCGCTCAAAATAGTCGTCGTGCGTCTCCCGGGCGAAGTCGCGGACCGATTCGGCGTCGGTACCCAGGCGCTCGGCGAGTTCACCACTCACAGTATGCACTTCCGCTTCCAGCGCCTGCTGTTCGCGGGACCGAAAGCCGGGGTGCCCGCCGCTGCTGGCAAGATCCTCCGAGCGCTTCTCATCGTACCGGTTCTGCAACCCCATCAGCTCCCGGAGCCGCTCCCTGTCCGACTCGCTGGCTTCCCCTAGCCATTCGGGAATCTCCCCCTGACCGGCACGCGCGATCATAGGATTCAGGTCGAGCTGCATGAAGCCGTCGATGGCCCGGGCGGCAAAGTGTTTCTCGGGCTCCTCGTCCAGCCAATCGGCCTCCTGACCGGCAATCAGCGTCCAGGCGCCGGCCAGATCGTTGGCTCGGGCCACCACGTCCTCGACGATCAGGCAGGCACTATCCTCACGATATTCGGCCTGGATATTCCCCTTGATGGTGGCCGCCTGTGCGGTCTGCCAGTCCGCGCTCGCCGTCCACTGATACTGGCCATAATCCAGGCGTTCTTCGGAGACGGTTCGCTCGCCCAGGTCATCCGCCAGCACCTCACCTAACTTATCGGGTGGCAACAGGTGGTCGGTGCCGTTGCCCGGGCAATAGCCACCAATATTGACCGTCAGCATCACCTCGTCCTGTACTTCCGACTTCGCCAGCAAGAGAGCCGCCCGCGTTTCCTCCAGTTCCACCTGGCTGTAGAGCACCTTGATGCTGCCGCGGCGTTCGAGAATGATCGGGTCACCGCTGCCATCCGGCATGACCTCGAAGGTCTGCAGCTCGTCGGGGGCGATGCTGTGAATCAGGTAGAGCCATCCCTGCCTGGCGGGTCGAATGCCGTTGGGACGGAAGTCTCCTTGGATGGGCGGCGATACCTCCGGCAGGGACACCTCTTGCTCGGGCTCCACCAGGGCATAGCGTACCGGCACCAACTGGAGGTCCGGCTTCTGCAGCGGACACTGCCCGGCCTCCTGGCCGGGATCGTTATCGCTCTGGTTATCAGCCACCCGGTTGGCGGATTCCATGTCGATGCTCATGCTGACGTCTCCTTGTTCAGCCGGTCCTGCGCGAGAGCCACCGCCGATTTGAGGCGCTCCATGGGCGGACGCCCGTCTGCCACTGTCAGGCATCTGGCCAACTCGGGCATGGACTCTTCCTCCAGCGCCGATCGGCCGTGGGCCCCGAGGATGTTGGCCAGACAGAAATGCGCGCGCCGTCCATGAAAACCAAGTGCCGCCGTCAACTCGATCACCTCGCCCGCAGCCTGCTCGGCGCCGTCGAAGGCGGGTAGCCAGGGCCCCTTGGCGAAATAGGCCTGTAAATGCTCGGCAAGCTCGAGACGAAATCGACGCCAAGCGATACGCGATAGCGACGCGCAATGTGCCTCGGTCAATTGGAAGCACCCAGGCGACTCGTCACGATGCCGCTCACTATCAGTCTCGAGGTGGTGCCAGTTCAGATCTGCTCCCTGCATCTCAGGCAACCAAAGACGTTCGATGGGGCCCAGGAGCGAGCTGGCCGTCGGGGCGGGCTCCGCCTCGAGCAAGCAGCGCATGACCTCGGGCGAGGCGATCCTCAGGAGTTGCTCGCCATGCCAGGGGTGCTCGACGATCAACAAGTTCCGAAGATGGTCGGCCAGCGCTTCCAGAGGTTCGTCGGAAGCCAGCAACCACCCCGCCTCTTTCGGCGCCACCTGTTCGATAAACCGTTCCATAATCGGGCTTTCGGGCTCGATCTCCACCAGGCAAGGCGACACGCCCCGGCAGTCGATCAGCGGGGTATCCAGAAATAGTGGCTCATAGACCGGCGTAGGATGCGTCTCGTAGAGCCAGCGCTCCACCGGCTCCATAGCCACGCCATCGAGCAGCAGGAATAACGAGGGCCGCGCGTGAGAGGCATGGACTGGCGGCGCTATCTGCGACCAGGCCTTCATTCCGAGCCGCTTCCCTGACCGTTGGACGAGGGTTTGCACAGCTGCGCCGTGGCCATCTGTTGTCGTAGCACGGCCTCCTGGCGCGGCGCCTCGATCGCCTCATGCGACTCCTCCTCGGCCTCCCCCGGCAGGATCGGGGTCTTGGCGCTCTGGCCGCTGCCGGAGCCGGGGCTGCCGCCGGAGTTGATCTTCACGCTCGGGCCGCTGAGGGTGACGCCGCTGGGGTCGAGCTTGACGAAGCTGCCGCCGGCCTTGAGCGTGACCTCGGCGCCGGCCTCGATGACCACCTTCATGCCGGCCTTGTGGTGTACCTCGCTGCCGGCCTCGACGAGCTGGGCGCGGCCGATCTTCTCGTGGCGGGTCTGGCCCACGCTGAGGTGGTCGTCGCCGTCGACCTGGGTACGCCGCTCGCCGTGCACGGTCAGGTGGTCGTCGCGGTCGAGTTCGCTGATGCGGTCGCGCTTGATCTTGAGGTCACTGTCGCGGCCGACCTCCTCGGTACGGTCGTTGCGGGTCAGCAGCTCCAGGTCCTTCTGGGCGTGCAGCCAGATCTGCTGCTGGTCGGCCTTGTCCTCGAAGCGCAGTTCGTTGAAGCCTTCACCCTGATGGGTCTGGGTGCGCAGCACGGTGCGCGTCTTGTGCGCCGGCAGTTCGTAGGGCGGCACGTTCACCGCGTGGTGGGTGCGTCCGGTGATGATCGGTTGATCGGGGTCACCCTCCAGGAATGACACGATGATCTCGTGGCCGATCCGGGGGATGGCCTGGAAGCCGTAGCCGCCGCCGGCCCAGCCCTGGCTGACGCGGATCCAGGCGCTGGCGGTCTCGTCCGGCTTGGCGTAGCGGTCCCAGGGGAACTGCACCTTGACCCGGCCGTGTTCGTCGCAGTAGATCTCTTCGCCCTCGGGGCCCACCACGAAGGCGATCTGCGGGCCGTCGACACGCGGCTTGGGCTGGGGGTCGGCCTGCCAGGTGATGTCCGCCGGGGCCAGGCTCAGCCGGTTGTTGAGCGTGGTCTGGCCGTCGGCCTGTGCGGCGTCTTCTTCCAGGGCCTGGGGCTGGGTGCCGTGGTGCGCTGCGCTGACCACCTGCCAGTCGCCCGGGGCCGGCAGGTCGTCGCCGCCGAGCGTGAAGCGGCGGCCGGGCGCCAGCTCGGCCAGGTTGCTTTCGGCCTCGGCGGTGGTCGCGTCGCGGCGCAGCCATTCGAGACGGTGACGGGTGAAGGCCTTGCCGGAGGGATCGGCCTTGAAGCGCCCGGGGTAGTCGAAGTGCTCGTATGCCTTCTCACGGGCACCACGCTGGGCATGCTGGTCGAGCCCCTCGCCCTGCTTGTCATGAAGCTGCGCGTAGGCGGGCTGCTTGAAGCTGTAGTCCTTGAGGGTGGCGCTGGCCGGGCGCACGCGGCTGGTCTGGCGCAGGCGGCGCACATGGGTCTCGGGCGGCGTGCCGCCGGCGCGGGAATGGTAGGTGCGCTCGCCCAGCGAGCTCAGCGCCTGGGGCGAGTCGGCGAACACCAGGCGGTGAATGCCGCCCTCGGCGTCCTCGAACTCGTGGAAGAAGCTGAAGCCTTCCTCGGCGGCCAGGCGCTGGATGAAGGCCAGATCGGTCTCGCGGTACTGCACCACGTATTCGCGCTTGGCGGGCTCGCGGGTGGCGGAGAAGGCCACGTCGGTGAGGCCATGTTCCTCGCACAGGGTGTTGATCACCGTCAGCGGCGAGACGTTCTGGAAGATGCGCGAGTTCTGCCGCAGCGAGAGTCGCCACAGCGCCGGGCGAATGGTGACGTGGTAATGGGTGCGGCGATGACCGCGATCCCCGCGGGCGAACTCGCTGACCACGCCGTGCACGCGGCGGGTCGGCCGGTCATCATGCCAGACGGTGAGCGTGGCCTCGCTTTCCAGCAGATCGCCGGGGTTGAGGTCGGGACGGCGGCTGGCGGCCTCGACCTCCAGAGTGAAGGGCGCGGAAAGTGCTTCGTCGAGGCGGAAGTCGACCACCGCCAGATCGAGACCGTCGCCGCCGGCCAGGCTGAGCGTGAAGTGCAGGCGATTGGGGTTGGCCATGTCAGCTGCCCTCCCCGGTGGCGCTGCCGATCACCACGCCGCCGCAGTCCACCTCGTGGCCGGTCAGGGCGGCGGGCTTGCCATCGATCATGACCGTGGCCGAGCCTTCGGCGATCTGGCGCGGGTGCAACGAATGATTCGGCTTGGTGTGCGGAGCCAGGGCATCTCCCTGGCGCGCCACCGGCTTGCCGTCGATCATCACCGTGGGACTGCCTTCGATGACCGGCGTGGGGGGAAAGCCTTCATGGTCGGTGCCGATGTCCCCGACCAGTACGAATTTGCGTCCCATCTTGACCTCCTTGTTTAACTGACGGCCGTGTCAGGCCGAAGGAAACACTGCATAAATGCCTGCGCGCGTAAATCGCTGCGTTGCGCGGTGCTAGAAACCTCGCCTAACGACTAGTTATGTCTCGTTTTCTGTGCTCCGCGCGCCTTGCGCTTCACAGCGCTCGGCTATTTATTCAGCATTTCCCGAACGGCGGACGCGCTTAGCCTCGTTCCATTGGGCCGGGGCCTCGTAATGGGCCACGCCCTGAGCGTCGATATAGCGACATTCGAAACCGGCCTTCTCCAGACTGCCGATCGCGATGCTGCACTGGCGCGGCAGCCGCACTTCCAGCGGGGTGCCGCGCAATACATTACGCAGGGTGGTCAGCAGCCGTCCGGCATGACCGCGCTCCTGCCACTGGGGCTCGACGAAGAAGAAGCGCAGTTGCCAGGCCGCCTCGTCATCGCGGCGGCAGACGAAGGCCATGCCGAGGGCGTGGCCATCCTCGTGGCGCAGGGCCAGCAATCGCCCCTGCCAATGCGCCACACCCTGCTGATCGCGCTGCAGCCAGAGGCCGCGATGCACGACGAACTCGAGGGCCCGGCGCAGGGTCTCGAGGCGCGACTCGTCACGCAGCACCCAGGGCGAGGCCCCGTTGCGCTCGGCGCGCCTGGCTGCCTCGAGAAAGTCGTCGATGTCGTCTGTGCGGGCATCCTCCAGCGGCAATGCCAGCGGCCTGGCGGACGCCGTGGCGGTGGCGTCCGGGGCATGCGGCTCGACCCGGGGTGTCGCGGTCGGCGCCGACCCGAGGGTCGTCTCCCGCGCCTTGTCGACCCATTGCTTAATTGCCTTGAGCATTGTCGCGACCTCCCTCGTCACGCTGGGCGACATCCGCCGTGCCGACCTCGGCCTCGCGTTCGGCATACAGCGCCACCGGCAGGTTGAAGCCGGCCACCAACGGCCTGGTGAAGGGGTTGTGCGGGCCGTCGGCGGTCAGACGGTAATGCACGCTGCCATTATCGACCTCGAAGCTGAGCTCCAGAGCGTGCTGACCGGCACCCGCCAGTTGCGCCTGATCGAGCAGGCGGAACCAGGCCCAGGGACCGTTGCGACTGAGGGTACGCGGCGAACGGTTGTACTCGCTGGGCACCAGAGTGATGCGGCTTTCATTGCTGTCGCGCAGGCCATTGGGCCAGATCATCGAGACCGGGTGGCGCGAACCATGGGCATAGTCGATGAGCTGACCATCGACACTGATCACCGCTCGGCGCTTGTTAGCACTCAGCGACAGAGGTTCGAGGGAGAAGGGCACATCCAGGCTGCCGTCACGATCCAGATAGGCATCTCGAATCCGCTCGGCTCGCTGGAAGGCCTGCATCACGCCCTCGCGCAGCAGGGAGTTTCCACGTGCATCGTGCAGCGCTTCCTCCTCGATGAACGGCTTGAGGTTGGACTCGTAGAAGGCATCCAGGGTGCCGCCGGAGGCAAAGAAACTCTCGAAGTCATTGAGGGCGACGTCGCGCTCGGCGCCCGGCGCTAGCGGATAACGACCCGCCAGACGACTCTGGAAGGGGGCTACCACATCATCGCGCCATTGCTTCTCGAGGTGACGGATCGCCGCGCTCATCAGCAACTGCCAGCTCTGATCGGCCAGGCTGACCAACATGCGGCCCACCGGATCCGGCGTTTCCTCGGCGATGCGCTGCAGACGGGTAATCGGGTCACCGCCACCCAGGGAGATACGGTCCCGCGCCAGCAGAAAGGCCTCACGCCCCGAGTCGCTGGCCTCATCAACCTGGCGCAGATAGTCACGCAGCTCGCCGACGGCGATCTTGATTTCGCTGAGGTTGGAGGGGTTGTCGCCACGCGCTCGGGTCAGGGCATCGAGCTCGACGAAGTCGCGTTCGATCTCGCTGGCCAGACGATAGCGCGGCGATTTCTGCAGGGCCTGACGCGCCTCCTCGTCGCCTTCGGGGAGCGTCGGGTAGAGGTCGGTCTGCTCTTCGACCTCGCCGAGCAGGCGATCCAGCGGGCGGCTGGCGCCGATCAGGCCATCGGCCACCACCACGGCCTGGTGAATATCGGGCAGGGGCACCATATGGATATCGGCCAGAGCCTCACGCCAGGTTCGGCGGTAGTCGCTGACATAGAGTTCGCGCAGGACATCCTGCAGGCGTTCACGGTCGGCCTTGCTGAAGTCGATGTCGTCGCGCTTGCCGAGTACCCACATGTCGATCAGGGCCAGCTCGGTGGCCTGGTCGAGCTGGTCGAGGAAGTAGTTCTCGAAGCCGCCCCGGGTCAGCAGACTGGGGATACGCACGTTCTGCGGATCGTCGTTGCGCGACATGAAGACCAGATTGAAGGCCGGGCCGACGCTGTCGCGCAGGTCGAGCATGGCCGAGCTACGCTGGTCGCTGCCGGACTTGAGGGAGGCATAGACGCGCTCGTGCATGGGCTGGCGGGCCAGCTCGCGTTGCGCCGCCGAGATGCTGCCGCGCAGTGGTGACATGGCATCCTGGGCACCGGGCACGCCGGCCTCGGCATGACCGGCCAGGTCGGTGTCGGCCATGGCATTGTCGAGGTGGTAGAGCAGTTGGCGCTGCACATCGCCCTGCCCGGGGAAGACCTGCTGCCAGCGCGCCGCCATGAAGTCGTGCACGCGTTCGGGCTGACGGCCGCTGGCATCGGCCATCATGCGGATGATGCGCAGCAGCGAGAGCTTGCGGTTGCTGCCCTCCACGGCGTCGTTCATGTCATCCATGATGCCGATCATCAGGGATGGCAGGAATTTCTGCTCGAGCAGCTGGAGGTAGGCATTGTCGATCTCGGCCCCCAGCTCATGCCCCTGGTAGAGCCCCATGTCGGCGAACAACCAAGGCCGCGAGCGGTAGTCACCGAACTCCTCGGTGGTGCTGATCAAACGGTTCAGCGGCTTGAGCAGGTCGCGCCCGGTAGGATCGCCGATGTTCCACTCATCGGGCTTGAGCATCAGGAAAGCCTGAGCCTTGTCTTCCACCGCGGCCAGGGCCTGCTGGTTCTTCTGGTAGAAGTGGCTCCAGCCGCCGACCATCGCCAGGCCGACGAACAGGCAGGCAAAGGTGCTGTAACGCTTGAGCTTTTCGCGCCGCCAGATCACCCGAGCGTTGTCACCGGCGAGGTTGGCTTCGGGGTAGATGATGCGCTCGAAGAGTTCTTCGGTGAAGTACTGCCCGGAACGTGCTGCGCGGTGGGCGGGCAACACACTGGTCTCCATACCGTAGCGGCGCGCTGCGGCATCGACGAAGGGGTCCTCAGGCACGCCCTGCTGATACACCGAGGTGAAATAGGCACCACGCACCATAGCAGCGGTGGAGAAGCGGTCGCTGGACAGTGCCTCGGTCAAAAAGCCATGCAGGACGTCACGCAGCCCGGCCAGTTGGCGAACGAAGCGGAACACCGCCTCGCGTTCGTTCTGGTCGCGGCATTCGTTGAGCAATGTGGGCAGTTGATGATTGAGGCGTTCGAGCATGGCGTCGTAGTGACTGACGAACTCGTCTTCCCACTGCCCGGGGGTGTCCAGGGCCTCAGCGGAGAAGGTGAAACCCATCGGCGTCTTGCGGGCAGTGCGCGAGTAGTGACGGAAGAACTCGTCGAAGCCATGCAGCAGGTCCATCTTGCTGAAGGTCACATAGACCGGCAGGCGGCTGCCGTGGCGCTCCATCAGCTCGCTGAGGCGGGCGCGCAGCAATGCAGCGTAGGCCTTGCGCACCACCACCCGGGCATCACTCAGGCGTGCCAGATCGAGCACCAGCACTACGCCATCCAGCGGCCGCCTGGGGCGTTGCTCCTCCAGCCAGTCGACAAAGTGATCCCAGAGTCGGCTCTTGGCTTCCTCGGGGGAGTCCTCCTGCAGGGCGCCCTGGGTCAACAACTCGCCGTCCGGGTCGATCAGTACCGCCTGGTCGCCGATCCACCAGTCGAAGCCGAGCTGATCGCGCTTGTGCTCGCCCGAAGCGTTGAGCAACTGCGTCAGCGAGAAGTTCTGTCCAGAGCGGTTGACCAGGCTGGTCTTACCGGCGTTTTCGACGCCCATCACCAGATACCAGGGCAGCCTGTAGCGCGCCCTCTTGCCGCCACCCAAGCGATCGGTGAGCGTCGCTAGAATGCTGTCGAGCCTCGCCTGCTGGCGAGCGATCAAATCGAGAACCGGGTCCTGGCGGTGCTGTTCCTGCGACTCGGCCTGCTCGTCGACCGCCTTGAGGCGCCGGGCCAGACGAATGCCCCAGACCACCGCCACCACGACGAACAGCACCAGAGTCACCAGGGCACGATTGACCCAGGGCTCGAGGGGACGCGTGTCGAAGGCCTGCCATTTTGGCCCCAGCCACCAGATTGCCACCACCAGCACGATGAGCAGCAGCCAGCCGAGCCACTTGCCCAGATTCTTGAGACTGCCCTGCACGCCCTTGGCGGCATTGGCATGGCTTCGGGCCTGGTTAGCCTGGCTCTGCATGGTAGAGAGCCCGGGCACCCAGCGACTGAGCGCCGATTTTATGCGTCCTTTCATTTGACTGCTTTCCTCATCCCTGTCGATTCGGTTGTGCTCATGACGCGCCCTCGCTCAGCGCTTGAAGCCGTTGCGGCAAGGCTGGCTCCCAGTGGTCGAGGTGGATGCCGCTGACCGCGTCGAGCAAAGCTCGATAATGTTGGCGAGCCATGGCCTCGAGCCCGGCCTCATGAAGCAGGTCGGCACTGGCCAAGCGCCAGTAGACGCTCTCCCGGGGCGAGCCCGAAGCCGCCAGCCCCTCATCGAGGACGGCCAGTGCCTCGCCCAGCCCCTCGCTTTGCAGCCGCTCGCGGGCGGTTTCCAGGCCCTGCTGCCAGGGGTCACCCCCGGCACCATAAGCGACGTTGGTCGTGCCGCTGTCTGCTCCCGAGGCCAGCCACTGTTGGATGGTCTCGTCGAGAAAGGCCGTGCCATCGCTGAAGGTCAGCTTGTCGAGACCGGGGAGGCGGTCGACGAAGCGGCGGGCTTCATCACGAATGGCTTCGGCGCAACCACCATGATCGAGACGCCTGGCCATCTCGGCGCTCAGGCGGTGGCCTTCCAGCCAGTAGGGACTGAGCGCCAGGCTATTCTCGATGCGCCGCCATTCCTCGAGACTGGGCCGGCCCGCCAGGGCCTCGCGATAGGCCGCCACCCGGTCAGCGGAGACCGGCGCCAGGTCGGTACGACCATCGGCTCGACTCATCGGCAGCGTCTGTATGGTGTGCCAGATGGCGTAGCGACGTAGCCGGTAGCCCAGCGGATCACCGGGGGCCTGGTCATTGAGAAACTCCGCCATCTTGATCAGCGACTGGCGGTTGGCGCGCTCGTTGCCGGACTCCAGACGCACCTCGGGTACTCGCGACGGTTCGGGGGCATCACTGTCGGTCGCCGGAGCGGCCGCCTGCCGCGGCGTTGACGCCTGCCGAGTATCGTGGCGGCCTACCGAGGCAGCAGCGGCGTCCGCGCCAGGCTCGGCCTGCTCCAGCAAGCGCGCCAGGTCGGCCAACGCCTGATCCGGCAGCTCGCGGGCGGCGGCCTGCTCACGCAATCTCTGCAAGGCCTGGCGGCAAGCAGCCAGTTCGGCCTCGGCGGCCGCGAAATCCAGCGACCCGGCCAGCTTGAAGCCGCGTTGGGTAAACTGCTGAAACAGCTTGCCGCGCATGCGATTGCCTTTTGCCCCGGGGGCCGGATAGGCCTCGACCCACCAGTGCTCGAGGCTGCCCGCCAGCAGGTGCAGCGACAGCGCGAAGCGCACCGGGTCGCCGCCCTGTTGCAGACAATGCAACAGGTGGCCCAGTACGCGCAGGTCCTTGCCCTGCTCGGTCAACAACCGCACGGCCCGATCTTCCGCGCCGGCCCAGTCCATGTCGCCATGCTGCAGGGAACCGACGCGCATCATCTGCTCATCTAGCCAGTCATAATCGTCGCTGTTGCCCAGGGGCTCACCCACCCCGTCACCGATAGGGCCGAGGATGTCGTCGAGCTGGGATTCACGGATAATTCTTATCGCCATGTCGTCATCAACGGATCGCTTGCCTGAGGTCGTCGCTGCCACATCGTTATCACCAGCGGCACATCTTGCGCAGGGGCTTTATCAGCTCTCGCAGGCCCGCCACGTCGAAACTGAGGCCATCGATGATCGACATCTCGCTGGCCAGCTCCAGGCGATGGCTGGACAGCAGATGCTTCAGGGTGTCGATGGCCGGCAGTCCTCGGCCGCCACTGAGCACATGGCCGCCATCCAGCACGCGCCAGTCCTGATCGGCCCTGACCGATTCGCCCTGGAAGGTCAGTGCCACCCGGGTGGCATCGCTGGGTTCGGGCAGATGTAGCTGAAACCGCGTGATATTGGCGGCACAGCTGATCACCAGCACGGGACGCGGGGGCACCGTGCCCAGTGCCGGTACGCTCAGCAGTACGCTGTCGTCGGTCTGTTCGACCATCAGCCCCATGTTCTGGGCATCGCGGCCGGCCTCGAGACGCACCACGCGCTGCCAGAGCCGCGAGCGCTCACCGGACGCGACATCACTGCCTGTCGATGCCTCGCGGAAGAGGTCGTCATAGCACTGCAGGCGCTCCAGGCGGACGTCGCTCGCGGCGCATTCACGGGCCTGGTCGAGGCGCTGTTGCGCGGCGTCGGCGCCCTGGCTATTGCCCTGCGCGGCGCCACCGAGGACCAGCGCAACACAGCATGCGGCCCATGCCAGGCACGGGCGGCGTTTGCCCGAGGTACGAGGGTGTCGGGGGTGAGTTGCTGTCATGAGTTATCCAGTTGCAGTTGGCGGCACTTGTGCGCCAGGGTCCGCTTGGGGAGCCCCAGGCTCTCGGCCGCCAGCGTTCGATTGCCATCGAAGAGTGCCAGCCGCTGCTGAATCAGCGACGCTTCATAGTCGCGCAGCGCCTGACGCAGATCGGCGATGTCGTCTTCATCGTCTGCCGCCCTGACCGCCTGCGACTCGAGTTGGTCGACGGCCTCATCGCTGGCGATGGGGCTGCGGGGCAGTACCATCAGGTCGATATCATCGCCGCTGTGCGTCATGGCACAGGCGTAGTCGATCAGATTCTTGAGCTCGCGGACGTTGCCCGGGTAATCCCGGTCATGAAGGTCAGCCAGGGCAGCCCGGCTGATGCCCACGAGTTCACGGCCCTCGCGCTCGCAGAAGTCGGCGATGAAGGCCTGAACCAGCGGCTCGATATCCTCACGACGCTCGCGCAAGGGTGGCAGCGCCAGCGGGAACTGGTTGAGGCGGTAGTAGAGGTCTGCCCGGAAATGGCCATCGCGCATGCGCTGATGCAACGGCTGGTGGGTCGCGGCGATCAGCCGCAGATCGACCCGGCACTCCTCGCTGGCGCCCAGCGGGCGATACCGCCCGGATTCCAGAACCCGCAGCAGCTTGGCCTGGAGCGACAGCGGCATGTCGCCGATTTCGTCCAGAAAGAGAGTACCGCCATCGGCCTGACCGACCAGCCCCTGCTGATCGCGGTCGGCACCGGAGAAGGCCCCCCTGGCATAGCCGAACAGCTCGGACTCCAGCAGGCTCTCTGGGATGGCCGCACAGTTCAGCGCCATGAAGGGGCCCTCGGCCCGCGCCGAGGCTCCGTGTATGCCGCGTGCCACCAGATCCTTGCCGGTGCCAGTCTCGCCGCGCAGCAGCACTGCCAGTTGGGTCTCGGCGGCGCGGACGGCCTGATCTCGCAGGGTCTGGATACTGGTGGAGTCGCCCTTGATCTGCTGACTCAGGCGACCGCTCAATGTCTGACGCCGGGCATCGGCATTGAACCGGGTCAGCGAGTCCTGCAGGTTGGCCTGATGCTGGCGCTCGCCCTGCTGGCGCAGATGCCAGGCCCAGAGCTGACAGAACAGGGCCTCGAAGGCCGCGAAGTCCAAGCTGGCCGTCAGCGGATCGAGGGTGTCGCGTGGCCCGACCAGACTCATGACGCCCAGCCATTGCTGATCGTCATCCGGGGCGCGTAACGGGCGCACCGTGAGCTGCCAACCGGCTGCACAGTCGGCTATCAGGGCCTGGAAGGCGGGGTGGTCGAGGCGCGAGCGCGCCTCGCCAAGCGCGATCTGCATCGGCTCACCGCGTCGAATGGCATGGGCATAGGGATGTGTGAAGTCATCACAGGCCAGCCGCACCCCCTGGCCCTCGTCGGAGAGCCAGCGCCCGCTGGAATCCAGCACCAGACAACTGGCCCGGGGAATGCCCAACCGCTGCTGCAGCAGCGTTTCGGCGCGCTGGCGTAGTTGGCGGGGAGACTGACTTTCGACCAGCGTCAAGGCACCGACCATCCCGGCCAATGGCGCCGAGTCAGGGGTGGTGATGGTGCGACCGATCGTCAGTTCTGCCATGGGGTTATGCCACCTCTGCCTTGAAGCCGCCTTCGGATACGCCGAGCACCACGCGCGAGATGGATTCCTGACGCGACAGGCGCTCGAGGATCGAACGCGAGACCGGCGGCAGCAACTCGCCCTCGATGACCGAGTCCAGCATGCGGGCGCCATTCTCGCTGCGGTTGGCCCGCTCACAGATGGCCTCGGCAAGCGCGGGGTCCAAGGTCACCTCGGCCTGACGGTGACGGTCGCGGATACGCTCGGCCAGGGTCTCGAGCTTGGCATCGACAATGCGCTGGAGTACCTGACGATTCAGCGGGAAGTACGGCACCACTTCCATGCGCGCCAGCAGGGCCGGCTTGAAGAACTCGGCCAGCACCGGGTAGAGGGCCGGTTCCAAGGCCTCGGGCTGGCCGGCATGGCGGACAATGGTCTCGTAGCCCAGATTGGAGGTCAGGAAGAACAGCACGTTGCGGCAGTCGATGAGCCGGCCTTCGCCGTCGGCCATCTCACCCTTGTCGAAGGCCTGATAGAAGAGGTTGAGCACGTCGGGGTGGGCCTTCTCGACCTCATCCAGCAGCACCACCGAGTAGGGGCGCTGACGAATGCTCTCGGTCAGCAGGCCGCCCTCGCCGAAACCAACATAGCCGGGGGGCGAGCCGATCAGGCGGGAGACGGTGTGCTTTTCCTGATACTCGGACATGTTGATGGTCGTCATGAACTGACGCCCGCCGTAGAGGCTCTCGGCGATCTGCACCACGGTTTCGGTCTTGCCCACACCACTCGGGCCGACCAGCAGGAAGGCCCCCAGCGGCAGGCCTGGACGGCGCAGGTCGGCACGCGCGGTCAGCAGGTGACGATGCAGGCGATTGACGGCCTCTTCCTGGCCCTTGATGGCCCGGCCAAGCTGTTCGGGGAGTTCGGTGAGCCGCGTCAGCTCGTCACTGGTGATACGCTCCACCGGGACACCAGTCCAGTCACCGATGACCTCGGCGATCTGGGCGTCCTCGACACTGGCATGCACCAGGGCATGATCGCGCTGCAGTCGCTCGAGGCGCGCCTCGTACTCGCTCAGGGCCTCGCGGCGCTGCTCATCCTCGTCGGGGAGGGCATCGCCGGCGTCCGGCGAGCCGTCGAGCAGGGCTTGATGGAGCTCGAGCATGGCATCGACGCATTCGCGCTGTTCCTGCCAGGCGCCCTGCAGTGCACCCAGCTCGGCCTCGTGACCGGCCAGGCGACGCATCAGCTCGTTGTGGCGTTGCTCGTCGGCCGGACGCCCCAGGCGCGTCTCGCGCTGCAGGTGGTCGTACTCGCGCCGCGCCGCTTGGTACTCGCTCTGCAGGTGACTGAGGCGACGCGGCTCGGCGTCCAGTGCCTGGGCGAGTCGGGTGCAGGCAGTATCCAGCACGTCGATGGCCTTGTCGGGTAGCTGGCGGCCGGCCAGATAGCGGGCGGAGAGTTCGGCGGCCGCGCGCAGGCCACTGTCGCCGATCAACACGCCATGGGTCGCCTCGTAGACATCGCGCAGGCCACGCAGGATGACCAGTGCCTGTTCGGTGTCGGGCTCGGCCAGGGTGACGGGCTGGAAGCGGCGCGACAGCGCCGGGTCCTTCTCAATGTGTTTCTTGTACTCGCGCCAGGTAGTCGCAGCGATGGTGCGCAGCTCGCCCCGGGCCAGCGCCGGCTTGAGCAGGTTGGCGGCATCGGCGCCACCTTCCTGGTTGCCGGCCCCGATCAGGGTGTGCGCCTCGTCGATGAACATCAGGGTCGGGCGCGGCGCCTGGCGCACTTCCTCGATGACGCCCTTGAGGCGCTTCTCGAACTCGCCCTTGACCGAGGCACCGGCCTGCAGCGCGCCCAGGTCCAAGGCGATGAGTTCCACGTCCACCAGCGAGGCCGGGACCTGACCGGCAACGATGCGCAGGGCCAGGCCTTCGACGACCGCGCTCTTGCCGACGCCAGCCTCACCCAGGACGATGGGGTTGTTCTTGCGGCGCCGCCCGAGGATATCGAGCATCTGGTCGATCTCGGGGTCACGTCCCAGCACCGGGTCGAGTTCGCCGTTGCGTGCCTGCTCGGTAAGCGAGGTGGCAAAGCGCGCCAGGGCGGAATCGCCACCATTCGCCGGGCGTGGCGCATTGTGTTCGGGGGTGGCAACCACGGCTTCGGCCGATTCGCGCGTCAGCAGCGTGAAGTCACGACGCAGCCGTTCGCGATTGATGCGCTCGAGCACGTTGCAACTGCTGGTGCCCAGGTAGCGTTCGGCATGGTGCAGCAGGGCGGTAAGTATCAGGCCGCTGCGCAACTCGCGGTGCTCGAACTCGGTGCTGGCCAGCAACCAGGCGTCCTGCAGCAACTCGACCAGCAGCGGCGAGAAAGCCGGTACGTCGGTGTCCAGCTCGGCGGTCGGGCGGGCGTCCTCGACCAGCGCCTGACGCAGCTCGTCGACATTGATGCCTTCGACCTCGAGTAATACTCGTATGTCACACAGCGGCTGATCGACCAGCGCCAGCAGCAGGTGCATGGCACTGACTTCCGCGGCCTGCTGTTCACCGCAGATCGCCGCGGCCTGCTCGAGCCCCTGACGGGACACGCCATTGAGGCGGCCGATCAGCGCCGCCAGATCCATCCTTAGCATGCCAGCTTCCCTAGTTGGTAATCCGGTCCAGTAGTGCACCGACCTGATCGGCCTGGTGCTCCAGCGAAATCGAGAGTCCGAAGTAGATCACCAGCATCATGCCGGCAAAGATCGCGAAGATGCCCCACAACGGCATGCCTTCTCCCTGGCGCCGGGAGGTGTTCTGCACGTTGTCCAGCGGGTGAGTGAGCAGGTCGTCCTCGTGGTGGTCCAGCGAGGCCAGCTGGTCACCGAGCTCGCGCAGTATCTGGTCGTATTCTTCCTTGCCGTCGGAGCGCACCTTGTAGCGCCCCTCGAAGCCCAGACACAGGCAGAGGTAGATGAAGGCCAGCATGTCGCGATAGCGCCGCGGCTCCTGGCGCAGGCGCGAGAGGATCGAGAAGACCTTTTCGCCGCCCCAGGTCTCGTTGTGAAAGCGTGCCAGCAATGAGTGCGCCGCCCAGACACTCTGATTGCCCCAGGGCGTGGCCATGACGGCTTCATCGATGAACGAGCACAGCACATAGCGATAGGCCAGCAGCGTGGGCCGGTCATAGCCCTGCTCGGTAAGCTCGACTTCGATGGATGCTATCTCGTCGACGACCTGGCGATACAGTTGGTCAATATCATCAACGTGTTCGACATGGCGAACCCGCACGACCATGCCCAGCAAGGGGCTGGCCGCATCGACCAGCGGATTGATGCTGTGGCCACGCAGCCGGAACCAGTAGTCCTCATCAGCGTCCAGGTGTCCCGCGTGACTGTGGACCAGCCAATCGAGTCCTTCCTCATTGATGCTGTCTTCATGGCGAGTGGCGTCGGGTGATACGAGCGTCGACATGGCTTAACTCCTGATGGCCCAGAACTGCATTTCGAGTCCAGGGAAGTCCCCGGCCACATGAAAGGCAAAGCCGCTGGCACCGCGCAGCATGTTCCAGGCCTCACTGTGGCGATCCAGACGGAAATAGGTGTAGCCCGCATGGAACGGCAGCTGCCGGGGCGCCACCGGCAGCGGCTCGAGGGGAATACCCGGTAGCTGCAGACTGATCAGCTCGCGTACACGCTCGACGCTGGCCACCTTGGTCTGCTGCACGAACAGTTTGCGCAACCTTTCCGGCGGCATGTCGGCGCGCACGGCGAGGATAAAGTCGGCATCTTCCAGCAGGCTCGAATCCTGCAGCGTGGCCACCTTGAGACCGAAACGTCGTGCCTGTAGCTGAATCGCCAGCGCTCGAGGTTCCAGCACCGTCGACAAGGACTGGCGCAGGCTCTGCATCAACGGCCGGAAGGCGGTTTCCGGATGATCGTGGTCATAGGCTGGAAACTCGGGTGGCAGACGAGACTCGCCCGTGAAAGTGAGAATTTCGCAGCAGGCCTCGAGCATGGCGCTGTAGAGGCGCTCCGGATGCAGATGGCCGAGCCGGGACAGATGCTGAAAACGCGGATGTACGCGGTTGAGCAACTGCAACAGCATGAATTCGGACACATCCGCCACACCGCTCTGGTTGGGGGTTGCCATGCGATGCGCCAAGTTGCGAGCACGTTCGCGCATCAATCCCGCCATTTCACTGACGAAACGTTGCAATACCGGCACCGCCTGTGCGTTGAGCAGGGTCGGCAGGAAATTCTCGTCCAGTACCAGACTGCCATCCGGGCGCCGCTCGACGATTCGAGCCACCGCCAGGCAGGCATAGGCACTGCGGTCTTCACTTTCCAGCAGCAGGCGCGGCGCCACACGGGCGAGATGCAGATCGGCCAGATCGCCTTCCTGAGAGTGCAGGTCGCGCACGCCGCGCGTCTCGGCACGATAGCGGGACGGCAACGACGAGGATTGCCAGTCAACCTCCGCGACACCATCGGTGGCCAACGGCAGCCCGAGATACACGATCTGGTTGGCCGTAGCGGCGTTGTCGATTTCCAGCGGTGAAGGCTCGACATCGTCGTCAGGCAACTGAAACGCCGTGCCATCCGGCATCACGCCGCTGGCCCTCGTCAGCGCAACGCGGCCGAAGCTCAGGTATTCCGCATTGATTTCCAGCGACAGAAACCCATGCAGATGGCTGCCGACACCGCGCAGGCGAGTCTCGATCAGCCCTTCCAGGCTTCTCTGCTGTTGCTGGAAGTGTTGCGGCTTGATGAACAGGCCTTCACTCCAGACGACTCGGTTACGACTGGTCATTGGGTTTCCTTTCTCAACTTGGCTTCATGCGCCAGCAAGTGCACCAGCAGGTGGTAGTCGCGACCGGTGTCATCGACACGCACGACTTTCTTCCACTGAGCCCGGTTGGGCGATGCGTAGAAGGCGATGATGCCGATATAGCGGGTGTCCTCCTCTATCTCGAAGGGCTCGTAGAACTTGAACTGGCCCGGCAACAAGGTGAAGTCATCGTGAGCCAGATAGTTGGTGCCCAGTGCGTCTTCCAGATCGCTGAAAAGCTGCTGACGATCAGCGGCCATCAGCATCGAATCGTCCTTGAGTTGCAGGATCTGGAAACGCAAGGGTGTTCCCTCGCCACCGAGATAGGGATTGACGTTCTCGGTAGCCAGCATGCTCAAATCGACCTTGGAGGGCCGATCTTCAAGCGGACCGACCGGCGTCGAAGGGTCACTCCAGACCTGATACGTCTTGCTGGCCACATCGGCCGTGGTCGAACAGCCCGCCAGCAATGCCACCAACACCAGGACAAGTGCACTGAGCCATGCACGTTTCTTGACGATGTCTCTGGTCATGACGCCTCCCGTTGCTGACGACGCAAGGAGGCGTCATAGGCCTGTTCGAAAACCTCCCAGAACAGTTTCTCGAAGCCCTGCTGGCGACCCGAGTTGAGTTCCTGAAAGTAATGGCGATACATGTTCCAGGCCCAGTCACCCTCGTTGTCGGTTTGCGCGCTGCCGGCACCACGGTAGGCCATGAAGCGCTTGAGCAACGCATCCGGCGAGAAGGCGGCCAGAATTGAGCGCAAGGCTTCATTGATGGCTTCTTCGATGGCCACCATGTGTTGCTGCTGGTGCTGCAGGCACTCTGTCACGGCGGCCGGGGCCGAAAGGTGTACAGGGCTGCGCTGTGCCGAAAACAGGGTTTCCAGGGTACGTTCGTAACTTTCGCCGAGGCGCAGCGGGTTGTCCTCGATAGGCTGGAGATGACGATCACGCAGCGGATAGCGGCGATCGTCATGATGCTGATGCAGCTGCAACAGCCCCTGGATGGTGGCATTCAGCGTCTTGCCCGACTCTTCCAGAAAGGCTTGCTGCTCGGTGCTGTCAGCAAAATTCAGGTGGCCGCCCAGGGCCCGCATCAAGGGAGAGGCACTGAGGTGCTCCATGCCGCTCTGGCCTGGCTCTTGCCAGCGGTCTTCGAGCTGTTCGCCGACCGAGCGCTCGAGATCATTCAGCAGCTTTTCGTCCATCTTGAGTTCCTTCTGGTATCCATGGGAAGGCAGGGAAGGTGTCCAGCTGACGGGATCTGCCTCGTCCACCGTGGTCATGAGTTCGTCTGGTGCCTCGAAAGGCGCGTCGGTCTGGCCGCTATCCTGCGTCGAGAGGGCAGCCAACGGGTCATGCTGGCGCTGTTCGGCGGTGATATCGCCCAGTGCCTTCAGGGGATCGTCACGCTGCTGGGTCTCGACCGTGGCAAAGGGACTGGCTTCTTTACTTTCCAGGAGTGCCTGATCATCGTTGACGAGCGTTGCCAGCGACTGCACACCGCCCTGCTCCGCCTGACGGTCACCCATGTGTACGCGCATGCGATATTCGCCGACGATCAACTCGTCACCGTCTCGCAGCGCCACATACTTGCTCTGCCCCAACGGCAAGGAGGCGTCGTTGACGAAGGTTCGACCACTTTGATCGATCAGGCAGAATTGGCTATCCCGCAAGCGGATTTCAGCATGTCCCGGCTGAATTCGGCCTGAATGATCCTGAAGCAGCCAGTCATCCGTGGGGGCGCTGCCCAGAGTACCGCCGGAGGCCGGGAAAACATGACTGCTGGTGGAGCGGCCTTCGAGCCGTTCACTGTTGGTGACCACCAGCGTGATTGCGGAATGTCGGGACGTTTCTGTCATGGAAATCTCACCGGGTCATCTGGATACGGACCCGGCGTCGCCGAGCCGTGGCGTTGAGGTCTGGGTTCACAAAGGTGGTCCAGCCAAGCTGGCAGCTCTTGCTATCGCCCAGGAGCATGGGGCGAACCTCGCTTTCGAGCAGCTCCAGTTCCAGGTCATAGGCCAGGGGCTCACGCAGCACGAAGGACACCAGGGTTTCCAGGGCGGCGTGGTCACGACCATCGGGCAGAAAGTCGCGAAAGCGCTCCAGGCTCAGGCCGCGCAGACAGAGCGCGAACTTGCCATTGATATCAGCCACACTGGCACCGGAAACCAGGTCCTGCCCCAGGGTGGCGCAACGCATGCCCATACTGCTGCGCTGGTCGTCGGGAATGATCACCCGCCGATAGACCCAGGGCTCGATCTCGACCTCGGGCAGGTCAAAGCAGTGGCCGACGATGCCGGAAACCACATCTGGCGAGCGTGACCGACCGGCCAGGAGACCGGCATAGGCGAGCATCTTGCTCCAGTTGATGGGCGTTTCACCGCGCAGGCGGTCATCGGCCAGCCCGGCAAGCGCGAACACGGCGGAAGAAAGTCCGTCGCTGGCTCCATCCTGATAGCGGACGTAATGCCGATACTTACGCCAGCCGCGATAGAGCAGTGTCAGGTAGCGGTGGTTGAACAGATTGAGAAAGTCTGTCGCCACGCCTTCACGATGCGCATCTTCATGCGCCATCGACTCCAGGTAATAGCTAGGCAGCGGTGATTGCGAACCCTGGAGCCCCAGGAAGCTGATGCGCATATTGTAGGTATCGGCATCGCGAGACTCGAGGTTGACGATGTCACTGCTGGGAAAGCCCAGCGAAGCCGTGGCGTGAAAGCGCACACGCTCGGTGTCCACGGCGCTGCCCTTTTCCAGGTCATCGCCGTGATACTGGTGAAGCAGCTCGACCAGCCGATAAAAGTTGTAGTGACGTGCGCCCTCGACCAGCGGGGAGAGCGTCACATCAGGGGTTGTTGCCCCGTCTGCAAGTTCCATGTGTAACGCTCTCGATTCTGCTGATTGATGACTTCCAGCTCATGAAAGGAGTTGATGCTGGCGTAGAGGGAGAAAAAGCGCGACAGCATACAGCCGAACAGGTAGAGGCCACCTTCATCACCGAAGGCTTCCTGATCCAGGGTCATGACGGAGCGCAGCCCCCGCACCGGCAACCCTTTATAAAGCCGGTCCACCGGCTGGGTCTGAATATCGACGATGCCCTGCAGGCGCTTCTGGGACATCCGCTCTGCCTGCCGATCCACCAGGGCACGAAAATCGTAGGCGCGTAGCACGGAACACAGGGCGTCACGATTCAGCAACGATAGATAGTTCAACGACAGATTGGAGATCAGCGTCCACAGCAGGCTGCCGTCCAGCGTGGGACGCATGGCCGGCGTGGGCCGGGTGATGTTGCGAAAGGTCGCAAACGAAGGGCTTTCATCGGTAGGAACATGCACATCGCCAATGGCCAGGCGCTCGGGCAACTCCCGGTTGCTGCAGGTCAGGCGCAGGGAGATGGTTTCGCGAAAGCCCATGCAGGCCTGCTCATCGCCCCGCACGAAGGCAATATCATGATCGAAGCCATCCCCACGCAGGCTGTCGCGCACACGAATTCGATAGTAGAGCGCCTGACGATCCCGGTCTCGTTCGATCTGGTGCTCGAAGCTTTCAAACGGCACATAGCGACGCGGCGCTCCACGAATGCGCCCGCTAGCGCTCTCCAGCCAACCTTCCACGTCATCGACGCTGAAGACTTCATAGTGCGAGGGGTAACGGCCACTGGGACGCACCCGATACTCGCTACGCTCGCCGGTCAGGTCGATCGGGTCGGCATCGTGCTCGAAGAGATTGATCGCCGGTGTGCAGAATAGCGCCAGGCTTTCGTCCACGACCCTGGCATCGGCCGGCAGGGTGCGCGAGAAGGTGAAACGCAGGGATACCGTCTCGGCCACACCGGCAGGCAAGTAGTCCCCCAGCGACTGCAGCTCGATAAAATGAAAGGCCTCGGGAAAACATAGGTATTCCTGCAGGATTCGATAGCCCTGATAGGCGTTTCGGGGATAAGGCAGCAAGGCATCCCTGGCACTCATGCCCACCGACTGCAGGAGGTAGGAAGGTAGACTCAGGCTGCGTCCATCGACCTCCAGTTCGATTCCCGCGAGATAGTGGTTCAGCCATAGATACAGGGTGCGCGCAGTGTATTCACTGCTGCCCAGATAAAGCCTCAACGCTCCGATGCCGATCTCGTTCAAGGGGCGATCACTGTGCACCGAGAGGTTCAACAGAAGCTGCGATGTCTCGCGGGAGTGCTGCACCTGGACCCCTTCATGGGCCAGCGGATAGACATTCAGGTCATGACAGGTGCGGAACTGGCAAACCGTGTCCTCGACGGCCTCGCTGGACAGCGCGGTGCCCTTGGGCACGACCTGGCCCGTACTTAGACTATTGAGGTGCGGCTTGAACTGGGCGATCGTTACACTGGGAACCGGCCTCAGATAGTTGGGCCAGAGCATGGCAACCAGTGAGTGCGTCAACTCGGGAAACTCGTCATCGACCTTCTCGCGAAGGCGTCCCGAGAGAAACGCAAAGCCCTCTAGCAGCCGTTCGACGTCGGGATCGGTGCTGTGCTCAGCGAGAAAGCGGCTCAGGCCGGGATTTCCCTCGGCGAACTCGCGTCCCTGGCGCTTGAGGAAGTCAAGTTCATCCCGATAGTAGCGATTCAGCATAACGGCCTCAGTTCAAGCACAGATAGCGCTTGTCGTTGAGCAGCAGATCAATGGTGGTTTCCGCCATGTCGTGATCGACATCCAGGACGGCCTGAACCTGAAAGCGCAGCTGCAGCGGGTCGTTGTCGTGATGGTGCTGAGTCTCGACATGAACGCGGTGAACACGCGGTTCATAGCGCTCGATGCACTCACGGATGGCACTCTCGACCTTGAGTTCCAGATCAAGCGCGCCGAGCGTGGCATCGTTCAGGTCCAACAGACCCAGGCCCGGTGCACATTCGCTGTGCCCCGGATGACTGTTGAGAAGCTCGACCAGATGGCGCTTGATGGAAGTGACCGTGGCCTCGACAACATCCGCCGACGGTACCGGGTGATTCGGTGCCGACAGGCGTTCGAAAAGGCTGGCGCCAGCCAGGCCGCTTCGATCTCTGGAAGCGGCCATGACGTCACTCCTTGTCGAGGCGACCCACCAGCGACAACTCGAAGTTGGCGCCCATATACTTGAAGTGCGGGCGCACTGCCAGGGATACCTGGTACCAGCCCGGGTCGCCTTCCACGTCGGAGACGTGCACCGAGGCGGCGCGCAGCGGACGGCGGCTTCTCACATCGGCAGGCGGGTTTTCCTGATCCGCCACGTACTGTCGAATCCAGGTGTTGAGCTCGCGCTCCAGGTCCTGACGCTCTTTCCAGGAGCCGATCTGCTCGCGCTGGAGCACCTTGATGTAGTGTGCCAGGCGATTGACGATGAACATGTAAGGCAATTGAGTGCCGAGCTTGTAGTTGGTCTCGGCCTCACGGCCCTCGGGCGTATTGGGGAACGTTTTGGGCTTCTGTACCGAGTTAGCCGAGAAGAAGGCCGCGTTATCGCTGCCCTTGCGCATCGTCAGCGAGATGAAACCTTCCTCGGCCATCTCGAATTCGCGCCGATCGGTGATCAGCACTTCGGTGGGAATCTTGTTCTGCAGTTGCCCCAGGGACTCGAAGGTGTGCGTGGGCAAGTTCTCGACGGCACCACCACTCTGCGGTCCTATGATGTTTGGGCACCAACGATACTTGGCAAAGCTGTCGTTGAGACGCTCGGCCAGCAGGTAGGCCGTATTGCCCCAAAGATAGTTGTCGTGACTATCGTTGACCGACTCGCGATAGTGGAACGACTTGACTGGATTTTCCTCAGGGTCGTAAGGCGTTCTCAGCAGGAAGCGGGGCGCGGTCAGGCCCAGATAACGGGAATCCTCCGACTCGCGCAGACTGCGCCAGCGGGTATACTTCGGCCCTTCGAAGATGGCCTTGAAGTCCTTGATGTTCGGCAGCTCTTCGAAGCTGTCGATGCCAAAGAAGCTGGGCGCCACGGAAGACAGGAATGGCGCATGCGCCATGGCGCCGACCGAGGCAGTATACTGCAGCAGCTTGATATCCGGTGTGGAGGGGGTGAAGTCGTAGTGGCCAATCATCGCTGCCACGGGTTCACCACCGAATTGACCATACTCAGCAGCATAAACATGCTGATACAGCCCACTCTGACTGAGCTCGGAGGCGAACTCGAAGTCCTCGAGCAGCTCTTCCTTGGTGGCGTGAAGGACATTGAGCTTGATATTCTCGCGGAAATCCGTGCGGTCCACGAGCAGTTTCAAGCCTCTCCAGGCGGACTCCAGGTGTTGAAACTCATCGGTGTGAATTACTTCATCGACCTGTTGGCCGATCTTACGATCCAGCTCGACGATCATTCGGTCGACGACTGACTTGTTGACCTGCTGCTGAGCGTCATCGGACTTCAAAAGCTCGCTGATGAAAGCCGCAACGCCCTGTTTGGCCACATCGTACCCGTCTTCATTGGGTACCATGCGGGTCTGCGCCATCACCTGGTCGAGCAATGACTCGGACTGAACCTCTTCGCTGGCAACGGCCTGGTTCTGTGTGGATTCCGTCATGATAATGCCTCGCTTCCGTGCGGGTAATCAGGTGTCGTTGGAGGATGCCTGGTTGTCGATGAGGTCCAGCTCGCTCAGCAACTGATCACGAGTAGCAGGATCTTCGATCAAGGCTTGCAGCCGCTCCCGGAAAGCAGGCACATTGCCCAGCGGTCCCTTGAGAGCAACCAATGCCTCACGGAGTTCGACAAGCTTCTGCAACTCGGGGATCTGACGAGCGACGCTATCCGGGCCGAAATCTTCCAGAGACTGAAGCTTCAGATCAACATTGAGCTCCTGACCGCTGGCATCATCCTCCAGGCGGCTGGGTACGGAAGTTTGCAGGCTTAGCCCGGCTTCACGCATTACGGACTGGAAGTTGTTCTTGTTGACCGAAACGGCCTCGCGATCCTCGATCGGCGCTTCTTCGTTACCCCCCTTGAAGTCGCCGACGATGAGCAGCTTCTGAGGCAGCTCCGTTTCGGCCTGATTATCTCCCGTGGCAGGTACGTACTTGATGTTGATGCGCTCTTTCGGCGCCACTGAACCTTCCTTGGCCATGATAGAAGCTCCCTTATCGTTAACGCTGAGATGGTGGTAATAGGGTTCCACCGGACCTTAAGCGTGGCTCAATCAACCAAATGCAATATCGGCCACAACGTCATCGCCACTGAATCGGATGTACTGAAAAAGGCATATAAGCACATCCCTGAAGACCGGGAGGAGGATATCATCACTACTAACTGATAGGGGGATTGCCAACATGGCCATCAACAAGAGGAAAGAGGGAAGACAAAAACACCACATCACCAATAACAAAAAAAACTCCATAAAAATCAATTAGATAAATACACGCAAATGCCAAAAAACTCCCCCATGTAAGAAATATCCTACGTCAATTTAATTAATCGATTACGAATAAAATGGTAAAAAAATCAAAACCTGCAAAACGACAGCTTGAAATAGCTTACATGCGGGGTGTGCTCGGGTGCCGTATAGTCCAGAGACAGGTATGGCCGCTATTGCAAGCTGCTGGCGCAAGGTCAGAAACCCTACGGTCGCTTGCGCACCTACCAGCCTTTGAGCTGCAGGACACGCTGGACCGGCTTGCAGTTCTCACCCAGCACGCCCGACAGCCGGCGATAGCCGTAGCTAGGTCGCGCTTTTGCACCGGTAACACAGACTGCGCCGTGGGAAGCCCAGCCGGCGGCAAAGTTTGGCAAGTGATACCTTGCGGCCTTCCTGGGCCATTTCCACCTGCAGCGACCTTACGAGTTCTCGTCCTCGTCGAGCAGGCGGCGCCACTTTTTTTAGTGCGTTGATCTGCAAGTGGGCCTCGCCCAGTGCCCCCTTGGTTTCCCACAAGTCGGACTCGTATTGCTCGCGGATATCCTTGGGGCGGGCCCTGAGTCCGTTCTCCATGTTGCGCTGGGCTTCATCGATCCAGCCTTCGACCTCGGAGACGGTGAGGTCACGCTGTCGGACGACCTCGGCGACCATGGTCTTGCCCTTGACGATACCCATGACCACGGACGCTTTACGCTTCGCGGTCCATTGCTTGATGGGGATATCGTTGCTCATTTTCTCCTCCTGATGGCTGCACTATACCCTGTGCAGCTCTGGAGGGGGCACTGCAGGCGCGCCTTCCCTGGCGAGAATTGGCCGCATGGCGTCCCTGCCATGCCTCGCTCCCGCGAGTCTGACTCGCAGGCTGTATTATCGACTATCCTTCTCGGCGACTCGGGATCGAGGGCCGGGGCGGCTGAGGGCCATATCGCTCATGCCACCAACAGCTCCCGGACACAGAATGCCAAACACTACTTAGAACCCATAACGTGGCGGGAACTTGGAAAGAGGTGGCTCTTTATTCAGCCATTCTTGAGCTAATTCCTCTGCCTCCTGTATTTTCTCAGGAGTCATATCACCTCGACTTTTATCCATAATCCATTCTGCGGTATCATTACCAGTTTCTTTAAAAACCGCATAACTAATACCCCAACCTTTAACTACGTTTTTTTTATTTTGGCATAAACCCTCTCTTATTTTTTCATTCCATCTTTCCGGGTCAAGGTAGCAACCACCCATTGTTAAGCGTTCTTCCAAATAACCATTATTTGATGATTTTACTTTCCACCGCCAAGCAGCTTCAGGTCTATTCTCCTTTCCTAAAACCTCGGCTAAGGCATCCATCGCTGGTACATATCCTTGCTCCGCTGCCTTGCGTAACCACCTTTCAGCGGCCTTCAGGCGCCGGGATTCCAGGAAGTACCAGCCGTAACCGCCATGGATCATGCTACCCATTCGATACTGGGCTTCGGGATTGCCAGCTTCGGCGGCGCGCTCGAGCCAGTCAATCCCTTCATCTTCGTCATCCAGGGCCGCATAGATATAGTAAAGCGCCACCATAGCATCCGTATCGCCGGCCTCGGCCTTAGGCAACGTGATGGCCCGGGCCTTTTCCCGCCAGCCTTCGGCCTCTTCTGGACAGTAATCTCCCGCAACACAGGCCCCGCCGCTGTGCAGCCTTAGCATGGCATAGGGATCACCGTGATCGGCGGCCTTGAGGTACCAATCCATGGCGTCGTGTGAGAGCCCTCTATCCAATAAGCGATTGGCTTCCCCCAGATAATACATGGACTCAACATCACCAGATTCGGCTGACTTTTCGAGATAAGGTTGCATCTTGATCCATTCGGATATGCCCCAAAGGCGCATCCCCTCTTCCTTGGCGGACCGGGCCTCGTCATCGAGGGCCAGCACCGAACACGGCAGACTCAGTAGCGCGATGGCGAACAATAACCGGACGAAGCACATCTTAGGGCTCCCGATAAGTGGCTTCTTTACCACGGGGTGTCTGAACGAAATGGCAGTGGGTGTCCATATCCTGACCGAGGCGTTGTGACACATTTTTATAACTTCTTCTGGCATCACCCGCATCACGATCTCCAGTAGAAGAAACAACTCTCATGAATTGGTCCAACCGATAGCGATTCTCGCAATAGGCACGCCCAAAGGCCTGGCGTCTGGCGCTTTCATTGTCGCTTTCCTCACCACTCCCCTCGGCGCCGCTGTACTCCCCATCCACCGACATCCTGGCCACGGCCTTCTCGAACAGGCGCTGGGCGGCGCGTCTTGGATAGTGGCCGTTCGTATAGCCCTCTTCGATCCATTCCAGGCATTGGGCGATGGCGATCTGTTGCAGATCGATCGCCTCATTGCGACCGTAGCGTTTGCCTTCGATTTCATAGCCCAGAAAGCCCGGCGCCGCTCTCAGCACATGCAGCAAGGGCCCCATAGCTTCGGGTGGAAGATGCTGCACCCAGGCACGCAACTCTCTTGCTCTGGCCGGGTTGGATGCCGTATCGACAATGGCATACGCGATCGGCCCGGCGCGCTCCGAGCGGGTGAAACCGGTATACAGGTCATCCAGGGTATCCAGGCCGCGTAGGGCCAGCATGCCAACATCCACCAGCAACATCGTCTGCACGAAGAACAGCTTGCGAAAGCCGTCGAAGGCCTCGGGGGTGATCCAGTCAACCACCTCGTATTCGTTGTCGACCAGGGCCTGGTGCAGCATGCCCATCCAGGGGTCCAGCCGGTTGGGGTCGAGAGTGACGGTCAGCTTGCCGCCGTAGCCGACCTTGAAGACCAGCCGCCCCTTGAGGGTCAAGACGAACTTGCCGTCCACCAGGCCAAGCTGGAAATCCGCCGTGGCGCCGTAACCCGCCGTTTTGGCCTGGTCGAGACCGACCACCGATACGCCGTTGTGGTCGAGGCTCAACCCTGTCTCGGTGGCAAGCGCCACACTGGCACCGGCAAAGCCCTTGAGCACCGGCTCGAGTTGCAGCGAGTAACACCCCAGGCTGCGGCGCTCGTTGCCTTTGTTGTGCAAGGTGCACGTGTATGGGCGACGCTTTCTTATCTCTAGCCACGCTACCGCCGGGGCGGGCGGCAGCGCACCTCCCCTGGCGAGAATTGGCCGCATGGCGTCCCTGCCATGCCTCGCTCCCGCGAGTCTGACTCGCAGGCTGTATTATCGACTATCCTTCTCGGCGACTCGGGATCGAGGGCCGGGGCGGCTGAAGGCCATATCGCTCATGCCACCAACAGCTCCCGGACACAGAATGCCAAACACTACTTAGAACCCATAACGTGGCGGAAACTTGGAAAGGGGTGGCTCTTTATTCAGCCATTCTTGAGCTAATTCTTCTGCCTCCTGTATTTTCTCAGGAGTCATATCACCTCGACTTTTATCCATAATCCATTCTGCGGTATCATTACCAGTTTCTTTAAAAACCGCATAACTAATACCCCAACCTTTAACTACGTTTTTTTTATTTTGGCATAAACCCTCTCTTATTTTTTCATTCCATCTTTCCGGGTCAAGGTAGCAACCACCCATTGTTAAGCGTTCTTCCAAATAACCATTATTTGATGCTTTTACTTTCCACCGCCAAGCAGCTTCAGGTCTATTCTCCTTTCCTAAAACCTCGGCTAAGGCATCCATCGCTGGTACATATCCTTGCTCCGCTGCCTTGCGTAACCACCTTTCGGCGGCCTTCAGGCGCCGGGATTCCAGGAAGTACCAGCCGTAACCGCCATGGATCATACTACCCATTCGATACTGGGCTTCGGGATTGCCGGCTTCGGCGGCGCGCTCGAGCCAGTCAACCCCTTCATCTTCGTCATTCAGGGCCGCATAGATATAGTAAAGCGCCACCATGGCATCCGTATCGCCGGCCTCGGCCTTAGGCAGTGTGATGGCCAGGGCCTTTTCCCGCCAGCCTTCGACCTCTTCTGGACAGTAATCTCCCGCAACACAGGCCCCGCCGCTGTGCAGCCTTAGCATGGCATAGGGGTCACCGTGATCGGCGGCCTTGAGATACCATTCCAAGGCCGCTCGAGTCATGCTGCCCATATGCTGACGACGCTCGGCTTCTCCCATGTAATACATGGACTCTACATCTCCGGCATTAGCCGCCTTTTCCAGATATGCCAATGCCGCTGTCGAATGACTAATGTTGTAGAGACGCATCCCTTCTTCCTTGGCCGCCTGGGCCTCGTCATCGAGGGCCAGCACCGAACACGGCAGACTCAGTAGCGCGATGGCGAACAATAACCGGTCGTAGCGCATCTTATGTCTCCCGATAAGTGGCTTCTTTGCCGCGGGGTGTCTGAACGAAGTGGCAGTGGGTGTCCATATCCTGCCCAAGGCGGCTGGTAATGCTTCGATATTTCTCACGTGCTTTTTGTGCTTCAAAATTGTCCGTTAATCCATGTTTCATAAACTGATCCAACTGATAGCGACTCTCACAGTAGGCACGCCCAAAGGCCTGGCGTCTGGCGCTTTCATCGTCGCTTTCATTGCTACTTTCATCGCCACCTGCCTCGGCGCCGCTGTACTCCCCATCCACCGACATCCTGGCCACGGCCTTCTCGAACAGGCGCTGGGCGGCGCGTCTTGGATAGTGGCCGTTCGTATAGCCCTCTTCGATCCATTCCAGGCATTGGGCGATGGCGATCTGTTGCAGATCGATCGCCTCATTGCGACCGTAGCGTTTGCCTCCGATTTCATAGCCCAGAAAGCCCGGCGCCGCTCTCAGCACATGCAGCAAGGGCCCCATAGCTTCGGGTGGAAGATGCTGCACCCAGGCACGCAACTCTCTTGCTCTGGCCGGGTTGGATGCCGTATCGACAATGGCATACGCGATCGGCCCGGCGCGCTCCGAGCGGGTGAAACCGGTATACAGGTCATCCAGGGTATCCAGGCCGCGTAGGGCCAGCATGCCAACATCCACCAGCAACATCGTCTGCACGAAGAACAGCTTGCGAAAGCCGTCGAAGGCCTCGGGGGTGATCCAGTCAACCACCTCGTATTCGTTGTCGACCAGGGCCTGGTGCAGCATGCCCATCCAGGGGTCCAGCCGGTTGGGGTCGAGAGTGACGGTCAGCTTGCCGCCGTAGCCGACCTTGAAGACCAGCCGCCCCTTGAGGGTCAAGACGAACTTGCCGTCCACCAGGCCAAGCTGGAAATCCGCCGTGGCGCCGTAACCCGCCAGTGCTTCGCCGGCCAGGGTCGCGCTGGAGAGGTTGCCCCAGTCATCCAGCGGGGCACTGAGCAGGCCAAGTTCGTCCAGGGCGGCGTACTTGGGCAGGCGTTGAATGATGTCGCGAGGCGGTTTCCAGCGCAGCGCCACGCTGCACTCCACCCCGATACCGACCCCGGCGAAGGCATCGAAGGCGCTGGCCGTGCCCGCCGTGTTGGCCTGGTCGAGACCGACCACCGATACGCCGTTGTGGTCGAGGCTCAACCCTGTCTCGGTGGCAAGCGCCACACTGGCACCGGCAAAGCCCTTGAGCACCGGCTCGAGTTGCAGCGAATAACACCCCAGGCTGCGGCGCTCGTTGCCTTTGTTATGCAGGGTGACGTGTATGGGCGATGCCTGGGTTTCGTCGGGGAGCGAGAAACGCCCCAACGAGAGTTCGCCGCCCAGCAAGTTGAAGGTGGCTTCTACCTTGGCCGAGAGGCTCGCCTTGCCACTGCCACTCGGCGGCGTCGCGGTCGGTTGGCCGATAGCGGTCGATTGCGCCGACACCCCGCCCTGTGTGGCGGCCGATGCACTGCCTTCCATGAATTGCACGGATAGCGCGGGCGTGGTGGCTTCGACCTTGTCGGGCCGGTCGGCCACAAGCGAGTCATTCAGATCGCCCTGGCGCATGCCGACCATGCGCAGGTACTGGGCCTGCGCCGAGGCATCGAACAGGCGCAGCACGTCGCGGGAGGGGCCGGTGAACAGCATGTTCTGCAACGCCTGGCCCCAGGCCTCGCGCTTGCCTTCCAGCCCGTCGATCTGCAAGGCCTGTTCTTCGAGATAGGCAAAGAAGCGCTCGGGCTGGAACAGCCCCATGGGTTCATCGTGCCATTCGCGGCGCCAGTCGATCGCCTGGCAGCCCCGACCGGCGAGCCAGATGGAAAGCGCATTTTCCTCGGCCTCCCACAATTGCCCAGGGAGAGCGCCGTCGCCGGGCAGGGCGCGCGTCAGGCCATCGTGCTCTTCGGCGTTCATGGCCAGGGCGGCCAGTTGATGCAGACTCAGGTGACTGAGCGACTTGGACCCGAGCGGTGAGCTGAATTCACGCAACGGGAAGTTATTGCGCACCACGACCTGAACACTGCGCTTCCTGTAGCCGAGTGCATGCCGCGGGTTGTCGACATCGGCATCCCAGAACAGGCTTCGTCGCGGTTGCATGGCTTGCGTTGCCTCGCGTGCCACCGCATAGACCGCATCCAGTCGTTGGCAGTACTGCTCGTAACGCCGGCGTTCGTCACCCAGCAGGAAGACGGGCAGCGTTGCCTGTCCCGCCGTGCTGTCACGCCAGTCGTCCAGCTTGGCTCCCATGGCGGAGGTCAACGCCGGCAACTCACCCAGCAACTCGAGGTAGGCATCGAAGGCGCGAATCCCCCCTTGAACACCAGACACGCGCCGGGTGCTGTTCGCCAGGGCGAATTCCGGCGTGGCGACGCCCATGGAGGCCAGCCGGAGAATGCTCTGCAAATACCCGGCCTCAACACTGCCATTCGCCTCGTCGAGATAGTCCGCATAGTTGAGGACATCGCAGGTGCTCAGTGCCTCTTCCGGGTTGCGGGTCTGGCAACTGGACATGTACCGATTGGCCTCCTGAAGCGCTTCCTTCCATGCTTCCCCCTGCGTCTGGGCCCGCAGCACATAGGCGGCGCGAGATTGCTGGTAGGTGCCCAGCGCAGCGTCTATCGCGTTTTCCCAGGCGCCGTAGTAGCGATCTCCTTCGACCTCGTAACCCTGCTCCTCGGCGGCTTTGCGCCCCTGTCCTTCCAGTGCGGCGATCTCGCCCTTGAGTTCATTGATCTTCCGGCTCGCCCGGCGAATCGATGCCCCGCGGCTCGAAGCCTTCTGTGCGTTGGCATCAACGAGCTCACGTTGCTTGTTGCGATAGGTGTCGCGCTGCTCCGGGGTCATGAAGCTCTCGACACTTGCCGGCATGATGCAATCGGTCAATCCGGACTCGGCATTCAGCTTCTGCAGGCGACGTTGCGGATCGCTCTCAGCAACGATGCCGGCGAGCTGATCGGCCGCTTCATGCAGGGCGTCGGAGACTGACTGCGTCAACAGCCAGAAGCTGCCGGTGCCGCTCAAATACAGAATGTCGGCCCACTGATTGTCCTCGCAGGGGTGAGGGGGCTCGGCCCCCACCTCATCGCCGCCCGGCTGGACCTCGCAGCCGGACAGCTCATGGACTGTGCGCTCCGGTGGTGTCGAGGCTGCGCCACCATCGGCGACCTGCCAGTCCCCTGTGTTGGAGTGGCCCCTTGCCGCGCCATCGTCCTTGATCAGATCATCCATTGAGTGACATCCCTTGCTGCCGCTTGCGACGACTTATTAATGCACTCGCGCATCGCCTCGACTTTCTTCCATGCCGGACGATTGGCCTCGAGGAGTTCTTGAATATCATGGCGCTGCCACCACCCTGGCTGCTTCAACAACGGTAACAAGGCTTCGAGATGTCGGGGCCGCGTAATGCCGTGCTGATTGAGTATCTGCAGCCCCTGAAGCCATTCCGAGTCGAGCTCATCGAGCCGAATCTCTAGCCGCTCGGCCAGAAACCAGGCTCGCGGCGCCGCTTTCAGCGCGGCTTGCATCTCGCGCGTCAGGCGTGGCGTTGCCTCCGAGACATCGTCCGGCGCCATTTCCTGCCAGGCTTGCCATCTGCCTTGAGGAGTAGGCGTGGAAATACCACCGAGCGGTGCCAGCCATTGCCTCAGAAACCGCCATTCTGCACTGCCCAGCAAGGCCGTCAGTACCCTCGGGTCCTGCCAATTGACCAGCGATTGCCCACCCTGGGCATCGTTCCAGACGACCATGTCTTGCAGATACTCGAGCAGATCGACAAAGGCGACATTCGGCGCCAGTTGACAGCACCAGCCCAGGCAGCGCTGTCGACAAAGCGACTCGGCGTTACGCCAGGCATTGCTATCGGGAGAGACCCTGATGAGCCAGGGGCTGGCCTCCTGCAGAGGTGCCATTGGCGTGCCGGCCAGCAGCACGGCATGTTCCTGCACCCCTTCACAGCCGAGCAGGTCGCGACTCGCTGCAGTGGCCCGGCGTTGATCGATGATCAGGTCGATGGGGCGATCCGTTCGTATCCAGGCCGCGGGGGCGCCCGAGACATAAGCCCTTTCGGGCAGTCGCGCTAACCACCCATGCATGGACAGTCCTCCCGCGTGCACTGGGTGTCGCTGATTTTCCCGCAGAGAGGCAGCATGGCGGCGCTGGAAACTTGGTAATCGAGCAGGCTCGGCAGCCTTTGCGGCTCCACCGTCTTATGCTGTTCCGGCTGAGCCTCCCCCGGCCGCAGCGGTGCCTGGGCGCTCTGGCCGGTGCCGCTGCCGGGGCTGCCGCCGGCGTTGATGCGCACACTGGGGCCTCCGATGGCGATGCCGCCGCCGTTGACGTTGAGAAAGCTGCCGCCGGCGGTGAGAGCCAGTTCGCTGCCGGCTTCGATGACCACCTTCTGGCCCGCCTTGATGTGCAGCTCGCGGCCGCTCTCGGTCAGCCAGGCCTGGCCGGCGTTGATATGCAGGCTGCCGTGAATGGTCAGGTGGTGGGCACCGTCGCTCTTCTCGCGCCGCTCGCCGCGCACGCTGTGGTGCTCGTTGCGGTCGAGCTCGCTGATGCGGTCGCGCTTGATCTTGAGGTCGCTGTCGCGGCCGACCTCCTCGGTACGGTCGTGGCGGGTCAGCAGCTCCAGGTCTTTCTGGGCGTGCAGCCAGATCTGCTGCTGGTCGGCCTTGTCCTCGAAGCGCAGTTCATTGAAGCCTTCACCCTGATGGGTCTGGGTGCGCAGCACGGTGCGCGTCTTGTGCGCCGGCAGTTCGTAGGGCGGCACGTTCACCGCGTGGTGGGTGCGCCCGGTGATGATCGGTTGATCGGGGTCACCCTCCAGGAATGAGATGATTATCTCGTGGCCGATCCGGGGGATGGCCTGGAAGCCATAGCCGCCGCCGGCCCAGCCCTGGCTGACGCGAACCCAGGCGCTGGCGGTCTCGTCCGGCTTGGCGTAGCGGTCCCAGGGGAACTGCACCTTGACCCGGCCGTGTTCGTCGCAGTAGATCTCTTCGCCCTCGGGGCCGACCACGAAGGCGATCTGCGGGCCGTCGACACGCGGTTTGGGCTGGGGGTCGGCCTGCCAGGTAATGTCCGCCGGGGCCAGGCTCAGCCGGTTGTTGAGCGTGGTCTGGCCGTCGGCCTGCACGGCGTCTTCTTCCAGGGCCTGGGGCTGGGTGCCGTGGTGCGCCACGCTGACCACCTGCCAGTCGCCCGGGGCCGGCAGGTCGTCGCCGCCGAGCGTGAAGCGGCGGCCGGGCGCCAGCTCGGCCAGGTTGCTTTCGGCCTCGGCGGTGGTCGCGTCGCGGCGCAGCCATTCGAGACGGTGGCGGGTGAAGGCCTTGCCGGAGGGATCGGCCTTGAAGCGCCCGGGGTAGTCGAAATGCTCGTACGCTTTCTCACGGGCACCACGCTGGGCATGCTGGTCGAGCCCCTCGCCCTGCTTGTCGTGCAGCTGTGCATAGGCGGGCTGCTTGAAGCTGTAGTCCTTGAGGGCGGCGCTGGCCGGGCGCACGCGACTGGTCTGGCGCAGGCGGCGCACATGGGTCTCGGGCGGTGTGCCACCGGCGCGGGAATGGTAGGTGCGCTCGCCCAGCGAGCTCAGCGCCTGGGGCGAGTCGGCGAACACCAGGCGGTGAATGCCGCCCTCGGCGTCCTCGAACTCGTGGAAGAAGCTGAAGCCTTCCTCGGCGGCCAGGCGCTGGATAAAGGCCAGATCGGTCTCGCGGTACTGCACCACGTATTCGCGCTTGGCGGGCTCGCGGGTGGCGGCGAAGGCCACGTCGGTGAGGCCATTTTCCTCGCACAGGGTGTTGATCACCGTCAGCGGCGAGACGTTCTGGAAGATGCGCGAATTCTGCCGCAGCGAGAGTCGCCACAACGCCGGGCGAATGGTGACGTGGTAATGGGTGCGGCGATGGCCGCGATCCCCGCGGGCGAACTCGCTGACCACGCCGTGCACGCGACGGGTCGACCGGTCGTCATGCCAGACGGTGAGCGTGGCCCCGCTTTCCAGCAGATCGCCGGGGTTGAGGTCGGGACGGCGGCTGGCGGCCTCGACCTCCAGAGTGAAGGGCGCGGAAAGTGCTTCGTCGAGGCGGAAGTCGACCACTGCCAGATCGAGACCGTCGCCGCCGGCCAGGCTGAGCGTGAAGTGCCATCCCTTGGCGCGCATGGCGTTCCTCCTGGAAGCCGTTTCTTGGATATGGTGCCATTCGGCAGCCGTCGTGGAGAATCACATCCGGGTCATCCACGACGGCTGCCCGGGCCAATGCCCAGGCAGCGGATTCCACCCGTGCGGCCTGAACCGAACCCAGGCCGCCGAGTGGCATCGGGGTGTTAACCCTCGATCGGCGCGCGCCAGTCGTCGGAACCGGAGGTACCGGCGACGGTGTGCTCCCAGTCGATCTTGCGGTAGGCCAGGGAGACGTCCATCAGTTGAGTAAACTCGGACTTGTTCGAGTCCTGAGCATGCGGCATGCGCAGGTTGATATCGACGATGGTGGCGTCGGTCAGGGTGGTGGTAAAGAAGTGTTCCTGCTTACCCTCTACCGAGGTGCGGTACCACTTCAGCTCAACGTTGGGCAGCATTTCCCCGGAAGCCAAGGCGTTGTACAGCAGCGGCACGGCCTTGTTCAGGGCCACGGTGAAGATGAACGGCTTGTGGGCACGCTGGCCGGCCGGCTGGCCGGACTGCGGGTCGGTCGGCACGGTGACGATGTGCTTGAATTCCTGAACCAGCATCTGGTCTTCGTGGCCCTCGACATAGATGTTGCCGACGGACTCGGGCGTGAAGGCACCGGCGGTGATGTTGCCCTGCGTCTGACCTTCGATGCTGATATAACATGGTGTTGGCATGAGTCGATTCCTTGACCGTGAATTCGCTGGGCGAATTTCGTTGAACGATTGGCGAATGTCCAAAGGACGCCCTGAAAAGGGCACTTTTAGTGCCAATTCATGCCATTTCTATTTAATTCAATAAGATATTGTAAATTCAAAACAAACGTAACGGGCAAATCGAGCAAGATCTTGCCTGGAAGCGAGCAAGAAGTTGCCCAGCGGGCAAGATCTTGCTCGATTTTTCGGGGCTTATGGCGCTTTTATTACGATGATTCTGTGGATAACTTGACGGGCCGCCGGACAAGACGGCCACCTTCTTCAAGCCGTGAAACCCCAACCTACAAAGGCGTCAACTTGGCGAAGCCAAGCACGAGCCACTTGTCACCCTCGCCCTCGAAGCTGACCTGGACCCGGGCGCGCTCGCCCTCGCCTTCGGCGTTGAGGATCACGCCTTCACCGAAGACGGGGTGACTGACACGCTGGCCGAGCGACAGCGACGGTAGATCCGTGCCGCCTTCGACGCCGTTCTGCTGCAGGGTCGGCGTGGGGCGCGAGGTGGTGACGGGTCGCGAGATCTGACCACGCAACCTGACCTCTTCCATGAAGCCTTCGGGCACCTCGCGCAGGAAGCGCGAAGGCCGCTGGAAGGTCTCCTTGCCATGTAGCCGACGCAGCTCGGCATGAGTGAGGTAGAGTTTTTTCATGGCCCGCGTCATGCCCACGTAGCAGAGCCGCCGTTCCTCTTCGAGACGCCCGGGTTCTTCCATCGACATCTTGTGCGGGAAGAGGCCTTCCTCGACACCGGCCATGAAGACCACGGGAAACTCCAGGCCCTTGGCCGAATGCAGCGTCATCAGCTGCACGCAATCCTCGAACTCGTCGGCTTCGTGATCGCCAGCATTGAGCGCCGCCTCGGCCAGGAAGGCTTCCAGAGCGGCCATACCTTCACCGGCTTCCACGCCTTCGAAGGCCTCGCTCTGGGTGAAGGCCTTGGCCGCCGTGACCAGTTCCTCCAGGTTCTCGACCCGAGCCTGGCCCTTCTCGCCCTTTTCGTTGCGGTGATGCTCGACGAGCCCGGTGCGTGCGTTGACGTGGTCGATGATATCGTGGAGCGACAGCCCCGACGCCTCGTTGTCGAGCTGTTCGATCAGGTCGGCGAAGGCCTGCAACGACGAAACGGCACGACCTCGCAGGCTGCCGTCCGAGGTGGCATCGTGCAGGGCTTGCCAGAGCGAATCGCCGGTCTGACGGGCCCGGTTGCGCAGGGTCTCGACCGTGCGGGTACCGATGCCACGAGCCGGCACATTGATCACCCGTTCCAATGACGCATCGTCGTCACGGTTAAGCAGCAGACGCAGATAGGCCAGGGCGTTTTTGATCTCCAGGCGCTCGTAGAAACGCTGACCGCCATAGATCCGGTAAGGCACGCCCTGACGAATCAGCGTCTCCTCGATGACCCGTGACTGGGCGTTGGAACGATACAGAATGGCGATCTCGCGACGATTGACGCCTTCCTCGACGCGCTCACGAATGGTGTCGACGATGTAACGTGCCTCGTCGAGGTCATTGAAGCCGCCATACACCGAGATGGGCTCGCCCCGGTCCCCCGCCGTCCACAGCTCCTTGCCCATGCGTTCGGCGTTGTAGCGAATCAGGGCGTTGGCGGCATCAAGGATCACGCTGGTGGAGCGATAGTTCTGCTCCAGGCGTACCAGCCTGGTGTCCGGGAATTCCTTCTCGAAGCGACGGATATTCTCGATACGCGCCCCGCGCCAGCCATAGATCGACTGGTCGTCATCGCCGACCACGGTCATCGGCGTACGCATGCCGGTGAGCAGTTTCAGCCAGGCATACTGCAGCGTATTGGTGTCCTGGAACTCGTCGACCAGCACATGGCCGAAACGCTCCTGGTAATGGGCCAGCAGGGCGGGGTTGTCGCGCAGCAGCTCGAGGCTGCGCAGCAGCAGTTCGCCGAAATCGACCAGGCCGCCGCGCTCGCAGGTCAATTGATAACGCTCGTACAGCTCGACCATCTGCGACAGATAGGCGTCGCCATGGGCATCCACCTGATGGGGGCGCAGGCCCTCCTCCTTGCACCCCGAGATGAAGGACTGCACCTGACGCGGCGGGTAACGCTCGTCGTCGATGTTGTAATCCTTGAGCAGACGCTTGATGAGGCGAAGTTGATCGTCGCTGTCGATGATCTGGAAATGCTGCGGCAAACGCGCATCCTGCCAGTGAGTGCGCAACAGGCGGTGGGCGATGGAGTGGAAAGTGCCCACCCAGACATGTCGCAGCGAAATGCCCAGCAAAGCCTCGAGGCGCGTGCGCATCTCCCGGGCCGCCTTGTTGGTGAAGGTCACTGCCAGCACGGCGTAGGGCGAAAGCCCCTCGGCCTGCATCAGCCAGGCGATACGATGCACCAGAACCCGCGTCTTGCCCGAGCCCGCGCCGGCCAGTACCAGCATGTTGCCCTGGGGAGCACTGACGGCCTCGCGCTGGGCCGGATTCATCTGATCGAGGATCGCCGTGACGTCGTCCATGGGGAAGGCATCGCTGCTCGGAAAATGGAGCGGTAGGTTAACACAAGCCGTAAGCCGTAAGCCGTAAGCCGTAAGCCGTAAGCCAGAGAACTACCCTCGAAGCCTGAGGTCATGAGTTTTCTTACAGCTTACCGCTTATAGCTTACAGCTCCTGAGCCGGCTACGCCGGCTCAGGACTCGTCTTCTTCCGGAAAGCGCAGCGGGTTGAGGCTTCGCTTCACCGCCTTGAGCTGTTCGGCGAGCTTGGGGCCGCGAGTCTTGGCCACGCCCACCGCCAGCACGTCGACCAGTACCAGGTGGGCGATGCGCGAGCTCATCGGCGTGTAGATCTCGGTGTCCTCGTGCACGTCGATGTATAGCGGCAGGCTCACTTCACCGGCCAGGGGGGTGTCGCTCGGGCATAGGCCGATCACCGTGGCACCAGCGTCACGCGCCATCCGCACGCTGGCCACCAGCGCCTTGGTACGGCCGGTCTGAGAGATCGCCACGACCACATCGCCTTCCTTGAGGGTCGCCGCCGACATGTTCTGCATGTGCGGATCGGTATAGGCGGCCGTGGAAATCTGCAGGCGGAAGAACTTGTGCTGGGCGTCGAAGGCCACCGCTCCGGAGGCGCCGAACCCGTAGAACTCCACGCGATTGGCCATGGCCAGGGCATTGATCGCCTGGCTGAGCGATTCGTTGTCCAGCCGGTCGCGGACCGATAACAGGGTGCCAACGGTGGAATCGAAAATGCTCTGCGAGAATTCCGCCACCGAGTCGCTGTCGTTCATGGAGAACTGCGCGAACTGGCTGCCCGTGGCCAGCATCTGAGCCAGCTTGAGCTTGAAGTCCTGAAACCCGTTGCAGCCCAGCGCCCGGCAGAAACGCACCACCGTGGGTTCGCTGACCTTGGCTTCGGTGGCCAGGTCGACGATGCGCATGTGGATCACTTCTTCGGGGTTGCGCAGCACGAAACGCGCCACTTTCTGCTCGGAGCGACGAAAATGCTCCATGCGGCGTCTCATTTCATCGAACAGGCCAAGGCTCACGCGGCACTCCTTGTTGCGACTCGCGGGCGTTATCTCGGCGTCCCGCGCATGTGTTGAGGGTCTCGATGTACACAGTATGCCCCAAGCCGTTCGGCAATGCGCACCCGGGGATTCATCGAGTCCATATGACAGACGTTGGTTGACGTGGCGTCATCATTCTGTCAAGTGGGGTATAGTAAGAAGTGCAGTGTCGGGCAGCGTCATTGGATGCCGGCACATTCACTGCAGACAGGAGAGTCGATCATGCGAAAAGCCGAACGGTTAACCTCCGTCAAGAGCGAACTTCTCGACATCTTCATGAGCATGGAAGTCAGCGAACACGAGCAGCGTTCCCGCACCGCGGCCCAACGCAACCTGCGCGCTCGGCGCGGTATCGAACTCCACGAGGAGTTCAAGCGCCTGAGCCAGGATATCGCCGAGCTTCCCGAGGACGAACCGAACGACGATATGCACTGATCACCAGACTCTCCACATGGCGTCTGACGCCAACACAAAGCCCCGCCGAAGCGGGGCTCAGGGGGGTGTCACCCTTGGTGACACGGCATCGCCGGCTTCTCAGAGGCTGGACACGAACACCGCAACCACCCCTATCGGAGCGACAAAGCGTGACACGATCGTCCAGATCATGGCGCCGGTGTCACCGAAGCCCAGCTCGCGACGCACGCTATCACGATCCAGCACCCAGGCGACGAAGACGATCGCCATCAGGCCCGTCAACGGCAACAGATACTTGCTGGTCAGGGTGTCGAGGAAGTCGAACACGTTGAAGCCGAAAATCAGCACGTCACTCCACACGTTGAACGCGAGCAACGCCGAGATTCCCAATGCCCAGGTCGCCACGCCCGCAACCAGGGTTGCGCCGACACGCGACAGCGGGGTGCGTTCCTCGACGAACTCCACCACCGGCTCCAGCAGGGAAATCGCCGACGTCAGGGCGGCAAACGTCAGCAGCAGGAAGAACATCAGTCCAAGGATGATGCCGCCTCCCATGTTGCCGAAGGCCAGCGGCAGGGTGACGAAGATCAATCCGGGGCCGGAGCTCAGGTCGAGGCCATTGGCGAAGACAATCGGGAAGATCGCCAGGCCGGCGACCAGGGCCACCAGGGTATCGAGGATGATGACGGTCCGAGCAGTCTTGAGCAGATTGACTTCCTGCCCCAGGTAGGAGCCATAGGCCATCATGATGCCCATGCCCAGGGACAGTGTGAAGAAGGCTTGACCCATGGCTGCCAATACCACGCCACCATCGAGCTTGCCGAAATCGAGATTGAACATGAATCCGACCGCCTCACCGAAGTGGCCGGTGGTCATGCCATAACCCACCAATACCAGCAACAGCACGCCGAGCGCGGGCATGAGGGTGCGAACGGCTCCCTCCAGCCCCTTGGTCACGCCACGAGCAACGATACCGATCACCAATAGCATGAAGATCGAATGGCCGATCAGCAGCAGCCCTGGATTGCCCAGCATGCCCGTAAACAGTGCATTGATACCATCGGCGTCCTGGCCGCTGAAGGCTCCGGTCACCGAACTCAGGGTATAGTACAGCGACCAACCGCCGATGACGCTGTAGAACGACAGGATCAGGAAGGCCCCGAGAATGCCGCTGACCCCGACCAGCATCCAGATGCGGGGCTGTCCAGCCCCCTTGGCCAGATCGCCCATGGCATTGGCCGGGTTGTTCTGGCCACGACGGCCGATCAACCATTCCGCCACCAGGATCGGTAGCCCCACCAGGGCGATACACAGCAAGTAGACCGCCACGAAGGCCGCGCCACCGCTATCGCCTACCATGTAGGGGAATTTCCAGATATTGCCCAGACCGACCGCGGAACCGGTTGCCGCGAGGATAAAGGTCAGTCGGGATGACCATTGTGCATGGGAAAGTTTCGACATGTTTCACCTTGAGAGTGCGTGTCGTCATTGATCGATCGGATGCAATGACGGCGTTGTGCTTGTAGTCGTCACGTCCGCGGTACGTCGGATCACAACGGACCGCTTCCAAGGGCATGACAGGTGCCGAGCAGGATCGCTGCCAGGGCGACGTCCCGTCACCGTTCGCACAATGTAACGGGAACCTCGAGGGGTTCGAAGACAAAATCACGCCGGGTAAGCGTGAATGCCCGCAATACCCCATGGCAAGTGACGATCAAGCCGTAAAAATATCTGATCATACGCTTGATGGCCAGCCGCCGGCCTGCCACGTCGATCATCGAAAAGGCTCAGAACAGCTCGACTTGCCGCTCTCCGGCAAACTCGGGCAGGGGCGGCGACCCGATATGCGTGGCAAGGGCATCGTGAAGCCGACGTGCTATCCGGGGGGAATGGCGATTATCGGCAGTATGCACAAAAAGGAAAGGGCTTATCCCCTGTTTTATCCACAACGCCAGCCTGGCGATCCAGGGGTGGAAATAACGGTCATTGATATCGGCATCGACATGGCCGATAAAACGCACCACAGGAAAATTTCCTGTGGAAATCACATGTAGCGGGCGCTTGGGCTTTTCGTCCTGGGCCTTGATCATGCCGGGGTGGCCCTGGGCCGAGGTGGAAAACAGTGGACGGACATCGAGCATGACACGATTGGCACCCTGACTTATCAACAGCCTGTTGAGTTCTATCTCGGCCGCCCCCTTGTGGAAAAATTCACTGTGGCGAACTTCCACAGCACAAGGAACATCGCTTGGCCAGCGCGCCAGCAGGGCCCGCAGTCTGGGCAGCTCCTCGGCCCCGAAATCCCGCGGAAGCTGGACCATCAAGGGACCGAGCCGCCCGCGCAGAGGATCGAGCGCCTCGAGAAAGGCGTCGAAGGACGACTCGATACCATCCAGCCGGTGCTCGTGAGTCAGGCTCGACGGCAACTTGAAGCAGAACCGGAAATCGGTCGGCACCTGGCGAGCCCATGTCGCCACGGTTTCCGGCTTCGGCGCCCCGCTATAGAAGGTGGTATTCCCCTCGACCGCGGAGAATACCCGGGCGTAGTCGCCGAGGTAACCTTGCGCGCCGCCGTGGGGCGGATAAAGGCTACCGCGCCAAGCGTCGTTGGCCCACATCGGCAGTCCCAGATGCAATCGTCCGCTCATCGCTGCCTGCCCACTCCTGGCCCCATTGGTCGCGCATGAATCGAGCATCACACTATACCGAGCCTCCAGGCTCTCGATCACCCATCCTCTGCTGAAGTGCCACGCCCTTTCGTGAAAGGGCGCTTCACGGGGCTTTCATGGCTCATCGGAAAATGCGTCGACAACACCATATGTTTGTCTAGAATGGATGATAGATACCATATCTTGTATAATAATGGCGTCGCCGTCATGATGGCGTCATTCGGGGCATTCGGCCCGATGGTTGTGACGAGACTTTTTTAACTGAGAATCTATATCATGTTTATTAAGATTTATAGCTCGCCCGACTGCATGCAGTGCCATGCCACCTACCGCGCCCTCGACAAGCAAGGGCTCGATTATACCGTGGTGGACATCAGCGAAGAGCCCGAGGCGGCCGATACCGTTCGGGAGCTCGGCTATCGCCAGTTGCCCGTGGTGGTTGCCGCGGACGACCACTGGTCCGGCTTCCGCCCGGAGCGCATTCGTCAGTTAGCCGGCTGACGGCGGAGACGAACGTGAGCGAACTGGTCTATTTCTCGACGCGATCGGGCAACACGCGCCGTTTCGTGGAGAAACTCGGCCTGCCCGCCCAGCGGATACCGTTGAGCCGCGATGAGCAGGCCCTGCGCGTGCATCGCCCCTTCGTGCTGGTGGTTCCCACCTATGGCGACGGCGATCCCGCCACGGCCGTGCCCGCTCCGGTGATCCGCTTTCTCAACGATGCGCACAATCGGGCCCTGATCCAGGGCGTGGTGGCAGGCGGCAACACCAATTTCGGCAGCGCTTACGGCCTGGCGGGCCGCGTCATTGCCCACAAGTGCCAGGTACCGCTGCTTTATCGCTTCGAGCTGATGGGCACCCCCGAGGATGTCGCCAAGGTACGTGAGTGCCTGGCCACGGAGATCGACAATGCTGGATGACACCCTGACCCACCCCGACGACACAGAGGAAACGGCGATGGCCTCCGCCGAACATGCGGCGCCAAAGGTGCTGGACTTTCATGCGCTCAATGCCATGCTCAACCTCTATGACGCCGACGGTCGTCTGCAACTGGATGCCGACAGGGAAGCCGCGCGTCAGTATTTCCTGCAGCACGTCAACCAGAACACGGTGTTCTTCCACACCCTGGAAGAGAAGCTGGATTACCTGGTCGAGGAAGGCTACTACGAGGGCGAGATCCTCGCGCAGTACGACGCAAGCTTCGTCAAGGCGCTGTTCGATCAGGCCTATGCGCTGAAATTTCGCTTCCAGAGCTTCCTCGGCGCCTTCAAATACTATACCAGCTACACCCTGAAGACCTTCGATGGCCAGCGCTATCTGGAGCGTTTCGAGGATCGCGTCTGCATGGTCGCCCTGACCCTGGCCCGCGGCGACGAGGCGCTGGCCCGGACCCTGGTCGACGAAATTCTCCATGGCCGCTTCCAGCCCGCCACGCCGACCTTCCTCAACTGCGGCAAGCAACAGCGCGGCGAGCTGGTCTCGTGCTTTTTGCTGCGCATCGAGGACAACATGGAATCGATCGGCCGCGCCATCAACTCCGCGTTGCAGCTGTCCAAGCGCGGCGGCGGGGTAGCCTTCTCGCTCAGCAATGTGCGCGAGGCCGGTGCACCGATCAAGCGTATCGCCAACCAGTCATCGGGCGTCATCCCGATCATGAAGATGCTGGAGGACGCCTTCTCGTACGCCAATCAACTGGGCGCGCGACAGGGTGCCGGGGCGGTCTATCTCAACGCGCACCATCCCGATATCCTGCGCTTTCTCGATACCAAGCGCGAGAACGCCGACGAGAAGATCCGCATCAAGACCCTGTCGCTGGGCGTGGTGATTCCCGACATCACCTTCGAGCTGGCCAAGCGCAACGAAGCGATGTACCTGTTCTCGCCCTATGATGTCGAACGGGTCTACGGCGTGCCCTTCGGCGATATCAGCGTGACCGAGAAGTACCAGGAAATGGTCGACGATGCGCGCATCCGCAAGACCAAGACCGACGCTCGGGAACTCTTCCAGACGCTCGCCGAGCTGCAGTTCGAATCCGGCTACCCTTATGTGCTGTTCGAGGATACCGCCAACCGCGACAACCCCATCGCCGGGCGTATCAACATGAGCAACCTGTGCTCGGAGATCCTGCAGGTCAATTCGCCCAGCGTTTACGACGATAACCTGGATTATCGCCGGACCGGCGAGGATATTTCCTGCAACCTCGGCTCGCTGAACATTGCTCGTGTGATGGATTCCCCGGACTTCGGTGCCAGCGTCGAGACCGCCGTGCGTGCACTGAGCGCGGTGTCCGAGATGAGCGACATTCGTTCGGTACCCTCTATCGCCGAGGCCAATGCCCGTTCCCACGCCATCGGCCTGGGGCAGATGAACCTGCACGGTTATCTGGCTCGCGAGCACATCCATTACGGTTCCGAAGAGGGGCTGGATTTCACCAACCTCTACTTCTACACCATTACCTACCACGCCGTGCGCGCCTCGAACCGCCTGGCCATCGAGCGTGGCGAGTCCTTCGCCGGCTTCGAGGACTCCGCCTACGCCAGCGGCAGCTATTTCGACAAGTACACCGAAAGCGAATGGCAACCCAGGACACAGCGGGTTCGGGATCTGTTCGACCAGGCCGGTATCCGGATTCCCACGCGCGAGGACTGGCGCGAGCTCAAGGCCTCGGTCATGCGCCATGGCCTGTTCAACCGCAACCTGCAGGCGGTGCCGCCGACCGGCTCGATTTCCTACATCAATCACGCCACCTCCAGCATTCATCCGGTGGTGTCGAAGATCGAGATCCGCAAGGAAGGCAAGCTGGGACGCGTCTACTATCCGGCGCCCTACCTCAACGATGACAACCAGGACTATTATCGCGACGCCTACGAGATCGGCCCCGAGAAGATCATCGATACCTATGCCGAGGCCACGCAGCATGTCGATCAGGGCCTGTCGCTGACGCTGTTCTTCCGCGACACGGCTACCACGCGGGATATCAACCGCGCGCAGATCTATGCCTGGCGCAAGGGCATCAAGACGATCTACTACGTGCGGCTGCGTCAGGCAGCCCTGGAAGGCACGGAAGTGGAAGGCTGTGTGTCCTGCACACTTTAAGATAACCGTCTTCAGGCAGGGGCATGGGGACAAGCCGAGAGGAGGTCCGACGCCAGGGAAGGCGTCGGTAGCGTACAGGGATGTATTTACAGCGCCTCCTCGTAGGCTTGTCGCCAGAGCACTCAGTTTCTAAAGAATGTCTTTTAATGCTCCCGGGGCGCTGGCCGTCCCGCGTGACAACCGGATGAGATATCAACCATGACCGTTCGACTGACCCGCGTCGATGCCATCAACTGGAACCGCCTCCAGGACGACAAGGACCTCGAGGTCTGGAACCGGCTTACCAGCAACTTCTGGCTGCCCGAAAAGATCCCGCTGTCCAATGATGTGCCATCGTGGAACACCCTCAGCGAACGCGAGCAGCAACTGACCATCCGGGTGTTCACCGGCCTGACGCTGCTCGACACCATTCAGGGCACGATCGGTGCGCCGGTACTGATCGAGGATGCGGTGACGCCCCACGAGGAAGCCGTGTTCACCAACATCAGCTTCATGGAGTCAGTGCATGCACGCTCCTACAGCTCGATCTTCTCGACGCTGTGCGCCACCCGGGATGTCGACGACGCCTACCGCTGGAGCGAAGAAAACCCGCACCTGCAGAACAAGGCGGAGCTGATCCTCGATCGCTACCGCACCGACGATCCGCTGATGCGCAAGGTCGCCAGCGTGTTCCTCGAGTCCTTCCTGTTCTATTCGGGTTTCTACCTGCCGATGTACTGGTCGAGCCGCGGCAAGCTGACCAATACCGCGGACCTGATTCGCCTGATCATCCGTGATGAAGCGGTGCACGGCTATTACATCGGCTACAAGTTCCAGCTTGCCCTGGAGCAGGAAACGCCGGAGCGCCAGAAGGCGATCAAGGACACCACCTATGATCTGCTGCTCGACCTCTACGACAATGAGGTCCAGTACACAGAATCGCTTTACGACGACGTCGGCCTGACCGAAGACGTCAAGGCATTCCTCCACTACAACGCCAACAAGGCATTAATGAACCTGGGGTTCGAGGCGCTGTTCCCGAACGCCACAGAAGCCGTCGACCCGGCCATCCTGGCCGCACTCTCGCCGGGTGCCGAAGAGAACCACGACTTCTTCTCGGGCTCGGGCTCCTCCTATGTCATCGGGCGCACCGAGCGGACGGAGGATGAGGACTGGGCCTTTTAACACCCTCCATGATAACGCCGGGGCGTCTACCCCGGCGTCGCTCTTTCGGATATGCCCGATGGGCCGTGGTGACCGCTATTCGACCGTCACGGACTTGGCCAGGTTGCGGGGTTGATCCACATCGGTGCCCTTGAGCACCGCAACATGGTAGGACAACAGCTGCAGCGGCAGGGTATAGAGGATCGGCGCCAGCGCGTCCTCGACAGGCGGCAGGTGCAGTACTCGGATGCCATCGTCGCTGGCCAGGCCAACACCTTCATCGGCAAAGACGAAGAGCTCTCCCCCGCGCGCCCTGACTTCCTGAAGGTTCGACTTCAGTTTGTCGAGCAGTTCGTCATTGGGCGCCACCGAGACCACCGGCATGTCGCTGTCGACCAGTGCCAGCGGGCCGTGCTTGAGCTCTCCCGCCGGATAGGCCTCGGCATGGATGTAGGAAATTTCCTTGAGCTTCAGCGCCCCTTCCAGGGCGACCGGGAAGTGGGCGCCACGGCCGAGAAAGAGGGCATGATGCTTCTCGGCAAAGGCCGTGGACAAGGCCTCGATCTCCCCATCCAGCGCCAGGACCCGCTCGACCCGGGCGGGCAGCCCGCGCAGGGCCTCGACCAGGGCAGCCTGCTCCTCTGCATCCTGGCCACGCACGCGGCCGAGCGCCAGGGTCAGCAGCATCAGAGCCGTCAACTGGGTAGTAAATGCCTTGGTCGAGGCCACGCCGATCTCCGGACCGGCCCGAGTCATCAGCGTCAGGTCGGACTCGCGGGCCAGGGAACTGCCCGGCACGTTGCAGATCGCCAGGCTGCCCAGGTAACCGCTGTCCTTGGCGAACCGCAGCGCCGCCAGGGTATCAGCGGTCTCACCGGACTGGGAGAGGGTCACGAAGAGCGTGTTCTCGGGCACCACCACCCGACGATAACGGTACTCGGAGGCGACCTCTACCTGCACCGGTACACCGGCGTAGCGCTCGAGCCAGTAACGGGCCACGAGACCGGCATGATAACTGGTTCCGCAAGCCACCAAGTGGATCTGGGAGACTCGCGAGAACAACGCTTCGGCACCGGGGCCGAAACTCCCCACCGGTACCGAGCGATCACCGAGCCGCCCTTCCAGGGTCTCGGCGATGACCGCCGGCTGCTCATGGATCTCCTTGAGCATGAAATGGCGATACTCGCCCTTGCTGGCACTGCCATCGCCATGCTCGAAGGTCTGAACCTCGCGCTCCACGGCCTGGCCCGAGGCGTCGAATACCTCGATGCTGCCGCCGGCGGAGAGCCGCACCACATCGCCTTCTTCGAGATAGATGAAGCGATCCGTGACCTGCAGCAGGGCCAGCGGGTCCGAGGCAATAAAAGCCTCCTCGATCCCGACCCCTACCACCAGGGGGCTGCCCTTGCGCGCACCGATCACCACATCCGGCTCGTCGGCATGGATCACCCCCAGGGCATAGGCACCATCGAGCCGTGCGATCACATCCTGCACCGCCGTCAGCAGATCCGTGGCCCGTGCTTCACGCTCGATCAAATGCGCGATGACCTCGGTGTCGGTCTGGGAGGCGAAATCATAACCGGCACCTTCCAGCTCGACCCGCAGGGACTCATGGTTCTCGATGATGCCATTGTGCACCACCGCCAGACGTTCACCGGACTGGTGGGGATGGGCATTCTCCTCGCTGGGACGTCCATGAGTCGCCCAGCGAGTGTGGGCGATGCCGCTGTGACCGGTAAGCGGCGACGCTTCCAGCTTTTCCTCGAGAGCCGCCACCTTGCCCAGGGCCCGGCGACGTTGCAGGCGTCCGTCGGTATCCCGCACCACCATGCCTGCCGAATCGTAACCGCGATATTCCAGGCGCAAGAGCCCTTCACGCAGGATTCCCTGTACGTTGCGTTGCGCCACGGCGCCGACGATGCCACACATGCCGAATCTCCTTAGTCATTCCCAAGCTTGGTAGGGCGCTTCCAGTCATCCTTGCTGATCATCCTCGACCGCTCGACCGCCAGGGCATGGTCGGCAACATCACGATCGATGGTGGACCCGGCTCCCACGGTAGCCCCCTTGCCCACGCTGACCGGCGCCACCAGGGCAGTGTTGGAGCCGATGAAGGCGTCATCGCCGATTTCGGTACGATGCTTGTTCGCGCCATCATAGTTGCAGGTAATGGTCCCCGCCCCCACGTTGACCCCCCGTCCTAGACGGGCGTCGCCGACATAGCTCAAGTGATTGATCTTGGAGCCCTCGCCGACCTCGGCATTCTTGGTCTCGACGAAATTGCCGACCTTGGCGCCGACCGCCAGCCGAGTCCCCGGACGCAGGCGTGCGAAGGGGCCAAGCTGATTGTGGCCGGCCACCACGGCCCCCTCGATGACGCTGTGGGGTTCGATGACCGTCTCGGCACCGATATGGCTGTCACGGATCACGCAATGAGGGCCGACACGTACGCCTTCTCCCAGTTCGACATCTCCCTCGAAGACGCAGCCGACATCGATCTCGACATCATGGCCGCACGTGAGGCGACCTCGTACATCCAGACGCGACGGGTCACGCAAGGCGACCCCTTGCGCCATCAACGACTCGGCGATATCGCCCTGCAGAGTACGCTCCAGTCGAGCCATCTGCCGGCGATCGTTGACCCCCTCCACCTCGACCGGGCGCGAGGGCTGGGCGGTGGTGACCTTGACGCCTTCGGCGGCGGCCATGGCAATGACATCGGTGAGGTAGTATTCGCCCTGGGCATTATCGGCCGACAGGCGGGGCAACCAGCGACGCAACTGGGCAGCGGTCATGGCCATGATGCCGGTATTGCACTCGCGCACCGCCCGTTGAGCCTCATCGGCATCCTTCTGCTCGACGATGGCCACTGCCTCGCCGGCTTCGTCACGCAGGATTCGACCATAGCCGGCGGGATCCTCCAGCGTCACCGTCAACAGCCCCATGTGCTGCTCATCGACGGGGGCCAGCAGCGCCCTCAGGGTGTCGCGTCGGATCAAGGGCACATCGCCGTAGAGCACCAGCACCTTGCCATCGCCGAGCTCTTCCAGAGACTGGGCCACGGCATGGCCGGTGCCCTTCTGTTCGGCCTGCAGAACGAAATGCACCGGGTACTCGGCCAGAGCCTCGTGCAGCCGTTCGGCACCATGACCCACGACCACATGGGTCCGTTCGGCCTCGAGCCCCGAGGTGGTGTCGAGTATATGGCGCACCATCGGCTTGCCGGCCAGTGGATGCAGTACCTTGGGCAGCGAAGAGCGCATGCGCGTCCCCTTGCCTGCTGCGAGTATCACCACATCGAGGGTCATCATGACTCCTTGTCCACTCATCAGATCCGATTCATTCTAGGCTGTCGGCCGTATCACTGGCCATCTTGGTTCGCTTCATCGGCGGCGCTACTGACGCCGTCACCGGCTTCCACCACCTCGATCCCCAGCCTGTCGACCACATCGCGACCGAAATGTGCCGCGAAAGCCGGACTCGCCAGGCTCTGCCAGCCATCTCCCTGGCGCACCAGCATCAACACCGCCAGGTCATGACGTTGAGCAAGGGCCATGCCTTCTCGCTCGCCGAGCACCGTCATGGCCGTGGCCCAGGCATCGGCGCGGGCGTTGGACGAACCGATGATCGTCACCGAGGCGAGACGGTGCTGGATCGGTCGCCCGGTACGGGGATCGATGGTGTGCGAATAGCGACGTCCATCCACCTCGAAATAATTGCGATAGTCTCCCGATGTGGCCACCGAGGTATCTTCCAGAGGCAGGACATGCTCCGCCTGGGGTCGACCGTTGCGCGGCACTTCGACGCCAATACGCCAGGGCTCGGCCTCTCCATCGCGATGGCCATCCACCTTGACCTCACCGCCCAGGTTGACCAGGAAGTTCTCCACACCCTGATCGGCCAGATAGGCGGCGACTCGATCGGTAGCATAGCCCTTGGCCACGCCGGAGAGGTCGACGAAGACATCCTTCAGTCGCCTGGCTCGATTATCGTCGACCTCCAGCTCCAGGGTCTCCATGCCGACTTCGGCGAGACGCTGCTCGATGAGAGAGTCGGCGGGCACTTCCTCGGGGCGGGCCTCGGGGCCGAAACTCCACAGGTTGACCAGGTCACCCACGGTGACATCGAAGGCACCGCCACTGGCGTCGCCCACCGATCGGGCAATATCCAGCACATGGACCAGCGGGGCGGAGAGTCTCTGCCATTCGCCGATCGGCGCCTCGTTGAAGGCCATCAGCTCGGCGTCATCGCGATAGGTCGACATCGAGGCATCCACCGCCTCCAGTTCGTCGAGAAAGCCGTCTTCCAGCGCCTCGGCCTCGGACTGCGTGAGGGGATCGGCGATGGTCACCTGATAGAAGGTCCCGAAGATATCGCCCTTCAGGGTGACGGGGGACTCCAGCGTACGCTCCGAACAACCGGCCAGCAGGACGACCAGCAGCAGGATTGGGATAACAAGGCGCTGTAAAGGGCTAAGCATGTAGATACTCCAATGGGAGGACAGCAATCGCTCTATAGGCGGAGAGGCGATGAGCTTCTCCGGCGCCAAGCCTTCGCGAGGGCGCTATGAACCCTTCCTTGGGCGCTACCGACGCCCTGCAGCGCTCTCGCATCCTGCGCCGCTTGCAGGTCCTGGGTTGGCCTTCCCTGGCCAACCCGTTCGGAGCAGTGCTCCTCACCCATGGCGTCGGACCCTCGCGCCGCCTTGTCCCCGGCGCTCATCGATCGCGCTAACCAAATAACCAGATCAGCGCAATGCCCAGAATGAGACGGTAGACCACGAAGGGCTGCATACCGATCCGCTTGATGAAGGCCAGGAAGAAGTGGATGCACAGATAGGCACTGATGCCCGACAGCACCGCACCCACCACCAGCGCCGTCCAGTCCACCGGCAACGGGGAACGAATCAGCTCCAGCGACTCCAGCCCACCGGCCAGCACGATCACCGGAATCGACAGCAGGAAGGAGAAGCGTGCCGCAGCTTCCCGGGTCAATCCCAGCATCAAGGCGGCCGTCATGGTGATGCCGGAACGCGAGGTGCCGGGTATCAAGGCCAGCGCCTGGGCCAGACCGATCCACAAGGCATCGCGCCAGCTCATCCGGTACTCGTCGCGCCGACCACGGTGGCGCCAGTCGACATAGCCGAGCAATAGACCGAAGACGATCAATCCTCCGGCCAGCACCAGCGGGGAGCGCATCACGCCCTCGATGACATCCTTGAACGCCAGGCCGACCACACAGACCGGGATCGTCGCCAACAAGACCCACCAAGCCAGACGTGCATCTTCATCGGTACCGCGCCCTGCCAGGCTGCAACACCAGCTGGTCGTCATGGCCGCAAGCTCATCGCGAAAATAAAGCACTACCGCCATCAAGCTGCCAAGGTGCAGCGCCACATCGAAGGCCAGGCCCTGATCCGGCCAGTCGGTCAGTACCGGCACCAGGATCAGGTGGGCGGAGCTGGAAACCGGCAGGAACTCGGTCAATCCCTGGACAATGGAAAGCAGAACGATCTGTAGCCAATCCATGGAGCACTCTGTGTCAGGCTGGGAAACGGCGCCCGCAGGCAACCGGCTCACGAGGATACACATCCCGCGCCCCGCTGTCCGCTCGTCTCAGCCACCGGACAGGATCAAGGTCGCGAAGCTGAAGTAGATCAAGACCCCGGATGCATCGATCAAGGTGGTCACCAACGGCGCCGAGGCGGTCGCCGGGTCCCAGCCGAACCGGTCGAGCACGAAAGGCAGACACATGCCCAGCAGGCTTCCGAACAGCACGATCGAGATCATGCTCACGGCCACCACGAGCGCCACGGCCTCGCCACCGCGCATCACACCGATCGGCGCCACCGCCAGGGCCATGGTCAGCCCCAGCGATCCGGCCACCAGCAGCTCGCGTCCCAGCAGCTTGCCCCAGTCTCGAACACCGACATCGCCGGTGGCCATGCCACGCACCATCAGGGTTGCCGCCTGGGCACCGGCATTGCCGCCACTGCCGATCAACAGCGGCAGGAAGAATACCAGCGCTACCTGGGCGGCAATGGTGTCCTCGAAGTGTGCAATACCGGCGCCGGACAGCAGGTTGCCGAACACCAGCAGTACCAGCCAGGTCACCCGCTTTCGATAGAGGCTGAGCAGCGGCACTCGACTGACACCATCCTCGAGTTGCCCGATGGACATCCCCTTGTGGATATCTTCGGTGGCCTCGGACTCGACCACGTCCAGCGCATCATCGTGGGTGACGATACCGACCAGACGTCGCTCCTCGTCGACCACCGGTACCGCCAGCAGGTCGTAGCGTGCCACGATTCGGGCCACCTCCTCCTGAGGCGTATCCACGGTGGCGTGAATCACATCACGGATCATCAGCTCGTCGACCCGAGCCCCGGGGCGGGCCACCATCAGTTGCCGCAACGACATGGTACCGGCCGGACGTCCATCGGCATCGAGCACATAGAGCTGATAGACCGTTTCGGCGTCCGGTGCGGTCTGGCGTACTCGCATCATCGCCCGAGAAACAGTCATGCCCATCGGGATCGCCACATAGTCGGAGGTCATCAAGGCACCGGCCGTCCCCTCCTCGTAGCTGGCCAGACGCATGAGTTCCTCGCGTTCCCGATGCGCCATGCGCCGCAGCAGTACCTCGCGACGGTCCTCGCCGAGCACCTTGAACAGGTCGGTACGCTCGTCGGCGCCCATTTCCTCGAGTACCGCCTGCAACTTGTCGTTGCGCATGGCAGCCGTGAAGGTGAGCTGTTCTTCATCATGCAGATGGCCGAGAACGCTGGCCTGGCGCTCCAGAGGAAGGCTGTCCAACAGGGCTCGACCGCGCAGCTCGTCGTCGTTCTCGAGCAGGTCATGGAGAATCTCGGCGATATCGGCGGAGCGCAGTTCGGGCAACTGGGCATTCAGCCGTTTCCGGTCATCTCCTTCCAGGGCACGGAGCAGGTCTACCTTGTGTTGCTCGAGGGACTCGTTGAGTGACATGGACATCCTCTCCCACCGCCGGAACGGCTCGATCACCCGATACGAACACGAAAACGCCTCCCGAAATAGATCCGGGAGGCGCCCTCGTCAATCACGCTCGGCTCGGTGCGGGCGTTCAGCCGCGACCGGCCTTGCGACGCAACTGCTGGATGGTACGCAGTTGGGCCATGGCTTCGGCCAACTCGGCCGCGGCGCGGGTGTAATCCAGCTCCGCGGTCTTGTCGTTCATGGCCTGCAGCGCCTCTTGGCGAGCCTGCTCGGCGGCTGCCTCGTCCAGGTCATCGGCACGCACGGCGGTATCGGCCAGCACGGTGACCACATCGGGCTGTACCTCGAGGAAGCCCCCCGAGACATAGAAGTGATCCTCCTCACCTCCGCCCCGGACGATCCGCACCGGACCGGGCGCAAGCTCGGTCAGCAGCGGCGTGTGGCCACCGAGGATCCCGAGATCCCCCATGCGGCCGGCCGCCACGACCTGCTCGGCTTCGCCGGAGTAGATCGACGCCTCGGCGCTGACGACCTCGCATTTGATGCTTTTCGTCATGATGACGTCTCCCAGGTGGAGGGATTACTTCATCTGGTTGGCTTTCTCGACGGCCTCGTCGATGGTGCCGACCATGTAGAAGGCCTGCTCCGGCAACTCGTCGTACTCGCCTTCGAGAATACCCTGGAACCCGCGAATGGTCTCCTTGAGGGAGACATACTTGCCGGGAGCGCCAGTGAACACCTCGGCGACGAAGAACGGCTGCGACAGGAAGCGCTGGATCTTCCGCGCCCGGGCCACGGACAACTTGTCCTCGTCGGACAGCTCATCCATGCCCAGAATGGCGATGATATCCTTGAGCTCCTTGTAGCGCTGCAGCACGCCCTGCACACCGCGCGCCACCTTGTAGTGCTCTTCACCGATGACCAGCGGATCCAGCTGACGAGAGGTGGAATCCAGCGGGTCGATGGCCGGATAGATACCCAGCTCGGCGATGGAACGCGCCAGTACCACGGTCGCATCCAGGTGCGAGAAGGTAGTCGCCGGTGACGGGTCGGTCAGGTCGTCCGCGGGGACATAGACCGCCTGCACGGAGGTGATGGACCCCGTTTTCGTGGAGGTGATGCGCTCCTGCAGGACGCCCATCTCCTCGGCCAGGGTCGGCTGATAACCCACCGCGGAGGGCATGCGGCCGAGCAGTGCGGACACCTCGGTACCGGCCAGGGTATAGCGGTAGATGTTATCGACGAACAACAGCACGTCGCGGCCTTCATCGCGGAATTTCTCGGCGATGGTCAGACCGGTCAGGGCCACGCGCAGGCGGTTGCCGGGCGGCTCGTTCATCTGGCCATAGACCAGGGAGACCTTGTCGAGGACGTTGGACTCCTGCATCTCGTGATAGAAGTCGTTGCCCTCGCGAGTCCGCTCGCCGACACCGGCGAACACGGAGTAACCGCTGTGCTCGGTGGCGATGTTGCGGATCAGCTCCATCATGTTGACGGTCTTGCCGACGCCGGCGCCGCCGAACAGACCGACCTTGCCACCCTTGGCGAAAGGACAGACCAGGTCGATGACCTTGATGCCGGTCTCCAGCAGCTCGTCTGCCGCCGCCTGATCCGCATAGCCAGGGGCCTTGCGGTGGATCGGCATGCGTTCCTGTTCACCGATCTCGCCGGCTTCGTCGATAGGCTGCCCCAGGACGTTCATGATCCGACCCAGGGTCTCCTTGCCCACCGGCACAGAAATGGCGGCACCGGTGCTGGCGATCTCGAGACCGCGCTTGAGCCCTTCGGTGGAGCCCATGGCGATGGTGCGCACCACGCCGTCGCCCAGCTGCTGCTGGACCTCAAGGATGGTCTCGCTGTTCGAGACCGTCAGCGCGTCGTAGACCTTGGGCACTTCGTCCCGCGGAAACTCTACGTCAATCACCGCGCCGATGATTTGTACGATACGTCCGCTCATCTTGGTTCCTCTCAAAGTACCTGCAAATGAAACCTGTATGCCTGGCGCTATACGGCGGCGGCGCCACCGACGATCTCGGAAATTTCCTGGGTAATGGCCGCTTGTCGGGCCTTGTTGTACACCAGTTCCAGGTCGTCGATCAGGTTGCCGGCGTTGTCGGTGGCACTCTTCATTGCGATCATGCGAGCGGCCTGCTCACAGGCCACGTTCTCGACTACCGCCTGATAGACCTGCGCCTCGACGAAACGCACGAGCAGGCTATCCAGCAGCGCCTTGGCATCCGGCTCATACAGGTAGTCCCAGCTGCTGGGACGCTCGAATTCCTCGTCGTCCTGCGCCTCGGCTCCCATGTCGGAAGACAGCGGCAACAGCTGACGAACCACCGGCTTCTGGGTCATGGTGTTGACGAACTCGTTGAACACCACGTAGAGGCGGTCCAGCTTGCCCTCGTCATAGGCGTCCAGCATCACCTTCACACTGCCGACCAGATCCTCGGCCCTGGGCGCTTCGCCCAGTCCGTTCTTGGCCGCCACCAGGTTGCCGCCATACTTGCGGAAGAAAGTGCCTGCCTTGCTGCCCAGAGTGCAGAAATCGAGCTCCGCCCCCTGGTCATGCCAGGCCTTGGCCTCCTTGACGACGGACTTGAACAGGTTGACGTTCAAGCCACCGCACAACCCCCGGTCGCTGGACACCACGATGAAACCGACACGCTTGACCTCGCGTTCCTCCATCCACGGATGCTTGTACTCCGGGTTGGCATCGGCGAGATGGCCCACGACCTTGCGAATCTGCTTGGCATAGGGCTGGCAGGCCTTCATACGGTCCTGCGCCTTGCGCATCTTCGACGCAGCCACCATTTCCATGGCGCTGGTAATCTTCTGCGTGTTCTTGATACTCCCGATCTGGGAGCGAATCTCTTTTGCGGCTGCCATAGCGATCTACCCTTGTTCGTGGACTCAGAAAGCTCCATGGCCCGCTCTGCCGAGCGGGCCGTCGGATTACCAGCTCTGAGTCGCCTTGAACTTGTCGAGACCTTCCTTCAAGCCGCTCTTGATCTCGTCGCTGTAGTCGCCGCTCTGGTTGATCGTGTCGAGCAGTTCGGCGTACTCGGACTTCATGAAGTCCTGCAGGGCACGCTCGAAGTCCAGCACCTTGTTGACCTCGACATCTTCCAGATAGCCTTCGTTGGCGGCATACAGAGTGACGGCCATCTGTGCCACGGACATCGGCGCGTACTGGTTCTGCTTCATCAGCTCCATCACGCGCTGGCCGTGCTCCAGCTGCTTGCGAGTCGCCTCGTCCAGGTCGGAGGCAAACTGGGCGAAGGCTGCCAGCTCGCGATACTGGGCCAGGGCCAGACGCACGCTGCCGCCGAGCTTCTTGATGACCTTGGTCTGGGCCGAGCCACCCACACGAGAGACCGACAGGCCGGCGTTGATCGCCGGACGGACGCCCGAGTTGAACAGGTCGGTTTCGAGGAAGATCTGACCGTCGGTGATGGAGATCACGTTGGTCGGAACGAACGCGGAAACGTCGCCGCCCTGAGTCTCGATGATCGGCAATGCGGTCAGCGAGCCGGTCTTGCCCTTCACTTCACCGTCGGTGAACTTCTCGACGTAGTCGGCGTTGACGCGCGCCGCGCGCTCGAGCAGACGCGAGTGGAGGTAGAAGACATCACCCGGGAAGGCTTCGCGGCCCGGCGGACGACGCAGCAGCAGGGAAACCTGGCGATAGGCCACGGCCTGCTTGGACAGATCGTCATAGACAATCAGGGCATCTTCACCGCGATCGCGGAAGTATTCCCCCATGGTGCAACCGGAATAGGCGGCGAGGAACTGCATCGGGGCCGGGTCGGCGGCGCCGGCGGCAACCACGATGGTGTGCTCCATGGCGTCGTGCTCTTCGAGCTTGCGCACCACGTTGGCGATCGTCGACTGCTTCTGGCCGATGGCCACGTAGACGCAGGTGACGTCCTTGCCCTTCTGGTTGATGATGGCATCGATGGCGATGGCGGACTTGCCGATCTGACGGTCACCGATGATCAGCTCGCGCTGACCGCGACCGATCGGCACCATGGCGTCGATCGACTTGAAGCCGGTCTGGATCGGCTGGTCGACCGACTGACGGGTGATGACACCTGGTGCCACCTTCTCGACCGCATCGGTCTTGTCGGTGCCCAGTTCGCCCTTGCCATCGATCGGGTTGCCCAGGGCATCGACCACGCGGCCGCGAAGCTCCGGACCCACCGGCACTTCAAGGATGCGACCGGTACACTGGGCGGTCATGCCCTCTTCGAGCTGCAGATAGTCACCCAGCACCACGGCGCCGACGTTGTCGCGCTCGAGGTTCAGCGTCATGCCATAGATGCCGCCGGGAAACTCGATCATCTCGCCGAACATCGCGTCGGCGAGACCATGGATCTGCACGATACCGTCAGACACGCTGACGATGGTGCCCTGGTTGCGGGCTTCGGATGCGACATCCAGCTTTTCGATACGCTGCTTGATGATGTCGCTGATCTCGGAAGGATTCAGTTGCTGCATGCCATGTCCCTCAGACTCAGGCGGAAAGGGCCTCGTGGAGGCGATTCAGTCGACCACGCACCGATCCGTCGATGACGGTATCGCCGGCACGCAGGACAACGCCGCCCAGAAGGCTGCTGTCCACCTGAGTGGTAATGGAGATTTCGCGGTTCAGACGCTTGGCCAGTGCACTCGCGAGCGTTTGTTGCTGCGCGTCGTCCAGCGGGAAGGCGGAGACGATATCCACGTCCATGCGCCTCTCCTGCTGGGCCTTGAGCAGCGCGAACTGCTCGGCGATGGCCGGCAGAGCCGCCAGGCGGCCCTTCTGACCGACCTGGAAAAGGAAGTTGCGCAGCTCGTCGTTCACGGCATCACCGCAGATTTCGACGAGCAGTTCCACCTTCTGCGCGCTGGTAAGCCGCGGATTGCCGAGCACCTGCCGGCGCAGGTCATCGTTGCCGACGACTTGCGCCACGCTGTCGAGCATACCGGCCCAGCCCTCGAGCGCCTGATGCTCAGTGGCATACTCGAAGGCTGCCTTGGCGTAGGGGCGAGCGACGGTTGACAGTTCCGCCATGGGTCACCTCCTCAAAGCTCGTCGGCGAGTTTGTCGACGAGCTTCGCGTGCTGCTTCTCGTCGATGGAGGATTCCAGGATGCGCTCAGCCCCCACGATGGCGAGCCGCGATACCTGCTCGCGCAGCTCCTCCTTCGCGCGGTTGACTTCCTGCTCAATCTCGGACTTGGCGTTGGTGATCATGCGCTCGCCTTCCTGGCGGGCCTGCTCACGTGCCTCGTCGATCATCTGGTTGGACCGCTTGTGGGCCTGTTCCAGGATTTCGGCCGCCTGCTCCTTGCTCTCACGCAGCGTCTCTTCGGCCTGTTGCTCGGCCAGTTCGAGATCGCGTGAAGCACGGCTGGCAGCGTCCAGGCCATCGGCGATCTTCTTCTGGCGCTCCTGCAGGGCCTGCATGACCGGGGGCCATACAAACCGCATGCAGAACCAGACGAAGAACGCAAAGGCGATAGCCTGGCCGATCAGGGTTAGGTTCAGGTTCACGCCAGCACCTCTCGCGTCACAGGTTTGGGGTTAAGATCACGACGGGTCTTGCGACCGTCGCAGATCAACCGACAAACGGGTTGGCGAAAGTGAAGAACAGCGCGATACCCACACCGATCATGGTCACGGCGTCCAGCAGGCCGGCGACGATGAACATCTTGACCTGCAGCATCGGGATCATTTCCGGCTGACGCGCGGCGCCTTCCAGGAACTTGCCGCCCAGGATACCGAAGCCGATGGCGGTACCCAGGGCACCCAGGCCGATCAGCAGGGACACGGCGATTGCGGTCATACCCAGAACTTGTGCTTCCATGATGGTCTCCAGTTTCAGTCGAGTGGTTTCAAGGGTCAGTGGGTTAAGGGTGAAGTGGTCAGTGCTTTTCCACCGCCATGCTCAGATAGACGATGGTCAGCATCATGAAGATGAAGGCCTGCAGGGTGATGACCAGGATATGGAACACCGCCCAGGGGAAGTGCAACGGCAGCTGCCACAGCCCGATCAACGCGATCAGGATGAAGATCAGCTCACCGGCGTAGAGGTTACCGAACAGACGCAGCGCCAGTGAGACCGGCTTGGCCAGCAGGGTGACGGTCTCCAGCAAAAAGTTGACCGGCACGAACAGTGCCTGAACCAGCTTGTTCGGCGAATTGAACGGATGCAGGGTCAGTTCGCCGATGAAACCGGAGAAGCCCTTGGCACGAATGGTATAGAAGATGATCAGGGCGAAGACCGACAACGACATGCCGAGGGTGGCATTGATGTCGGTGGTCGGCACGACCTTGAAGTAGACGTGGGCGGGATCGGCACCGAACATGGCCCCCACTTTCTGCGCCAGCATCGGCAGGAAGTCGACGGGTACCAGGTCCATCAGGTTCATCAGGAAGACCCAACAGAAGATGGTCAGCGACAAGGGCGCGATCAGCTTGCTCTTGCCGTGAAAGGTATCCTTGACCGAGCTGTCGACGAACTCGACCATCATTTCCACGAAGTTCTGCAACCCGGTGGGCACGCCGGTGGTTGCGGCTCGTCCCACCTTGCGAAACAGCAGCAGGAACAACAGACCAAGGCCGATCGACCAGCCCATGGTGTCGAGGTGCAGTGCCCAGAACCCCATCTCGGAGGCTTCGTCTGCGGAATGCGCGAAGCCCCAACCATTCTCGGGATGATGCCCGAAGGTCAGGTTCTGCAGGTGGTGCTGGATATAATACGACGTGCTCGGGTTGTTGCCTGCCATGGTCTGCCCTCGATGTCAGGTGTGTGACGGCCGCCGCAGGAGCCAGGGCCCCAGCCAATGAACGAACAGCGTCACCACATAAGCGCCAAAGAAGAAAGCGGGGTTTGAGGGAGGCACTGCGATGAACACCAGTGTGAACAGTACCGCCGTCAAACCGAACTTTCCGGCTTCCGCTTGATAGAAGCCATTAACGATGTTCTTGGCGTGTCGAGCCCCCTGATAACGAAAGACTCGCCAGGCAAAAAAGGCATTGGGCAGAAAGGCCACGGCGCCACCCGTGAGCGCGGAAAGCGCGCCGAGACCGCCATCCAACCAGGCAGCAACCCCCGATACCAGGCCGATCACCACCAATTGTGCGAGTAACAATCGCCTAACGCTCGGACGCTTGATCCTGGCTGCCATGGGCTCTCCATTTCTCTGCCTTGTCGTGGCGCCCAGGCCGCCTCGATGACCACCGCGTCTGCCAACGTCGGCGGTCCGGCGCGATTATAGGGAAGCGGCTCGATGGCTTCAACCGGATGAGGGGCGAATATGCGCGATATCGCACCGGCTTACGACTAAAAGTCGAGGAAAAAACGCGAACTTCTTTAGCCTGCTAAATGGGTCAGTGCCTCAACGGATGTGCTCGAGAATGCCATCCAGTTCTTCGAGACTGGCATAGCGGATCGTCACTCGCCCCTTTCCGCTCTGGCCATGCTGGATCTTCACCGGGGCACCGAGCAGGTCACCCAGACGCGATTCCAGCCTTGCCACATCCGGGCTGGGCTCGGGCCTGGCGGCCTTCTTGCGTCCTCCCGCAGCCAGCTGCTTCACGAGGGCCTCGGTGGCGCGCACGGTCAGGTCCTTGTTGACCACTTCGTGGGCGGCCTTGCGCTGCTTGGCACCCGACAACGCCAGCAGGGCACGCGCATGCCCCATATCGAGATCGCCCCGCTCGAGCAGCGTCTGTACCTCGGGATCCAGCGACAGCAGACGCAGCAGATTGGCCACCTGTGCCCGGGAACGACCCACGGCGTCTGCGGCCTGCTGTTGCGTCAACTCGAACTCGTCGAGAAGACGCTTCATGGCCATGGCTTCCTCGACCGGGTTGAGGCTCTCGCGCTGAATGTTCTCGATCAGCGCCAGCGCCAGTGCCACCTCGTCGGAGACCTCGCGTATCACCGCTGGAATGACATCGAGCTCGGCCAGTTGCGCCGCTCGCCAGCGCCGCTCGCCGGCAACGATCTCGTAGCGTTCCTCATCGATCGGACGCACCACGATCGGCTGCATGACGCCCTGGGCACGAATCGAGTCGGCCAGTTCCTCCAGCGCCTCGGGCTGAATGTCGCGACGAGGCTGATAGCGGCCTCGTGTCAGTTGACCGAGCGGCAGGCGTTCGAGACGTTCGTCCGCTCCGGGCAATGCCGGGGCGGCACCATCCAGTTCTGCCCCCTCCAGTGACGTGTCGACCTCGGGCAGATCAAAGCTGTCACGGCGTCGAGCGTTGGCGCCGATCAAGGCATCCAGGCCTCGTCCCAGGGCGCGTTGTTTGCGCGTCATCGAGTTTCCCTCATGTCCGGGGCTATACGGTTACAACGACAGGCGACGGATCAGTTCCTTGGCCAGCACCCGATGGGCCTGGCTGCCCCGCGAAAAGCGAGCGTACTTGGTCACCGGAAGACCGTGACTCGGTGCCTCGGCGACCCGGACGTTACGCGGGATGGTGGCCTTTAGCAGTGCATCGCCGAAATAGTCGCGCAACTGCTTGCTGACGTCACGGGTCAGACTATTACGGCTATCGAACATGGTGCGCAGGATGCCGAAGATCTCCAGGGGCGGGTTCACGCTGTCCTTGATCTGTTCGACGGTATCGAGCAATGCCGAAAGCCCTTCGAGGGCATAGAACTCACACTGCAGCGGAATGAGCACGCCATCGGCAGCGGTCAAGGCATTGACGGTGAGCATGTTCAGAGACGGCGGGCAGTCGATCAACACCACGTCGTACTCGGCGGCAACGTCCTCCAGCGCCTTGACCAGACAACGTTCGCGCCCTTCATCGCGTTCCAGCAGTTCCACCTCGGCGGCGGTCAGGTCGCCATTGCCGGGCAGCAGGGCAAAACCGGCCTCGGGGCAATCGAGTATCACCTCGCTGGGCTTGCGATCGCCGAGCACCACGTCGAGTACGCTGCCATCGAGCTCATGCTTGTCGATACCGCTGCCCATGGTGGCATGTCCCTGAGGATCCAGGTCGACCAGCAGCACGCGTCGATCCAGGGCCGCCAGGCTGGCGGCCAGGTTGACGGCGGTGGTGGTCTTGCCCACGCCGCCCTTCTGGTTGGTCAAGGCGATGATCTTGGTCACGGCGACATTCCTTGCGAGTGACGGACGCCTCAGGGGCGACCCTGGGTGGAATCGGTACGCTCGAGAATCACGAGCCGACGCTGGCCAGACTCGAAGGGCACCCTCAGCTCATGGCTAGCCCTCGGAGCCACATTCTCGGGCAGTCCGCTCAACTCATCATCCACGGTGGGGCCCTTCATGGCCAGCCACCGACCGCCATCGGCCACCAGATCGGCACTCAGCGAGACGAAATCCCCGAGGCTGGCAAAGGCTCGGGAAATCACCTCGCAATAGCCCTCCTGCGGGCCCTCGAAGGCCTCGACCCTGGCCTGGACGGGCGTGACATTGGTCAGGCCCAGTTCCATCACCGCCTGGCGCTGGAAGCGCACCTTCTTGCCATTGCTGTCGAGTAATGTCACTCGACGCTCGGGCTCCAGAATCGCCAGTACGAGGCCCGGCAACCCTGGCCCGGCGCCGACATCGAGCAGGGTCGCCCCCGTCACGAAGGGCGCCACGGCGGCGCTGTCGAGCAGATGGCGGGAAACCATCTCGTCGGGCGCACGTACCGCGGTGAGGTTATAGGCGCGATTCCACTTGTGCAACAACGCCAGCAGCGTCAACAAGCCTTCCCGGCGCGTCGGAAGGGCGTCGATACCGAGATCGTCGAGGCCCTGCTCCAGGCGCTCGCGCAGCCGATGGTCGTCACGAGTCATCCGTTGGCCACCCGGCTATCATCGAGCAGGCGTCGCTTCTTCAAGTGAATCAGCAGAATCGATACCGCCGCCGGTGTCACACCGGAAATACGCGATGCCTGCGCGAGGGTTTCCGGCTTCGCCTCGACGAGCTTCTGACGAATCTCGTTGGACAGCCCTTCGACCTGCTCATAGTCCAGATCATCGGGCAGAGGCGTGGCCTCATGCCGCTTGAGCTTGTCGATTTCGTCCTGCTGGCGATCGATATAGCCCTGATACTTGGCCTGAATCTGGACCTGGTCGGCCACCCGGTCATCCTCGACCGGCTCGCCGACCAATCCTGCCACGTCCTGATAGCCGAGTTCGGGACGCCGGAGCAGGTCGAGCAGGCTATATTCACGCTTCAAGGGCTGACCGGTCGTCTCGGCGACACGTTCGGCAGCATCGCTGCCGGGCTGGACCCAGAGGGACTTCAGGCGCGTGGTCTCGCGCTCCACGGCCTCGCGCTTGGCACTGAAGTCGGCCCAGCGTCGATCATCGACGAGCCCCAGCTCTCGACCGGTCTCGGTAAGCCGCATATCGGCGTTGTCTTCACGCAGCAGGAGACGATACTCCGCTCTGGACGTGAACATCCGGTAAGGCTCCCGAGTCCCCAGGGTGATCAGGTCATCGACCAGTACCCCCAGATAGGCTTCGTCACGGCGTGGCCACCAGGCATCGAGGCCGCGTGCCCGACGTGCGGCATTGAGCCCGGCCAGCAAGCCCTGGGCCCCCGCCTCTTCGTACCCGGTGGTACCGTTGATCTGCCCGGCAAAGTACAGGTTGTGGACAAATTTCGTTTCCAGCGAGTGCTTGAGATCACGGGGATCGAAGAAGTCATATTCGATCGCGTAACCCGGCCGCGTGATATGGGCGTTCTCCATCCCTCGGATCGAGCGGACGACCTGCAGCTGGACATCGAACGGCAAGGACGTGGAGATGCCATTGGGATACAGCTCGTGGGTATCCAGTCCCTCGGGCTCGACGAATATCTGGTGGCTCGTCTTGTCGGCAAAACGATGCACCTTGTCCTCGATGGACGGACAATAACGGGGCCCCACGCCTCCGATAGCCCCGGAGAACATCGGTGAGCGCTCCAGGTTGGCATGGATGATCTCGTGGGTCCGCTCATTGGTGTGAGCGATATGGCAGCTGACCTGACGAGGGTGCAGGTTGCGTTCGCCGCGATAGGACATGACCGGCGTCGGATCGTCGCCGGGCTGCTCGTCGAGCACCGAAAAGTCCACGCTCTTGGCATCGAGACGCGGCGGGGTGCCGGTCTTGAGACGATCAACGCGAAACGGCAGGGCACGTAACCGTTCAGCCAGGGCGTTGGAGGGGGGATCGCCGGCACGTCCCCCACGGCTGTTATCCAGCCCGATGTGGATAACACCGCCGAGGAAGGTGCCTGTGCACAGCACCACGGTCTCGCCCATGAAACGAATTCCCGTCTCGGTGCGGACGCCGCATACCTGGTCACCCTCGACGATGAGATCACCCGCGGCTTGCTGGAAGAGCGTCAGGTTGGGCTGGTTTTCCAGCATGCCGCGGATGGCAGCCTTGTAGAGAACGCGATCCGCCTGGGCACGAGTGGCTCGTACGGCTGGTCCTTTGCGGGCATTGAGCACACGAAACTGGATACCTCCCATGTCGGTGGCCAGTCCCATGGCGCCGCCGAGGGCGTCGATTTCCTTGACCAGATGACTCTTGCCGATCCCGCCGATGGCGGGATTGCACGACATCTGGCCCAGGGTCTCGATGTTGTGGGTCAAAAGCAGCGTCCGGCAGCCCGTGCGGGCCGAGGCCAGAGCGGCTTCGGTGCCCGCATGTCCACCACCGATGACGATGACGTCGAAACGGTCGGGGTACTCCAAGGTTCACCTCGTTCGGTGCAATGGCACCGATATTGCGAATCGGGGATGAAATCAGCCAGCCAGTATAAACCTCCTGTGGGTAATCGTCAGGGTTTTCCACACCCTGATTTTTCGCTTCGGTCCTGTCTGACCTCACTAGCTATTACATAAACAATAAAAGAATAAGAAGTTCTGTTGTTGTAGTAACTACTGGTGTGGACGTTTTCCGTGGATAAAGCGTTTTATTTTTTTAATATCAATGAGTTGAAGTGTTGATCAAAAGTTGGAGAAAGCGCGGGCGACCTGCGGACGAGGTGTTCGGGGCCTGTGGATGAAAGGGGAGGTTGCCCACAGGCGAGCACGAGCACGGCTTTTCCACCGATCCCTACCGTGATTGTCACCGCGTCTGTGAACAACCCGGCTTTTTTTCCACATCCCGGCAATGGCGGGCACCCTGGCGTGATTAGAGCGCTTGCGCCGAGCAGGTTTTCCACAGGCAAAAAAAAGCCCTGTCGATAGCGACAGGGCTCGCGGACGAGGCTGAAAAGCGGGGTGGGAAAGGTGATGTCAGTGCTTGAGCACTCGAGACAGGAAGCTTTGTGTTGGTGCTTCCGTGGGCGTGTCAAAGATGGTCTCGGGAGGACCTTCCTCGACGATCCGCCCCTTGTCGATGAAGATGACGCGGTCGGCGACCTCTCGGGCAAAGCCCATCTCGTGGGTCACGATCATCATGGTCATGCCGTCGTTGGCCAGCTCGCGCATGGCATCGAGGACTTCGCCGATCATTTCCGGATCCAGCGCCGAGGTGGGCTCATCGAAGAGCATCAGCCGCGGCTCCATGGCCAGGGCACGGGCCAGGGCGACGCGTTGCTGTTGTCCGCCAGAGAGCTGTGTGGGGTATTTGTAGATCTGATCGCTGATGCCCACCCGCTCCAGCAGTCGTTCGCCTGTCTCGACGGCTGTGGAGCGATCCTGGCCGCGTACTTTCATGGGGGCCAGGATCACGTTGTCGAGTACGCTCAGGTGCGGGAAGAGATTGAACTGCTGGAAGACCATGCCGACTTCGGTACGGATCTTCTGTAGCGCCTGAGTGGCCTTGCCGTCGGGCAGCAGCGGGTTGCCATCGACGTCCAGCTCGCCCTGCTGGAACTCTTCCAGGCCATTGACGCAGCGGATCAGGGTTGACTTGCCGGAGCCGCTGGCGCCGATGATGACCACTACTTCGCCTGGCGTCACCGTCAAGTCGATATCCTGCAGAACGTGAAGGCTGCCGAAGTGCTTGTTGAGCTTGTTCAGGCGCACGATGGGCTCGGCGCCGGACGTGGACTTCTCGTGATTCATGTCGTGCGTTCCTTTATTGTCCGACCAGGCCCTTGCGCTCGAGCAGACTCAGCGCAAGCGAGAGCGTCAGGGTGATCGCCAGATAAAGCATGGCGACCATCAGGTATACCTCCAGGGCCGTGAAGGTGGTGGCGATGTAGATCTGCCCCTGGCGGACCAGTTCACCGACCCCGATGACCGAGAACAACGAGGTGTCCTTGATGCTGATGATGCCCTGGTTGCCGAGCGATGGAATCATGCGCCGGAAGGCCTGAGGCCAGATGATGTAGCGGAAGGTCTGGGTCCTCGAGAGACCCAGCGACAATCCGGCCTCGCGCTGGCCTCGTTCGATGGACTGGACGCCGCCACGCACGATCTCCGATATGTAGGCACCGGAGTTGACGGCGATGGCCGCGATACCGGCGACCAGCGCATTGATGGGGCCACCGAGGAGCTGTGGAAGGCCATAGAAGATGAACAGCACCTGCACCAATACTGGGGTGCCGCGGAATATCTCGATATAGGTCGCGGCGGGAATCCGCAGCCAGGCAGACGGACTGATACGCAGCAGGCCGAAGATGATGCCGATGATAAAGCCGATGGCCAGGCCACCGAAGGATATCAGCAGGGTGTAGGGAATACCCGTTGCCAGTTGCGGAATGGAGGCGAAGGCCGCCTGCCAGTCGAATTGAAAGTCCACGGTGGGTCTCCCTTTCAGCGTGTTGTCATGGAAACACTGGTCTGGTGCGGCAACGATGAGGAGGACGCCGACAATGGCATTCGCCATACAGCATCGTTACACGGGGCTGCGCCGGCACGCTGAAAGAGTTCCGGCAGAGAGCGCATCCTCTTGCTCGCTTGATGGGCAGTGTTTCCTTGTCGAGAGAGGAACATGCTGGCAACGAAATGGGGTCGGGTCCTCGGACCCGACCCCATGTTCAGCATGACGTCTGAATCATTCCTCGTCGGAAGGAGCACCGAACCACTTGGCGTGGATGTCATCGTAGGTGCCATCTTCCTTCATCTCGGCCAGGGCCTCGTTGACGGGCTCGACCCATTCGCTGCCTTTGACGAGCGCGAGGCCGTATTGCTGGCCTTCGTAGAGCGGGCCAACGGTCTTGACCTGGCCTTTGCCCTTGGTCTGGGAGAAGTAGCCGACATTGGGCGCGTCGTAGAAGACCGCATCGACGCTTCCCCCCAGCAACGCCATGTACATGTCGCTTGAACCTGGATAGGGCGTGATATCGGCGCTGTCGCCGAGGTTTTCCTCGAGATAGTCGTAGCTGGTGGAGCCGATCTTGGTACCGACCTTCTTGCCCTCCAGGTCTTCGACGGCCTGGATACTGTCGTCGTCGGCGTTGACCAGCAGCTTCAGGCCGCTGTCATAGTAGGGGGCGGAGAAGTCGACGATCTCGGAGCGTTCGTCGGTGATGGTGATGCCGGCGATGGCGATATCGACGTTGCCGGTCTGGACGGCGGGGATGATGCCGTTGAAGTCCATGGTCCGGAGGTTGTAGTCGAACCCGGCCCGTTCGGAGACTTCCTGGATGATGTCCATGTCGAAACCGACCATTTCTCCGGTTTCCTGGTCCATCATCTCGAAGGGTACGAAGCTCGGATCGGTGGCCACATTGAGAGTCTGGTCCTGGGCGACGGCGAGGCCGGAGGTACCCAGGCCAAGACCGATGCAGGATGCCAGCGAGACCGCCTTCAGTTGACGTTTCATACGTTTCCCCATGGAAGCAATTATTGTGGAATACTCATCCACCATGGCGAGTTGTCGTGAAAGCGTCAAGTCCGGGCCAGCGGGACCTTCCAGCGGCGGGTCAACGGTTACGTTCAGACCATGAAGGAAGCGCCACAACCGCAGGTAGTGGTGGCATTGGGGTTCTGGATCATGAAGCGTGCCCCGGCCAGGCCTTCCTCGAAATCCACCGTGGAACCGACCAGGTACTGGTAGGACAGGGGATCGACTACCAGGGCCACATCGTCGAATTGCACCAACGTATCGTCGTCGGCGACCGCTTCGGCGAAGTCGAAACCGTACTGGAAACCGGAACAGCCGCCACCGGTCACGTAGACCCGCAGCTTGAGTTCCTGGTTACCCTCGTCCTCGACCAGGCTTCTGATGCGTGCCTTGGCGCTGTCGGACAGCAGCAGCGGAGTAGGAACGAAGGATGCGACACCGCTCATCGGTGACCTCCTCGTGATGGGTGGGTGTGGTTCATGCCACGATTATCCACACCACCCAGTAAAAAGGTCAACTATTGTGTGGGGGCTAGGGCATCATGGCCGGGGCGTCGAGGCCGGCCGTCTCATCGAGGCCGAACATCAGGTTGAGGTTGTGCACCGCCTGGCCGGAAGCGCCCTTGACCAGGTTGTCGATCACCGAAAGCACGACCACGGTGTCGCCGTCGCCGGGGCGATGAATCGCCAGGCGACACATGTTGGCGCCCTTGACGCTGCGGGTTTCGGGATGACTGCCCGCCGGCATCACGTCGACGAAGGGTTCATCGGCGAAGCGACGCTCGAACAGGCCCTGGAGGTCGTCGACATCATCGTGGAGCTGGCCATACAGGGTGGCGTGGATGCCGCGGATCATCGGGGTCAGGTGTGGTACGAAGGTCAGGTTTACCGGCCCCCTGGCCGCGTCGCCGAGCCCCTGGCGGATTTCCGGCAGGTGGCGATGTCCCGAGGCGCCATAGGATTTCATCGATTCGCTGGCTTCGGCCAGCAGCGAAGGTACCTTGGCCCCTCGTCCGGCGCCGGTAACGCCGGACTTGCAGTCGGCGATGATCCGCCCCGGATCGATCGATCCACTCTCGAGCAGCGGCAGCAGGCCGAGTTGCACGGCGGTGGGGTAGCAGCCGGGCACGGCGACCAGGCGAGCCGCGCGAATGCGCTCTCGGTTGGTCTCGGGTAGTCCATAGACCGCCTCATCGAGCAGTTCGGCAGCGCCGTGCGGCTGACCGTACCATTGGGTCCATTCTTCGGCGTCACGCAGGCGGAAATCCGCCGAGAGGTCGATGACACGGGTTCCCCGGTCAAGAAGCTCGCCGGCCAGGGAATGAGCGACGCCATGGGGCGTGGCGAAGAATACGGCGTCGCAGGTCGCCAGTCTTGCAGGGTCAGGGTCGCTGAAACGCAGATCATCGTAATGACCGCGCAGGTTGGGGTACAGCTCGCTGACGGCCAGGCCGGTTTCGCTGCGCGAGGTGATGGCCTCGACATGCACCTGCGGATGGCGAGCCAGCAATCTGAGCAGTTCGACTCCGGTATAGCCGGTGCCGCCGACGATTCCGACCTTGATCACGATGGGCTCCTCATTGGTGGACGCTGGGACCTCTGTCTCCGGATATGATACACAAGAGAAGCATGGCCTACCCAGTGGTGGCCATCCAGCGTTTCCATCATGCTCGGGTCCAGAGGAAGGTCACCTTGTCGCGACGCCCGCTACTCGATTTCACCCTGGATGGCTTCCGCCGTCGGTTGGCCAGTGTCGATGCCCTGCCTCAATTGTGTGTACTGGGTATTTTCTCGGGATTGATCACCGGGGGGTTGATGGTCGGCTTCCGCCTGTTGCTGGAAGTCGGGGCCATGGCCTTCATGCCCGGCGCCGATCCCGAGGCGTTCGAAGGTCTGTCTCCGGCGACCAGGGCCTTGCTGCCATTGCTGGCGGTGACCCTGATCGGCCTTTGGTTATGGCGCCAACCACCGGCCGGGCGCCAGATCGGCGTGGCCCATGTCATCGAGCGACTGACCTATCACCAGGGGCGCTTTCCGGTGCGCAACTGGGTCACGCAGTGGTGGGTCGGGCTGGTGTCGGTGTTGGGGGGGCTGTCCGCCGGGCGCGAGGGGCCGGCCATCCATCTCGGCGCCGCGGCATCCAGCGGACTCGGCCAGCGGCTACGCTTGCCCCACAACAGCCTGCGTGTCCTGGTGGCCTGCGGGACTGCCGCCGGTATCTCGGCCTCGTTCAATACGCCGATCGCCGGCGTCATCTTCGCCATGGAAGTGGTGATGATGGAATATACCATCACCGGCTTCATGCCGGTCATTCTGGCATCGACGATCGGTGCGTTGGTGGCGAGGATGGTTTATGGGGGCGAACGACCCTTCCAGATGAGCGGTGTGGAACTGGAATCGCTCTTCAATCTGCCCTGGATCGTGCTCAGTGCGCTGTTGATCGGTTTGATGGCCGGCCTCTTCGTGAGGGTGGCACGTTCCGGCAACATCATGAAACGCCTGCCCTTTGCGGGACGCCTGGCGATGGTCGGACTGCTGGTGGGAGGTGTGGCCTGGTGGTATCCCCAGGTACAAGGGATGGGGTACGACAGCCTGGGGGAAATACTGACCGGTACACCGTCGATCGATATGCTGCTGGCGCTGGCCATCGGCAAGCTGTTGCTGACGGCGATCGCCGTAGCTTGTGGTATTCCGGTGAGCATCATCGGTCCGATACTGGTGGCCGGGGGGGCTGCCGGCGCCCTGTGCGGGCTGCTTGGTGGCTGGCTGTTGCCTGAAATCGCTGCCGGTCCCGAGGTATATGCCATGCTAGGCATGGCGGCGATGATGGGGGCTGTGTTGCAGGCGCCCCTGGCAGCATTGATGGCACTGCTGGAGCTGACCCACAATCCCGGCCTGATCCTGCCGGGCATGCTGGCTGTGGTGGTCGCGGGCTTGACGTCGCGGCAGCTGTGCGGCTGCGACGGCTTCTTCATCAGTGTCACGCGCCATGGCTTGCATCCCTTGCAACAGCCGCTGATGCAGGCGCTTTCCCGCGTATCGGTCCCGGCGGTCATGGAGCGTGCCCTGGTGCGTACGCCGCGTCGCGTGACACGCGCCGAAGCCAGTGCCCTGCTCGATGGCAAGCCGGAATGGGTGATCATCGAGCGCTCCCGGGACGACAAGCCAATGCTGGCGCTCAAGGCCGCGGCCCTGGCGCGCTGGATGCTGGAACATGACGAGGGCGACAAGATCGGCAAGGATGGGCGTCTTGATCTACTGGAAATCCCCGGACAGCGCCTGGACCTGGCACCGATCCACCTGCAGGCGACTCTCTCCGAGGCCTTTGACCGGCTCAACACCAAGCACGTGGACGCTCTCTACGTAGAGCATGGGCACCGTCCCGGGAAGAAGCGCATTTCCGGTATCATCACTCGTGATGCCATCGAACGCTATTATCGCTTCAGCGACACTTGAGGAGTCGACATGTATCCCTGGATCAAGGCCCTTCACCTCGTGGCCGTGGTGACCTGGTTTGCCGCCATGTTCTATCTCCCGCGGCTCTACGTCTATCACGCCACGGCGCGTGACCGGGACGAGCGGCAAGCCATGGCGTATTTCGCCACCATGGAGCGCAAGCTCTATCGCGGCATCATGACCCCTTCGATGATCGCCGTTCTGGTGTTCGGCGGGATACTGCTCTATCAGGCGCCGGGCTGGCTCGGACAGGGGTGGATGCATATCAAGCTCACCCTGGTGGCATTGCTGGTGGCTTACCACCATGTCTGTCTGATCTATCTCAAGCAGTTCGCCGCCGAGCGTTGCCGGCGTTCTTCGCGTTATTTTCGTATTTTCAATGAGTTGCCTGTGGTCGCCTTGCTGGTGATCGTCATTCTTGCCGTGCTGAAGCCGTTCTGATGTCGAATTCCCTGATGACCAACCCCCACTTGCCGGTGGTGCTGGTGCTGGGGGGGCATGATCCCACCGGCGGTGCCGGCCTGGTGGCGGATGCCGAGGCCATTGCTGCCTGCGGTGGATGGGCACTGACGATTCCTACCGCCATGACGGCTCAGAACTGTCGAGATGTCAGGGCCGTTCACCCGGTGGGAGCCGGTCTCATCGTCGAGATGGCGAATGAGCTTGTGGATATCGAGATCGCCGCCATCAAGATTGGCTTGCTGGCCGATATGGCGACGCTGGATGCCGTGGTGGAGGTCGTTCGACAACGCCCCGGCGTGCCAGTGGTGGCGGACCCGGTACTCAAGGCCGGAGGGGGGCGCGAGTTATCCACCGAGGCGTTGGCCAGTGCCTATCGGTCGCGATTGCTGCCGCTTGTGGATATTCTGACACCGAATCACCTGGAGCTGTCGCGACTGGCCGAACGTCATTGCCATGACGAGACCCAGCGGGCGGTGAGCCTGATGCGCCTGGGGTGTCAGGCGGTACTGGTCACCGGGACCGAGGTGCCAGAGGCCCGTGAGTCGGCCGAAAGCGTGGTGCACACCCTGCACACGCCGGATGGCGATCGCCAGTGGGAGTGGCCGCGGCTGGACGGTGTCTTCCATGGCTCGGGGTGCACCCTGGCAGCGTCCCTGGCGGCCAGGCTAGCGTTGGGTGAATCGCTGGCCCGTGCCAGCGAGCAGGCTCAGGCTTTTACCTGGGAGGCCCTGGCGAATGGCTGGCGCCCCGGTCAGGAGCAGTGTCTGCCGAGGCGACTTTGGCGGTTACCGATCGACATGAAAGTAAGTCGACGGTGAGCCACCGGGCTGGTCTTTACCGGCGTCTGCGTCGAGAATGGGAGCCACGATGATCGGCCGAACGGGTAGGCGTATTTCGACGACATTCACCGTGAAATCACCGCTCGCTAAAAGCTTATCCAGAGATTTATCCACAGCCTGGAAGCCGCAGGCATCACGCTTCCAGGTGATCGAAAGGTTATCCTTCAACAGGACTAGAGGTTGACATGACCACATCCGCACAGCTCTTCGAACGGGCCTGTCGACACATCCCCGGCGGTGTCAATTCGCCGGTGCGTGCCTTCAAGGGACTGGAGCGTCCCCCGGTTTTCATGGAGCGTGCCCAGGGCGCTTATCTGTTCGATGTGGAAGGTAAGCGTTATATCGATTATGTCGGTTCCTGGGGGCCGATGATCACTGGCCATGCCGATCCCGATGTATTGGGGGCCGTTCGCGAGCGACTCGATGCCGGCCTCTCTTTCGGCACGCCTACCGCCATCGAGACTCAGATGGCCGATCTGATCTGCGAGATGATGCCCAGCATCGAGATGGTGCGCATGGTCAATTCCGGAACCGAGGCCACCATGTCGGCGGTGCGCTTGGCCCGTGGCTATACCGGACGCGACAAGATCGTCAAATTCGAGGGCAACTATCATGGCCATACCGACTCCTTGCTGGTCAAGGCCGGTTCCGGCGCTCTCACTCATGGCGAACCGAGCTCCCCGGGTGTACCGGCCTCACTGGCCGAACACACCGTGACGCTGCCCTATAACGATGCCGATGCCGTGGAAGCCTGTTTCGAGGAGATCGGCGATCAGGTTGCCTGCATCATCGTCGAGCCGGTGGCCGGCAACATGAACTGCATTCCGCCTCAGCCGGGGTTTCTGGAGACGCTGCGTCGGGTCTGCGATCGTCACGAAAGCGTCCTGATCTTCGATGAGGTGATGACCGGGTTTCGAGTCGCCATGGGGGGTGCCCAGGCCCACTATGGCGTCACGCCCGATCTGACCTGTCTGGGCAAGATCGTCGGTGGCGGGATGCCGGTGGGTGCCTTCGGTGGTCGTCGTTCGATCATGGAGAATATCTCGCCGCTCGGTCCGATCTATCAGGCCGGCACTCTGGCCGGGAACCCCCTGGCCATGGCGGCGGGCATTGCCCTGCTCGACAAGGTTCGTGAGCCGGGATTCCATGATGCTCTGACCCAGCGCGTCGAGACGCTGTGCAACGGACTTCGGACCAGAGCCGAGGAGGCTGGTATCGACATGATTGCCCAGCAAGCCGGGGGCATGTTCGGCATCTTCTTCACAGGCCAGAGCCGTGTGGACAATTTCGCTCAGGCGACGGCCTGCGATGCGGATGCTTTCCGGCGATTTTTCTCCGCCATGCTGGAGCATGGCATCTACATGGCGCCGTCAGCCTTCGAGGCCGGCTTCATGTCCAGCGCTCATGCACCCGAGGATATTCAGGCGACCCTCGATGCCGCCGAATCGGCTTTCGCGTCGATGCGCCAGGCTTGAGACGACGTTCCAGCTAGGAGATAGGCGATGAGCCAGCGACAGCCCCACGATACCCTGCCTCGGGAAGGTGACTACGATCTTGCGTCACTGCTTCTGTCCCTCTGCGCCTGGCACGGTGAGCATGACACGGATGATGCATCCTGTTCCCTCCGGGCGATTCGGGAACGGATGAATGCCGAGATACAGGGCCTGGAGTTGCTGATGAGCGGTGATGAGGACCGCCTCCGGTTGTCCGACCTGGCTCGTTGGCTAGAGGAAAACATTGCTCGCCTCGAACCGTTGCTGAGTGCGCGCGACACAATGTTGCTGCCAGAAAGCTGGGCAAGCGCCAATCCCCGTAGTCGATTGCTCGATGAAGGACGTGTCCTGGTGGCCAATGCCATTGATCGGGATCTTGACGGTGCGGGTGTCGATGGACCCCTCGATCCGGCCAGCGACGTGGCATCGTTGCTGGTGGGGCTCGAGGTGCGCGATGAGGGCCAGCTCTCTCATCAGGCTCTGGATAGTTACTTGCGCATTTCCGGTGATTACGAATTGCCCCGACTGTTACCGGTCTTCCGTGTCATTGAATGCCTGTCCGGTGCCCGTCGGGCCTTGCGACGTCGCGAGGAGGCCGGCGATGACGAGCAGCCGGCGTTGCTGGCGGAAACCATGAGTGCCTGTCGCCGCTACCTCGATCTTGCCGAGCGCTATACCGAGTTCCGATTCCCCCCTCTGGTCATCGGTGTCGGTGTGGCCGGAAGCGGCAAGAGTCGTTTTACGCGCACCCTGGTGAGCCGGTTGGGCGCGATCCGGTTATGCTCGGATGTGGAACGACGCCGGCTGCATGGGATTCATCCACAGGAGGAGAAGAAAGATGTGCCTGTGGACATCTTTTCCGATACGGCCACGGAAAAGACTTACCGCCGCTTGGCGAAGTATGCCGGCGCCTTGCTGGATGCCGGATTGCCGGTCTGTATTGATGGCACCTGCCTCAAGCGTGAACAACGTGACCTATTGCGCCATCAGGCCGAAGGCCGTGGCTTGCCCGTGCTGTTGATCAGTTTCGAGGCCGATGAGGCAACTCTCGAACGGCGTATCACCAAACGGGCCGCTCGTCAGGATGTGCTTGCCGAAGAAAGCCTCGCCATCCTGGCCCGACAACGTGAAGCCTTCGAAGATTTCAGCGATGAGGAACGTCTGTTGCTGGTCAGGCTTGATACCACTGCTGACAACGCTGCCGAGATACTGGCCGGGTTGATTCAGGAGCATGTGCGCTGAGACAGGTTTGACGTCAGCGTTCGCCGCGGGTCGGCGGCGCACCGAGATGCTGGCGTGCCCAATGTATCGCCTGCTTCCGCGTGTTGACGCCGATCTTCTTGAAGGTGTTGTAGAGATGCGATTTCACGGTGTGTTCACTGATTTCCAGTATCTCGGCGATCTCCAGGTTGGAGGAACCGGAACCCAGCAGGCCGATGATTTCTCGCTCTCGCTGGGTGAGCCCGCACGCCGGGCGATAGGCATTCAGTTGTTGCTGGCGCAGGTATTCCAGCAGACGCGCCATCAGCGTTCTTGACATCCAGGGGAGCCCGTCCATGAGGGTATTCAAGCCTTTGCAGATCAGTGACAGGTCATCCTGGCGATAGAAGACACCCTGCAGATGCATGGCAGCCAGCAGTTCGGCGGCCTTGTCTTCGTCGGTGAGGTTGAAGACCGCCAGTGACACGCCGGGCTGGTCCGCAGAATGGTCATACCAAGCTTGTATCGATGCCGCGTCCATGTGGTCGATGTCCAGCAGGATAACCGTGGGAAACGCCGTGGCGTCCGCCGGCCTTGACCCGGGAAGCGCGATGGCGACGGGGCACTCGAGCTGCTGATGTAGATAATCCACGAAAAGCTGGGATTGCGGGCTGGGTTCGGTGACGAGAAGCAGAGAGCGGTGGTCCTTGTCCATGGTGGAATCCTTGGCGTGACGAAAGCATTGTCTTGGTTTGAGGCCCGTCAGGAAAACACGGGATGAACGCCCGCGCGGATCATTCATGGCGTTATCGTTGTTCTTCTTGTGCGCTGATGCGTCGACCTCATCGACGGCCCAATGTTCCGGTCGACCTAGACCTGCGGTTATTCGCCTCTTCGAGCTATCATGGTTTCTTCGGCCTGTTACCCGGGGGCGGGGGCGCTCGCTGATCCATACCATGTTCCCTTTCATGAGCGTAATAGCTTGTCTCTATCATGAATGTAATCGCTCCGTCGGGAAAGTTAAATAATGTGTCGCCATGAGATGTATGTGATTGTTTGTTAATGTTTAATTCGCTAATTCATCGCGGCTCGTGACGGATACCGAAGCGTTTCCTCACCTTTAAATGGCTCGTAGAATACGACATCGACTCCCGTTTTCCGCCTTTCATTCGCAATGAGCGCACGACATGTCCAAGCATCTGGTACTGGCCAGCGGTAACGCCGGCAAGCTACGCGAATTTCATCAGCTTCTCGCCCCGTTGGGCTTCGATGTCAGGCCCCAGTCGACATTTGCTGTCGACGAAGTCGAAGAGACCGGGTTGACCTTCGTCGAGAATGCCTTGCTCAAGGCTCGAGAGGCCAGTCGTGTCAGTGGTGCCCCGGCCCTGGCGGACGATTCCGGCCTTGCTGTCGAGGCACTTCAGGGCCGACCCGGTATCTATTCCGCTCGCTTCGCCGGGGAGCCCAGGGATGATGAGCGCAATAACCGCCATCTTCTCGAGGCATTGAGCGATATTCCTGAAGGGCATCGTCATGCCCGCTATTGGTGCGTGCTGGTACTGCTGCGCCATGCCGAGGATCCAGTACCCTTGATCGTCCAGCGGCACTGGGACGGCGAGATCTTGGCTCATCCCCGTGGCGAGGGCGGCTTCGGTTACGATCCCTTGTTCTGGTTGCCGGATCAGGGGATGTCGGCAGCCGAACTGTCAGCCTCGGAGAAGAATCGTCTGAGTCATCGCGGTCGAGCTCTTCACGCCCTGGTGGACGCCTTGTCCGATGCTGTGTGGTCACCATGATCGACCACCTGCCGCCTCTGGCGCTCTATGTGCACGTTCCATGGTGTGTGCGCAAGTGTCCGTATTGTGACTTCAATTCCCATGGTGTGGGGCGGGGCGCCGAGTTGCCGGAGGAGGAATATCTGGCGGCACTGATCGATGATCTGGATGCCGATCTGCCGTTGGCCGCCGGTCGCGAGATTGTCAGCGTCTTCATAGGAGGGGGAACGCCGAGCCTGATGGCACCCTCCTTCTATCGTCGATTGCTCGAGGCACTGAAAGCACGCCTACCGTTGGCTCCGGACATCGAGATCACTCTCGAGGCGAATCCCGGTACCCTGGAGCGCGGGCGTTTCGCCGGGTATCGCCAGGCCGGCATCAACCGGCTCTCGCTCGGCGTCCAGAGTTTTCAGGACGATCAACTCGCCGTTCTGGGGCGGATCCATGGTGGCGCCGACGCCGAAGCTGCCATCCGGGAAGCTCGACATGCCGGCTTCGATAACCTCAATATCGATCTCATGCATGGCTTGCCCGGCCAGACGGTCGAATTGGCATTGGCTGACCTGGACAGGGCGCTGGCGCTTTCGCCCGAGCACCTCTCCTGGTATCAGCTGACCCTCGAACCCAATACCGAATTTCATTCTCGGCCGCCGACCCTGCCGGAAGAAGAAGTGCTCTGGGATATTCAGGATATTGGCCACGAACGACTGGAAGCGGCGGGGCTCTCGCGTTACGAGATATCCGCCTATGCACGGCCCGGACAGCGAGCACGCCATAACCTCAATTACTGGCGCTTCGGTGACTACCTGGGTATCGGTGCCGGTGCCCATGGCAAGTTGAGCGCACGGGAGGGGGAGGGCCTGGCGATCGAACGACGCTGGAAGGCGCGTCAGCCGGAGGCCTACCTGAGACGTCGCCGGGATCCTCGAGGATTCGTTGCCGGTCGTGCTCCGGTGGATCCCGATGAGCTCCCACTGGAGTTTGCCATGAACGCGTTGCGCCTCGTCGATGGTGTCTCGATGGCGACGTGGTGCGCACACACTGGGTATACGCCGGAGGTCATGTCATCGCGTCTGGTAGAGGCACGTGAAAAAGGACTTTTGGTGGAAGATGCCGGGAGACTTCAAGCATCGTCCCGCGGTCTATTATTCTTGAATGAGCTGTTGGCTCTCATCAGCGAAGCCGACGCGTAAAGGACGCCACCTTTTCCACAAGGAGTTACCCATGATGAAACCTCTTCGTCCGCTCGCCCCTCTGGCGGCCGCCGTTCTACTGGTGGGCTGTACCACCACGAACCCCAACAGCGGACAGACACAGCGCAACCAGACGGGAACTGGTGCCGCCATTGGTGCAGTGGTCGGGGCCGCTGCTGGCGCCTTGAGTGGCGATGGCAGCACGAGTCGGCGCGATCGTGCCTTGATCGGCGCCGCCGTGGGTGCTGCCGCTGGCGGTGGCGTGGGTGCCTACATGGACCGCCAGGAAGAACAACTGCGTCGCAACATGGAAGGGACCGGTATCGGGGTGGAGCGTCGAGGTAACGACATCGTGCTCAACATGCCGAGCAGTGTCACCTTCGGTTTCGACTCCAGTGATCTCACACCGGCGGCCACCAGTGCCCTGCAGGATGTTTCCCGGGTACTGACGCAGTATTCCGAGACCTTGATCAATATTGTCGGCCACACCGACAGTACCGGTGATGCTGCCTACAATCAGCGCCTTTCCGAGCGCCGTGCACAGGCGGTAGGGCAGTACCTGAGCCAGTCGGGCGTATCGGCCAGTCGGCTCAACATGCAGGGGTATGGCGAGAACCAGCCAGTCGCCAGCAATGAGACGGAAGCCGGCCGTGCCCAGAATCGTCGCGTCGAGATGACGTTGACGCCCATGACGCAGAGCTGATCGAGTTTGCGCTCCACGCATTGGCCCGCCTAGGCGGGCCTTTATTTGCCCACCTTGCCCATCCCGGGATTCAGGATCATGCTTTCCTATCAGCACGCCTATCATGCGGGCAATTTCGCCGACGTTCACAAGCACTTGACGCTTTATGCCGTCATTGATCACCTATTACGTAAATCGTCTCCTGTTACGTACATAGATACTCATGCCGGTCGTGGCCATTATCCCCTGGATGCCGAAGAGACCCGTCGATTAGGTGAGTACCGTGATGGTGCAGAAAGGCTCTGGAAGGAACGGCGCCGCCTGGCCGATGACCCGCTGCTGGCGGATTGGCTCGAAGGATTGGCGACGGCCCAGAACCGACAGAATCCGAAAACCCTCGGTCACTATCCCGGTTCGCCCTGGTGGCTGGCCCAGCGGTTACGTGAGCAGGACGCGCTGCAGCTGTTCGAGTTGCATCCCGGAGAGCACGACCACCTGAACAGGCAAGGCGTTCTCAACGGGGCACGTCACGTGCACGGCGATGGTCTGTCGGGGTTGATCGAGGCCTTGCCGGTGACAACGCCACGTTTGTGTGTACTGATCGATCCAAGCTACGAGCGCAAGGCGGAGTATGGCGACGTCGCCGATACGCTGCTCAAGGCCATGCGCAAGGCACGGCACGCAGTGGTGATGGTCTGGTATCCGCTATTACCGGCGGGGCGGCATGACGCGCTTCTCGACGCGCTCAAGAACGGCGGGTTGCGCAAGATCTGGCGCAGCGAACTAAAGGTGGCTTCGCCCCGACGGGAACACGGCATGTATGGCAGTGGCATGCTGGTGATCAATCCCCCCTGGGGATTGGACCAGCGCCTGGCCGATGCCATGGCGCAACTGGCGCCTGTGCTGGGAGACGCCTGCCACTACCGGGGCGACTGGTGGGTTCCGGAATGAACGACATGCCGGGCGATAGATCCGGCAACCCAAGGCAACTCAAGGAGGACGCCGAGGGGAGTGGTACGCATGCCGGGTTTCCGACCGGCAGAGGCCGGAACAGCTGTTGTCAGGTCTCTGTTACTTGCCGATGCAGAAGCTGCCGAAGATCTCGCCCAGGAGGTCATCGGCGCTGAATTCGCCGGTAATTTCCCCCAATGACTGCTGTGCGTCTCTCAGGTCTTCGGCGAGCAGTTCGCCGGCACCATGACCGGAGAGCTGGGCAGCGCCGTTATGCAGCGCCGTGGCGGCACGATCCAGGGCATCCAGGTGGCGGCGACGTGCCGAGAAGCGTCCCTCGGTCGTCGTCGAGAAGCCCATCACGGCCTTCAGGTGTTCCTTCAAGTTATCCACACCCTGGCCGGTCTTCGCCGAAAGGCGGACGATGGGGGTGGGTGTGGATAAATCGAGACCCGGTGGCTCCTGGCTGGTATCGACCTTGTTGCGGACCAGAGTGAGGCGGCTCGGGTCGGCGAGCCGCTGAACGAACTCGGGCCAGATGGTCATCGGGTCCACGGTATCGGTCGTCGTGGCATCGACCATCAGCAATACGCGATCGGCCTTTTCGATTTCCGACCAGGCTCTGGCCACGCCGATCTTCTCCACTGCGTCCGGTGTATCCCGCAGCCCGGCGGTATCGATCACGTGCAATGGCATGCCGTCCAGGTGGATGTGCTCGCGCAGCACGTCTCGCGTCGTTCCTTCGATGTCGGTGACGATGGCGGTGTCCTGCTCGGTGAGGGCATTGAGCAGACTCGACTTGCCGGCATTGGGCCGCCCGGCGATGACCACATTCATGCCCTCGCGCATCAAGGCGCCCTGACCGGCGCTATCGCGGACATCGGCGAGTGTCGTACGGATCGATTCGAGCTTGCCGGCGACGTGGCCATCGGCGAGGAAATCGATCTCTTCCTCGGGGAAATCGATGGCCGCCTCGACGTATATGCGCAGTTCGATGAGCTCTTGAACCAGTGCTTCGACGCGTCTCGAGAATTCGCCTTGCAGCGAGCGCAAGGCGTTCTCGGCGGCACCGCGGGAGCTTGCCTCGATCAGGTCGGCAATGGCCTCTGCCTGGGCCAGGTCCAGCTTGTCGTTGAGGAAGGCGCGTTCGGAAAACTCGCCGGGTCTGGCCAGTCTCGCTCCGAGCTGCACGCAGCGTTCCAGCAGCAGATCCATGATCACCGTGCCGCCGTGTCCTTGAAGTTCGAGGACATCCTCCCCGGTAAAGGAGCCGGGCCCCTCGAAGAACAGCGCGATGCCCTCGTCGAGCATGCCGTTCTCGCCCCGGAAAGGGCCATAGAGTGCTTGTCGCGGGGCAGGGCAGTGTCCCAGTACCTTGTCAGCGATCGAGCGGCAGGCGGGGCCCGATACGCGGATGATGCCCACGCCGCCCTGTCCGGGCGGTGTCGCCAGGGCGGCAATGGTGTCCTGTGCGTAAAGGCGTTCGGCCATCGATGATTCCTCGAGTGGGTCGCCGACATTGTCGATGTCGGCGCTCGGAAACGCCAGACCCCCGCGGGGCGGGGGTCTGGAAAAACGAACGAGCAGGCAGGTCTACTTGGTCTTCATGCCTTTGCCGACCTCGGGATCGGCCTCGATCTTGCGGGTGATGAAGTACTGCTGGGCGATGGAAGTGATGTTGTTCACCACCCAGTAGATCACCAGGCCAGCGGGGAACCACAGGAAGAAGAAGGTGAAGACCACCGGCAGCAGCTTCATGATCTTCGCCTGGGTCGGATCCGGCGGTGTCGGGTTGAGCAGTTGCTGCACGAACATCGATGCGCCCATCAGGATCGGCAGGATGAAGAAGGGATCCTTCACCGAGAGGTCGGTGATCCAGAACATGAAGGGCGCGTGACGCAGTTCCACCGACTCGAGCAGCATCCAGTACAGGGCGATGAAGACGGGCATCTGTACCAGGATAGGCAGACAGCCACCCAGGGGGTTGATCTTCTCCTTCTGGTAGAACTTCATCATCTCCTGGGACATCTTCTGGCGATCATCGCCGTACTGTTCCTTGAGGCGCTGCATCTCGGGGCCCAGCTTGCGCATGCGCGCCATGGACTTGTAGGCCTTGGCGGAGAGAGGCCAGAGAGCGGTCTTGACCAGCAGCGTCAGGATGACGATGGACCAGCCCCAGTTGCCGATCAGGTCATGGATGTGATCGAGCAGCCAGAACAGCGGGTTGGCGATGAACCACAACCAGCCGAAGTCGACGGTCAGCTCCAGGTGCGGCGCGACCGCTTCCAGGCGATCCTGGATCTTCGGCCCCATATAGAGTGTGGCCTGCAGCGAGGTTTCGCTCTGGGCGCCCAGAGTGCGGGTCGGACCGGCGAAGGCCGCCACGTTGCGATTTTTAGAGTCGGTCGAGGCGTAGTAGAGGTTCTGTTGGTCCTGGGGTGGGGCCCAGGCAGACGTGAAGTAGTGCTGAATCATGGCGACCCAGCCTCCCTCGACGTCGCGGTTCTCGAATTCGCCGTTGCGGATGTCTTCGAAACCGACCTTCAGATAGCGATCTTCCGGCGTGGAAAAGGCGGCGCCGAGGAAGGAGCTCATACCCATCTTCGGGCCGCTCGACGGGTCGCTGGTATTGTCGCGTACCAATTGGCCGACGAAACGCGCGGTAACCGGCGTTTCGCTGGGATTATCCAGCAGGTAGGCAACCTTCACGGCATAGCTGTCGCGATCGAAGGTGAAGCGCTTGATGACGTCCACGCCGTTGACGGTGGCACCAAGATCCACCTGGAGCTGGTCGTCATTTTCGCCCAACCGATATTCGGTCTGCTGGGGGGTAAAGGCGATGCGGCCCTGGTGCCCCTCCAGCTGGAGCCCCGAGCGGGCCACATAGCTGCGAGTGCCGTTATCGGAAAGCAGCACGAAGGGTTGCTCGGAGTTCTCGGCATACTTGTGCTGAGGCAGGGCGGCATACACGATGTCACCGCCTTGTGGATCGATGCGTACATCGAGTACATCGGTGGCAACTGCTACCAGGTCACGGCTGTTGGACGCCGCTTCGTTGCCGGGCATCGCGTTGCCCATGTCAGCGTCGGTGGTGCCACTGGATGGAACCGACAGGTCACCGCCGTCAGTGTCCCCGGTACCCTGGGACGGGGTCGATGCATTGTCGGTAATGGCCGGGGCCTGCGGCGCCTGAGTCGCCTGGCCATAGTCCTGATTCCACTGCACGACGATCAGATAGGCGAGTATCGCCAGGGGGATCAACAGGAGTAGTCGTTTTACGTCCATGAGGGGTCTGCCCGATGGGTGGTGAACATTCCGATGGCGCAGCGTGTGTCGCACACCCGACATACACGAAAGCCTGCCGATGGCAGGCTGGCTTCCGTCAGCGGAGCGTCCGCTTTCGAAGGGGCGGCGTCAAGCTCCGCAGCGAGAAGCGAGAACAGGCTCATGCGCGCTCCGCAGGATGACATCGGTGGTGCGCTGGATCGACCATCAGCGGTCTGTCGAGGCGCAAGAGGAACGGCTCGGCGTCTTTTGCGCTTCGCGCTCAAGGCGTCGCCACATACCCTGCAATTGGCGGTGGACAATCTCATTGTCCAGCTCCTGTACGCCTCGCCGGGCGAGCAATACGATGTCCACGGAGGGGAGTCGATGCTGGCGAAGCCGAACGGATTCGCGAGTGATTCGCTTGAGGCGATTGCGATCAACGGCCCGGCGGACGTTCTTCTTGCTGAAGATGAGGCCAAGGCGCGGGTGGCCCAATGCGTTGGGCGAGGCCAGGGCCATCAACCCCTTGCCGTGAAGCTTGAAAGCTGCCGTATCGAAGACACGTCGATAGTCCTCGGCGGTCAGCAGGCGCAGCCGCCGAGGAAAGCCCTGATTGGACACGCGTTTACGATCAAGCGCTCAGACGCTTGCGGCCCTTGGCGCGACGACGCGCCAGGACGGCACGACCATTCTTGGTGGCCATGCGAGCGCGGAAGCCATGTGCGCGCTTGCGCTTGAGAACGCTGGGTTGGAAGGTGCGTTTCATAACTGATTATTCCCACGTGGTTTTTGGAACGGATCGATAACGTCTGGGTACCCGGTTTCGATTGGAAACCCGGGGAGATTCGGATCAAGACCGGGAATTGTAGTGATTTCACGCCTACGGCGCAATTCCTCCTTGTGTGTCGTCACGCTGTGAACCGGCCTCATGGGCATGACAACGGTTACCTATTACGTATATATATTGAAAAAGCTGTTATTATAACTGGGGAAGATTTTTGTGGATAAGCTTTCTTTCCCCTTATAAATCAAAATTTTGCTTTGTTTCTTTTCGTGTGGACATCCTTGGAGGAAGTCGTGTGTTCCCGGTGGGTATACAGTGGATGGAAGCGGGTACTGTCCACAGCAGTGAATGATCCCCATTTTGCCCCCGGGCGTGTCCCGGTCCTGGGGACAGGGTTTTCCACAAACCTTTTTCAGGGCTCACTTCATGTGGATAACCCGATGGCTGGACGATACAATGTGCGGTCGTTCTTGAATCTATGATGGTGAGGTTGCGTGTCGCTCGCTCTCTGGCAACAGTGTCTGGCTACCCTGCAGGATGAATTGAGCTCTCAGCAGTTCAACACCTGGATTCGCCCATTGCAGGCGGAAGAGGAGGGGGAGTCCAACCAGTTGCGCCTGTTGGCTCCCAACCGGTTCGTGCGTGATTGGGTCAGTGACAAGTACGCCAAGCGCATCAGTGAGTTGATGCGCGAGCTGGCCCCTGCCAAACCACCCAAGGTGGTGTTGACCGTTGGCAGTCGTCGGGCGGCACCTGCCCCCCAGCCGCGGGAGCTCGGGGATCCGGTATCCGCGGCGCCTCGAGCTCCCGCCGTGCATACTCCTCCACGGGGTGATGTGGCGGATGAATCCGAAATCGATCGGTTGCGGGATGAAGGGGAGACACCGCGACGTCCCTCCGGCGAGCGACAGGTACAGGTCGAGGGCAGCCTCAAGCATAACAGCGGGTTGAACCAGAATTTCACCTTCGAAACCTTCGTCGAGGGCAAGTCCAACCAGTTGGCGCGGGCCGCTTCGCGCCAGGTCTCCGAGAATCCCGGCGGTGCTTATAATCCGCTGTTTCTCTACGGCGGAGTCGGCCTGGGCAAGACCCACCTGATGCATGCCGTCGGCAACGCCTTGGACGTACGCCGCGAGAATGCCCGGGTGGTGTACCTGCATTCCGAGCGTTTTGTTGCCGACATGGTCAAGGCGTTGCAACTCAACGCCATCAATGATTTCAAGCGCTTCTATCGCAGTGTCGATGCCTTGCTGATCGATGATATCCAGTTCTTTGCCGGCAAGGAGCGCTCCCAGGAAGAATTCTTCCATACCTTCAACGCCTTGCTTGAAGGCGGTCAGCAGATGATCCTGACGTCCGATCGCTATCCCAAGGAAATCAGCGGAGTAGAGGAGCGACTCAAGTCGCGTTTCGGCTGGGGGCTGACGGTGGCAATCGAGCCGCCGGAGCTCGAGACCCGGGTGGCGATCCTCATGAAGAAGGCCGATCAAGCCAAGGTCAATCTGCCGCATGATGCGGCCTTCTTCATTGCCCAAAAGATCCGTTCCAACGTGCGCGAGCTCGAAGGGGCGTTGAAAAAGGTCATCGCCGATTCCCATTTCATGGGCAAGACGATCACCCAGGACTTCATCCGCGAATCGCTCAAGGACCTGCTGGCCCTGCAGGACAAGCAGGTTGGTGTGGACAACATTCAGCGCACGGTAGCCGAGTACTATAAGATCAAGCTGGCGGACCTGTTGTCGAAGCGCCGTTCGCGTTCCGTGGCCCGCCCGCGGCAGGTCGCCATGGCACTGGCCAAGGAACTGACCAATCACAGTCTCCCCGAAATTGGCGATGCGTTTGGCGGTCGCGACCACACGACGGTGCTGCATGCGTGCCGCAAGGTGCAGGCTCTTCAGGATGAAAACGCGGATATTCGCGAGGATTACAAGAACCTGCTACGTCTATTGACGAGCTGAGTTCTCTAGATGACACGATCGACCGGTCGGCTCGCCGGCCTCACAACCCCTCCAGGACAAGAAGTGGAGTCGACATGAAATTTTCCATTTCCCGAGAAGCGCTGTTGCGCCCGCTGACTCTGGTCGCCGGCGTGGTGGAGCGGCGTCAGACCCTGCCGGTGCTGTCGAATGTCTTGATCCAGGTCGAACAGGATCAAGTGTCATTGACCGGCACCGATCTGGAAGTCGAGCTGATCGGTCGCACCGTGGCCAGCCAGGTGGATGACGCGGGGTCGGCCACCGTGCCGGCTCGAAAGTTGATGGATATCTGCAAGTCGCTACCGGACCAGGCCGAGGTTCAAATCGCTCTGGAGGATAATCGGGCGGTTCTGCGCAGCGGGCGTTCCCGTTTCACGCTGTCGACCTTGCCGGTGGCAGAGTTCCCCAATATCGAAGATGGTCAGAGCAGCGTCGAGTTGAGCTTGCCGCGAGGCACTCTCAAGCGTCTCATCGATGCAACGTCCTTTGCCATGGCTCAGCAGGATGTTCGCTATTATCTCAATGGCATGTTGCTTGAGTTCGGCACCAATCTGGTTCGGACCGTGGCCACCGATGGCCACCGGCTGGCGGTGGCGTCGCGTCCTGCCGAGATCCAGGTGGAGCCCGCTCAGAAGTTGATCGTGCCGCGCAAGGGGATCATGGAACTGGTTCGCCTGCTCGATGATGGTGACGATCCCGTGAGCCTGACACTGGGATCGACGCATATCCGTGCCCATACGGGGGATTTCACCTTCACGTCCAAGCTGGTCGATGGCAAGTTTCCCGATTACGAGCGTGTGGTGCCAAAAGGCGGGGACAAGGTTCTCATCGCCGAACGGACAGAGCTGCGCCAAGTGCTGTCACGCACCGCGATCCTGTCCAACGAAAAGTATCGCGGCGTGCGTCTCAATCTCGAAGAAGGCAACCTGCGGGTCATGGCCAACAACCCCGAGCAGGAAGAGGCCGAGGAGAACGTTGGCGTCGAATATGCCGGGCCGGCTATGGAAATCGGCTTCAATGTCGGCTATCTGGTCGATGTTCTCGGTGTGCTGGACGAGGATCGCGTACAGTTGACCCTGGCGGACCCCAACAGCAGTGCCTTGCTCGAGGAGCCCGGCGGCGGCGATGCACTTTATGTCGTCATGCCGATGCGCCTTTGAGACGACCCCTGACTCCCCGTGCCGATGTTCCTCTTTCAGTGGACATCGGCAATAGGATCCTTTCTCTCGATGCCTCTCGATCGCCTCGCTTTTCAGGGCCTGCGTAATCTCCAGGCCCTGGAGCTGACTCCTGGCCCTCGAATCAACCTCTTCATCGGTGACAACGGCACCGGCAAGACCAGCTTGCTGGAGGGAATACATGTTCTGGGCATGGGGCGCTCTTTCCGCGCGAGACAGCTGCGTCATGCCATCGCCCATGATGAGGAGAGCATGACCCTCCATGGCCGTTTGTCGGGTGACCCTCCCTTGCCCATAGGGGTGCGTCGCCGCCGGGATAGTGATGAGCTTGAGATGCGCCTGGCAGGGGAGAGGGTTAGCCGGGTAGCGCAGCTGGTGGAAACCCTGCCGCTGCAACTCATCAATCCCGATGCCTTTCGCCTTCTCGAGGGTTCACCGGCTGGGCGCCGTGAGTTCCTCGACTGGGGTGTGTTTCACGTGAAACACGATTTTCTCGATGCCTGGAAGCGCTTCAGAAGGGCGTTGAAGCATCGGAATGCTCTCCTCAGGCATGGTAGAATGACGGATGCGTCAATGGGCGCCTGGGAACGCGAACTGGCACATTGGGGCACTCGGCTGGATGAACTGCGTCGAGCCTGGATAGATGCGTTTCTGCCCGTGTTCCAGGAGACCCTGGGAGGGTTGATCGCCTTGCCCGAACTCCAGTTGCGTTATGCCCGAGGGTGGGATCGCAAGCGACAGCTTGCCGATGTGCTCGAGCAAAGCAGGGAAACCGATCAACAGATGGGGTTTACCCAACAGGGGCCACAGCGAGCAGATCTCGGCATACGTCTGGGGCGCCGGCCGGCGATCGAGACCCTGTCGAGAGGCCAGCAGAAGCTGGTAGTCAGTGCGCTGAAGCTTGCCCAGGGGCGGTTGCTGGAGCGCCTTACAGGCCGCTCCTGCGTCTATCTGATCGATGACCTCCCGGCTGAGCTGGATGGAGACCGCCGGCGTGTCTTCTGCGAGTGGTTGGCGCATATGCACTGTCAGGCGTTTATTACCAGTGTCGATCCGAATGCCTTGACGGACTCGTGGGATGTGGACACACCAGTGTCGATGTTTCACGTGAAACATACCGAGGCAGGGCAGGGGCAGCTGCTGCCGATGGACAGACAGACTTCATGATGGAGTAGTCAATGAGCGAACAAGCTTACGACTCATCAAGCATCAAGGTTCTCAAGGGCCTGGATGCGGTACGCAAGCGGCCCGGCATGTACATCGGCGACACCGATGACGGTACAGGCCTGCACCACATGGTGTTCGAGCTGGTGGACAACTCCATCGATGAAGCCCTGGCCGGACACTGTAGTGAAATTCGTGTGCTGATTCACCCGGACGAATCGATCACCGTCAGCGACAATGGACGCGGCATTCCGACCGAGATCCATGAGGGAGAAGGCGTTTCGGCCGCCGAAGTGATCATGACGGTGCTCCACGCCGGCGGCAAGTTCGATGATAATTCCTACAAGGTCTCCGGTGGCCTGCATGGCGTCGGGGTTTCTGTGGTCAATGCTCTTTCCGAGGAGTTGAAACTGACCATCTGGCGGCAAGGGAAGGTGCATGAGCAGATCTATCGCCACGGCGAGGCCGTGGCGCCGCTGTCGATAGTTGGCACCACTGAGCAGACCGGCAGCCGCGTGCATTTCCGGCCTTCATCCGAGACCTTCCATAATATCGAGTTTCACTACGATGTCCTCGCCAAGCGCCTGCGTGAGCTGTCATTCCTGAACTCCGGTGTGGCGATTCGCTTGACCGACGAACGTACCGGCAAGGAAGAGCTCTTCCATTATGAAGGGGGATTGCGCGCCTTCGTCGACCACCTGAACACCAACAAGACGGTCCTCAACCCGGTATTCCATTTTAATGTCGAGCGTGAGGATGGCGTCGGTGTCGAAGTGGCGATGCAATGGAACGATACTTTCGCCGAGAATATCTTCTGTTACACCAACAATATTCCCCAAGGCGATGGGGGTACACACCTGGCCGGGTTCCGGGCGTCGCTGACACGGACACTCAACCACTACATCGAGGCCGAGGGCTTGTTGAAGAAGGCCAAGGTCAACACCTCGGGCGATGATGCCAGGGAGGGTCTCACGGCCATCATCTCGGTCAAGGTACCGGATCCCAAGTTCTCGTCACAGACCAAGGACAAGCTGGTTTCCTCCGAGGTGAAGACGGCGGTGGAACAGGAGATGGGGCGCCAGTTCTCGGAGTACCTGGTCGAACGGCCGAACGAGGCCAAGGCCATCGTCAACAAGATGCTGGATGCGGCCCGGGCGCGCGAAGCGGCGCGCAAGGCACGTGACATGACGCGTCGCAAGGGCGCGCTGGATATCGCCGGGCTGCCCGGAAAACTGGCCGACTGCCAGGAAAAGGATCCTAGTCTGTCGGAGCTTTATCTGGTCGAGGGGGACTCGGCTGGTGGCAGTGCCAAGCAGGGGCGTGATCGCCGCACCCAGGCAATCCTGCCGCTCAAGGGCAAGATACTCAATGTGGAGAAGGCGCGTTTCGACAAGATGCTGTCTTCTGCCGAGGTCGGTACCCTGATCACGGCCCTGGGTTGTGGCATCGGCCGGGAAGAGTTCGATCCGGACAAGTTGCGTTACCATTCGATCATCATCATGACCGACGCTGATGTCGATGGCTCGCATATTCGTACGTTGTTGCTGACGTTCTTCTTCCGGCAGATGTCACAACTGATCGAGCGTGGGCATGTCTTCATCGCACAACCACCTCTTTACAAGATCAAGCGTGGGAAGCAGGAGAGCTACCTCAAGGATGAACAGGCTCTGACCGACTACCTGACCACCACGGCCCTGGATGGTGCTCGTCTGCACGTGAATGCTGATGCGCCGGGGATCGAGGGTGAAGGGCTCGAGGGGCTGGTCAAGCAGTATCGTGATGTCATGAACCGAATCGATCGCTTGTCCCGTGTCTATCCTGACATGGTTCTGCGCAAGATCGTGCATGCCGCCAGACTGGAAGGCGAAGAGAGCCTGCGGGACCGCGTGACCATGCAGAACTGGATCGAATACCTGCAAACCGAGATGGATGCCATCGTCTCTTATGAAGGCGGGCCTCGCTATACCTTCCGCCTGGAGGAAGACAGCGAGCGTGGCCTCTATCTGCCGGCCGTTACCCTGGCCGCGCATGGTGTCACCTCGGACTATGTCTGGGGGGTGGACTTCTTCACCAGTGCGGACTACCGAGCCATTACCGGACTTGGCGAGACACTGGATGACTTGCTCGAAGAGGGCGCCTACGTGGCTCGTGGCGAGCGGAAAAAGTCGGTTGGCAGCTTCTATGATGCTCTTGAGTGGTTGATGAATGAAGCCCAGCGTGGCCTTTCTATCCAACGTTACAAGGGGTTGGGGGAGATGAACCCCGAGCAGCTGTGGGAAACGACCATGGACCCCAATACGCGCCGCATGCTGCGGGTATCCATCGAGGATGCGGTGGCGGCCGACATGATGTTCAACACCCTGATGGGTGATGAGGTTGAGCCGCGCCGTTACTTCATCGAGCGGAACGCCCTGGTGGCCAATCTGGACATCTAGTCGGTTGCACAGATCGGAGATGTTTCACATGAAACATCTCCGGTGAGAAGACGCGAGGCGAGGGGCCGCATCGAACTGGCGATGTGGCCCCTTTCTTTTACGCGTCAGGCATGCTGCCGAGGGTCCGAGCACGAGAGAGACATTTTCGGCGGAGTGCACAGATGGTCGAACATCACCCTGACACGCTGTCGAGGGCGGCGTGCATGCGACACGATCAATCAAGGCAAGATGACTTGACCATTCTTCAAGGGATTGTATGAGAGGCCATGGGAGCATGACGGGAGATTATCTCGCCCTCTTGCCGTCCGGCAAACCCAGCACCATCAGTACGATGTTTCACGTGAAACATCTGGATTGAGAGAGGAAGGAAGGGTAGAAATCACTTTCTCAAGCCGAAGAAGTGTCGAGCAACCAATCGGTAAAGCCGGCCAGGTCCTTGAATATCTTCATGTTCGATGACGCGAGGTCGGGGTGTTTGTCCAGCGTGCGTTGCCCCTTGCCGGTCATCACCAGGGCCTGGCGACAGCCTGCTGCTTCGCCCGCCTGCATGTCTCTCAGGCTGTCACCGACCATCCAGCTTCCCTCGAGGGATGGCAGGCACAGGGCTTGACGAATTTCATGGAGCATCCCCGGTAGAGGCTTGCGGCAATGACAGCCATCGTTCGGGCCATGTGGGCAGTAAGCGATATAAGCCAGTTCACCACCGGCGGCATGCACCAGTGACTGCATATGTCGGTGCATGTCGGAAAGCACACCCTCGTCATAATAGCCGCGTGCGATGCCGGACTGGTTGGTGGCGATGGCAACCCGCCAGCCTGCATGGTGGAGCCTGGCGATTGCCTCGATGGCACTGGGGTAGGGAAGCCACTCGTCGAGCGACTTGATGTAATCATCGGAATCCTGGTTGATGACGCCATCCCGATCGAGAATGACAAGTCTGGTGGTCATGATGCAGTTTCCGTAGTGGTTCCGAGGGCTGAGGAAAGCAATAGGGGTTCGGGGGTCTGACCGCGGAATTCTACAGCCTACCCTGGAAACAGGACACTCCTGCCAGGGTGTGTGTTTCACGTGAAACAAGACGCCCCTTGCGCCGGAGGCCATGGTTCGGCCTAGTCCGATAGTGGCAGACGCTTGGCCAGAAAGTCGATGCAGGCCGAGACCTTGAGAGGGGTATGTTGACGTGCGGGCATGACGGCATGGACGGCGATGTCCGGCAGTTTCCAGTTGCTCAACACCTCGCAGAGACGGCCATTGGCCAAGGCTTCAGCGACAATGGATTCCGAGGTCTGAACGAGGCCGAGCCCCTGTTCGGCGGCAAGCGTCAAGGGAAGACCGTAATTGGACTTGAGTCGGCCGGACACAGGGATGACATGACGCTCATCACCGCGTTGCATGGCCCACTGGGCAGGACCTTGAAAGCGTGTGAAGTGGAGACAATGATGCTCATGAAGATCACAGGGATGGCGGGGTTCGCCATGATGCGCGAGATAGTCGGGTGAGGCCACGATCAGGCGTCGATCCCGAGCGATGCGTTTAGCTACCAGTCGGGAGTCGCCGAGTTGACCAATGCGAATGGCGAGGTCAAAGCCCTCACCGATGATATCGACAAAGTGGTCATCGAAGCAGGCATCGACGCTGACCGAGGGGTGAAGACGAAGAAAATCAGCCAGATGAGGTGCTATATGCAGGCGGCCGTAGTTGACTGGCAGGGAGACGCGTAGTTCGCCCTGAGGGCCCACCTGACGATCTCGCAGGCGGTCACCGGCCTGAGTGATGCTCCCCAGTGCCGGCTCTACCCGGATGAGATAGTCCTCTCCATCTTCGGTCAGGGTCAGGGCACGGGTAGAGCGGTTCAACAACCTTGTACCGAGACGTTGTTCCAGGGCATCGAGGCGTCGGCCGACCGAGCCACTGCTGATCAAGAGTCTCTCGGCGGCAGCTTGCAGGGAGCCGCGCCTAGCCACCTCGATGAAGGCGGCAATTTCATCGATTGTCACGCCATGATGTCGTGTCATAGAGGCGTCCAGTGGGTTGAGGTGAAAGGCATACGCTGCGGCTTCTTGCATGGCACGCAAGACAGCTTAGCAAGCGCTGCGCTGGAAGTGAGTACCTGGGCATCACATCCTTGAAGCATGTCCTGAGGAGAAAAGGAGTGAGTGCCATGTGGGCTTATGAGGTTCAGGATTTTGGATGGGATGCGCTGAAGCGAGTGGAGAGGCCAAGGCGAGCGCTGGGCACCCAGGAGGTTCGAGTACGAGTACGTGCAGCCGCCACCAATTACCGTGACCTGGTCTTGTTGCAGGGAGACTACCTACCGAGTATGCCAAGGCCCTATGTACCTCTCTCGGAAGGGGCTGGCGATGTGATAGAGGTTGGGGAGTGCGTAAGGACTCTATCCCCGGGCCAGAGGGTACTGGGGCACTATACCAGTCGCTGGTTGGAGGGGCCTTTCCAGCAGGAATACCATGCCAGCAAGGTTGGGGGGCCTATGGATGGTTGGCTGACGGAGGAAATTATCCTGCCGGCCTCTGCGTTGTTGCCCGTACCGGCCGGGTGGAGCTTCGAAGAAGCCGCCGCATTGGCTGTCTCCGGGGTTACGGCCTGGCATGCGCTGGGAGATATCGACGCTCTGTCGGGGAAGTGGGTGCTGATCGAGGGAAGCGGTAATGTTTCCCTGCAGGCACTGCAGCTGGCTGCTGCCGCAGGGGCTCATTCGCTGGTACTGACTTCGCGAAATGATGAAGACAGTCGGGGGAAGCTGTTGGAGTTGGGTGCCGAAGCCGTTATTGGCCCCGGGGAGGATGCCGAGCGACGCAAGGCTATCCTTGAGGCAAGCGGTTGGCATGGTATTGACGTAGCCATGGAGGTCGTCGGTGGCCATATGCTGACGGAGTTGGTGCTGCCGGTCATGGCCACCCGTGGAAGGGTCGCTGTGATCGGCTTTCTCGGGAGTGACCGGGTGGAGGGCGAACTGGTCGGCCCCATGCTTGCAAAACTACTGCATCTGGTCGGCATCAGCGTCGGCAGTCGCCAGCATTTCGAGGAGCTCCTGGCATTCATGGTCCGAAAGGGGCTGCGTCCACTGATCGGAGGTCGATATGAGCCGGGAGCGCTGAGGGAGGCGCTAACGTCTTCTCCATCCTTGGGAAAGAACGTCATTCTGATGTCCTAGTGTCCTGTATCAAAAGTTGGCTGTATTTCTGGCGTTCCTTGGGCCCCGCCTATGCGGCGTTGCCGTTCCTCGCCATAGCGCTGCTGTGTCACATTACGGCGCCTTGCCTGACGGTTCAGCGCGCTCGCCATATCTTCAATGAATTTCCAAAACAGGACATTAGAGTCCTTGGCATTCTGGGCCCATGGAACACGACCAGTGTTTCACGTGAAACATCATTGGGGGCTGGAATAAAAGGGGCCTGTTTCACGTGAAACAGGCCCCTGGTCTTGCCTCGAAATCTCTTCGGGCAACTCGTCGGGTTCAGTGCTGAAGTTCGGCGATATCCGCAACCTCCAGGAACAGGGCCTGAAGGCTGGCCAGCAGCGCCAGGCGATTGCGCTTCACTGCATCGTCGTCGGCCATGACCATCACCTGGTCGAAGAAACGATCCACTGGCTCGCGCAGGCTGGCCAGGATATCCAGTGCATCACTGTAACGGGCTTCGGCGAACAGAGGTGCTACCTGCTCCTGACAGACCGAGAGGGCGTCGTACAGCGCTTTCTCGGCGTTTTCCTGAAGCAAGCCCGGTTCGACATTGTGAGCCACGCCGGAGCCCTGCTTGGCGAGGATGTTGGCAACACGCTTGTTGGCGGCAGCCAGGGCGCTGGCCTCCTCGCGGCGGGAAAAGGCGTGCACCGCCTGCAGGCGGCGAGCAAAGTCGAGGGGCTTGGTGACAGGCCGGCTGCGTACGGCTAGATAGACCTCGGCCTCTATACCCTCGTCGCGTGCCCAGGCACGAAAGCGATCGAGCATATAGGCCAGGACCTCATCCACCAGCCCTTCGGCATTGGGCAGGCTCTGGTGCTGGGACGCGGCCAGTTCGAGCAGCTCGCGCAGATCCAGGTCCAGTTCGCCCTTGATCAGGATGTTGAGCACGCCGATGGAAGCGCGGCGCAGGGCAAACGGGTCCTTGGTGCCGCTGGGGCGTTGGCCGATACCGAAGATGCCGGTCAGAGTGTCGAGGCGATCGGCCAGTGCCAGGGCCAGGCCGGTTTGGGTGCTCGGTACTGCGTCCCCGGCGAAACGCGGCAGGTACTGCTCCTCCAGAGCATGGGCGACTTCGGCGTCCTCGCCATCGTGAGTGGCGTAGTAGCGGCCCATGGTGCCTTGAAGCTCGGTAAACTCCTGAACCATTTCGGTGACCAGGTCGCACTTGGCCAGCTCGCTGGCCCGTTGAGCTCGATTGACATCTCCTCCAATGCGACTGGCGATGAAGGCGGCAATCGCGCCACTGCGGTGGGCCTTGTCGGCCAGAGTGCCCAGCTGCTGCTGGAAGACGACGCTGGAAAGCTCCCTGATGCGCTCGCCTAGCGGTCGTTGACGATCGGTGTCATAGAAGAAGGCGGCATCGGCCAGACGTGGGCGTATGACCTTTTCGTTGCCCTGAATGACGAGCTCGGGTGCCTGACTGTCGATATTGGCGATGGTGATGAACTGGGGGCGGAGCCGTCCATCGTCATCCAGCAGGTGGAAGTACTTCTGGTTGGCCTTCATGGAGGACACCAGGCATTCGGCCGGAACCTCTAGGAAGCGCTCGTCGAAGCTGCCGGTCAGGGCGACTGGCCATTCGACCAGGCCGCTGACCTCGGTCAACAGTTCCTCGTCGATCACTGCGGTGGCAGATTGGACTTCAGCTTCGGCGAGTACCTGTTCGCGAATGCGCTCACGACGCTGCTCGCGATCCGCCAGGACCCAGGCGTTCCCCATGGCGTTCAGGTAGTCGTCGGCATGACCGAGATCGACAGGTTCTGGAGCGTGAAAGCGGTGGCCGCGTGTGGTGCGGCCGGCCTGGAGCCCCAGGGCGGATGCCTCGACGACGTGCTCGCCATAGAGCATCACCAGCCAGTGAGCGGGCCGCGAGAACTCCACCCGAGAAGCTCCCCAGCGCATGTTCTTGGGGACCGGCAGGGCAGCGATGGACTTCTCGACGATGCCGGGGAGCAGGGAGGTGGTGGCCTCTCCCGGCTGCTGTTCACGGTAGCCGAGCCAGGTTCCCTTGTCGGTTTCCAGGCGGATCAGGTCATTGACGTCGACGCCACAGGAACGGGCAAAACCTTCGGCAGCCCTGGTCGGCTCGCCGTCCTTGAAGGCGGCGGTCAGGGAGGGACCGCGGCGCTCGACCTCGCGATCCGGCTGCTTATCGGTCAGGGCAGCGATTTGAACGGCCAGGCGGCGCGGGCTGGCATAGGCACGGATTTCACCGTGATCGATATCGGCGTCGTCCAGTCCTTGGCGAATGCCATCGGCGAGAGCGTCGGACAGGGTGTCGATTGCGCTCGGCGGCAGTTCTTCGACGCCCAGTTCGAGCAGAAAGGTATCGGCGGCCATCTTCAAGCGTCTCCCTGTTCGGCAGGCGACTCATTCGCCAGCAGTTCTTGGCGCAGGGCCTCGGAGGCCAGCGGGAAGCCGGCGGCCTTGCGGGATTCATAGTAGGCATGGGCCACGTCGCGGGCCATGGTGCGTACGCGCAGGATGTAGCGCTGCCGCTCGGTCACCGAGATGGCGTGACGGGCATCGAGCAGGTTGAAGGTGTGCGAGGCTTTGAGGACCTGTTCGTAGGCGGGTAGCGGCAAGCTGGCGTCGAGCAGTTTGGTGCACTCGCGCTCCTGGTGGTCGAAGGCCTCGAAGAGTGCCGGGACGTCGGCATGCTCGAAGTTGTAGGCGGACTGCTCGCGCTCGTTCTGCAGGAAGACGTCCCCATAGGTCACCCGGGTACCGTCTGGTGCGACCGTCCAGACCAGGTCGTAGACACTGTCGACGTCCTGCACGTACATGGCGATTCGCTCGAGACCATAGGTCAACTCGCCAGTGACGGGGTAGCATTCCAGCCCGCCGGCCTGCTGGAAGTAGGTGAACTGTGTCACTTCCATGCCGTTGAGCCAGACTTCCCAACCGAGCCCCCAGGCGCCCAGGGTGGGGGACTCCCAGTTGTCTTCGACGAAGCGGATGTCATGGACCAGAGGATCGATGCCGAGACACTTCAGGGAGCCGAGATAAAGCTCCTGCAGGTCCGCCGGAGAAGGCTTCATCACCACCTGGAACTGGTAGTAGTGCTGCAGGCGGTTGGGGTTCTCGCCATAGCGGCCATCGGTGGGACGACGGGAAGGCTGCACGTAGGCGGCGTTCCAGGTCTCGGGGCCGATGGAGCGCAGGAAGGTGGCCGTATGGAAGGTTCCGGCCCCGACCTCCATGTCCAGGGGCTGGAGGACCACGCAGCCCTGTTCGGCCCAGTACTGCTGCAGGGCCAGGATCAGCCCCTGGAAGGTTGTCACGTCTGGCGTCGACTGTGTCATTGCGAAAGCACCGTTGGCCATGAATTCACGAGCCGTCAAGTATACAATCACAGGCAGATCGGTTATAGGCGCAGGCCCGGAGCAAGAGGAATCCCATGATCGTAGTGACAGGCGGGGCCGGCTTCATCGGCTCGAATCTGGTCAAGGCACTCAACGAGCGGGGCCATGACGACATCCTGGTGGTCGACGATCTACGCGACGGCACCAAGTTCATCAATCTCGTCGACTGCACCCTCGGCGACTATCTCGACAAGGACGAGTTCCTGGCGCGAGTCAGAGCCGCCCTGCGCGGTGAGCAGACGCACCTGCCGGCCATCGAGGCCATCTTTCACGAGGGGGCCTGTTCCGATACCACGGAGTGGGATGGGCGCTTCATGCTCGAGAATAATTTCGAGTACTCCAAGGAACTGCTGCATTTCTGCCAGCTCAAGGGCATCCCGTTCCTGTATGCCTCTTCCGCCGCGACCTATGGTGGCAGCGAGGTATTCCGAGAGGAGCCAGAGCACGAGAAGCCGCTGAACGTCTATGGCTATTCCAAGCTGCTGTTCGATCAGTATGTTCGAGCCCGGCATCATGAGTTCGAGAGCCAGGTGGTAGGGTTTCGTTACTTCAACGTCTATGGCCCCCGGGAACAGCACAAGGGCAAGATGGCCAGCGTGGCCTATCACCATCACACACAGATCAGCGGCGGCGAAAACCTCAAGTTGTTCGGTGCCTGGGCGGGTTACGAGGCGGGCATGCAAAGCCGTGACTTCATCTATGTGGGCGACGTGGTGGACGTCAACCTGTGGTTCCTCGACAACCCGACAGCTTCGGGCATCTTCAACCTGGGGACCGGGCGTGCCGAGCCCTTCAAGGCGATCGGCGAGGCGGTGATCGACTACTACGGCAAGGGCAAGATCGAATACATCGACTTCCCGGAGCACCTCAAGGGGCGCTACCAGAGCTATACACGCGCCGATATCGAGAGGCTGCGCGAGGCCGGCTATGATCGCGAGTTCCACACCGTTGCCGATGGCGTGCGCGCCTATATGGAGTGGCTGAATGGCTGAGGCCGCTCTCGGCGAGCGTATCCTGGTCGTCGGCCCGTCCTGGGTCGGCGACATGGTCATGGCGCAAAGCCTGTTCAAGACCCTCAAGGCGCGGTTGCCGGACGCCTATATCGGCGTCGTGGCGCCGGCCTGGTCGCGTCCGATCCTCGAGCGCATGGAAGAGGTCGATGAAGTGGCTCCGCTGGAGGTCGGGCACGGTGAGTTCGGTTGGACCACTCGGCGCCGTCTGGCCGCTGAACTGCGCGGTCGCTTCGATCGGGCCCTGGTCCTGCCTCGCTCCTGGAAGTCGGCGCTGGTGCCGTTCCTGGCGCGCATTCCTCATCGTACGGGCTTTACCGGCGAGCAACGCTATGGCCTGCTCAACGATCGTCGTCGTCTCGACAAGTCGATACTCGATCAGACCGTCAAGCGCTTCGTGGCGCTCGGCCTGTCGGCTGGCGAAGCCGAGCAGGGGGATTTCGTGGTGCCGCGGCCGGAACTGCGCCGGGACACGGCCAATCTGCAGCGCCTGCACGAAACGCTCGGCCTGAGCACTCGTCCGGCGATTGCCATGATGCCGGGCGCCGAGTACGGGCCGGCCAAACAGTGGCCCTTGTCCTATTTCCATGAACTGGCCCGGGCGCTGGTGGCCGAGGGCTATGAAGTTCGCGTGCTGGGCGGCCCCAAGGATGCCGCGGCCGGTGACGCGATCGCCAAGGACCTCACGGGGGTGCACAACCTCTGTGGACGCACTCGTCTCGGGGATGCCGTGGACCTGCTCGCCGATTGCCGACAGGCGGTGACCAACGACTCCGGCTTGATGCATGTGGCGGCGGCGGCCGGCACTCGTGTCCAGGCGATCTACGGTTCGTCTTCGCCCGACTACACACCGCCGCTTACCGGTGACGCCAACATCCACTACCTGGCGCTGGAGTGCTCGCCCTGCTTCGAGCGTACCTGCCCGCTGGGACACACCAACTGCCTCAATCACCTGCCGCCGGAGCGCTTGCTGAGCGCCATACGTGGCTAAAAGGCCGTTTCCCCGATATGACACCTACTGTTGACCAAGCATGGGCGATATGACCACCAGCCAGACCGACACTCACCGTTTTCCGGAACTCCTGGGCCAGGGGCTGGTCGCCACTGGCGTGCTGTTGCTGCCGGCATTGTCCCTGATCGTCGATAGTGGCTACTCCCTCGGGGCGGCGTTGCTGCTGCTGGGAGGCCTGGTGCTTGGCTGGCGGGGGGCGACGCAACGCATCGGGCGTCGCGAAACCTGGGTTCTTGTCGCCTTGCTGGGCTATGTCCTGGCGAACCTCGTGGCGCAGGCGGTGCATGATCTGCCATGGCGTGACTTCGACCGGCCGAGCCGTTTTCTGCTGGCGATACCGGCCTTCCTGCTGTTGTTGCGCTTTCCGCCGCGTGTCGAGCATTTCATGGCGGGGCTGGTGGCGGGGGCATCGCTGACCGGCCTCTGGGCTCTGTGGCAAAAGTTGATCGAGGGCGTCCCGCGTGCCATGGGGCATACCCATGTCATCCAGTTCGGCAACATCAGCATGTTGATGGGGCTGCTATGCCTGGCCGGGCTGGGCTGGGCAGCCATGCGACGACATCATGCCCGTGCCTGGATGGGAGTGCTGATCCTGGGTGGACTGCTGGGCATGCTGGGTTCATTGATGTCCGGGAGCCGAGGTGGCTGGGTCGGGTTGCCCCTGGTGGCCCTGGCCTTCTACCGGGCCTATGCCCCCTATGTGAGTCGGCGTCTTCAGGCGCTTATCGTCGGCGGCGGTACGATCATGCTGGCCCTGATACTGGCCATTCCGCAGACCGGTGTTGCTCACCGTGTCGGTCAGGCCTTCAGTAATGTCGAGCAGTACCTGGTCGAGGGTAATGCCAACACGTCGGTAGGATTGCGTTTCGACATGTGGTCGGCGGCGGCGCAGGCCATTCCCCGGCACCCAGTGCTTGGCTGGGACAGAGAAGGCTATATGGCCTTCGAGGCCGACCTCATCGAGCGCGGAGGACTGTCCCCGGCGATCGCGAATTTCGGTCATCCGCACAATGAGGTACTCAATACGCTGCTCTTCGAGGGCATCATTGGCCTGTTCGGGCTGCTGCTGCTCTACGGGGCGGCCTTGTGGCGCTTTCTGCCGGGGATCGAGAGCAATGACCTGTCTCGACGCTCGATGAGCCTGTGTGGCGCCTTGTTGCCGATATGCTTCATCGATTTCGGCCTGTCCCAGTCCTTCTTCGAGCACAACAGCGGTGTGATGGTCTACGCTTTCTTCCTGGTGGTTCTGGCCGCCCTGGTACGGCGCTTCGAATAGCCTCGTCGAGATGGATCACCCTGATATTTCTCTTGCTCTGGATGATCGTCATGGCGTTTGTGGTGCGTCATCCGGTGCCATGCCGCCAATATCGAAACCTTGCCAGAGGCGCTCATGAAGTGCCGTTTCCCGCTTGAGCTGATTGTTGAGGGTCTGCAGGCCGTGCTGTTCGATCAGAGTCGGCTCGTTCGAGAGCAGTGATACACCCAGTCCGGCGCGATGCCAGTCGATGACGAAGCCCATGGCTTCGAGCACCGTGGGCAGGATGTCCATGGTCGAGGCCTCGACCTTGATGCGACGTGGTGCGAGGTCGTTGCCGAGCAACATGAAGGTGTTGCTGCGCGGGCTGGCGGTCAGCGCTTCCCAGGCCGATACGCGCATCGACAGGTGATCGCTGGCGATGACCACCAGCGTATCCTTCAGCAGCCCTTCACCGGCAAGGCGTTTTACCAGATCATGGGCCATGCGGGCGGAGCACTCGACACTGTAGAGAATGTCCGTGCCCTCGAACTCCCCCTGGTGCTGGCGGCATTCGTCGGGTGGGTAGCCGTATGGTGGATGCGTGGCCAGGCTCAGGTTGACCAGCCCCCAGGGATCCCCCTGTTCTTCCAGGCGTCGAATCTCGTCGACGGTCATGGCATAGAGGTCGTCGTCGTAGAGGCCCCAACTGTTCAGGTTGTCCGGGTCATCGAGCCGAGGCGCCAGGTCGTCGCGGCCCAGCACTCGCGAGAACCCATGTCCTGCGTAGAACTTGCCCTTGCCGGCGAAGCGTTTGCTGGCACCCGCCATGTAGGTCAGAGAATAGCCCTGGCCGGCGAGCAGGTCGCCCAGGCAGGAGACGCCGGGTACGACTCGTTCGAGTGGCTCCAGCTGGCTGTCATGGAGCAACCCTGCCGGCATCAGCGGGACGCCACACTGGCTGGCGATCATGCCGGCCATGGTCCAGCCGGTATTATCGGCCTGACGTACGCCTTCGAATACCACACCCTGGTCGCCGAGGGCGCCGAGCGGTGCATAGACGTCGCCGAAACGCTCGCGATCGGCGTAGGTGCGCTCGAGACTCTCCAGGTAAATGACCAACAGATTGGGAGGGGAGGGCGGCTTCTCGAGGATCACCGGGGCAACGTAACGCTGGTCCAGCCAGGCGCCCTCCTCGGCGACGACGGCCGCGCCGCGTTGGCCGATGCCGTAGAGCAAGGGGTTGGTGGCCAGCAATGCCAACGCCAGCAGCCGCTCCAGCAGTCGCCAACGATGATCATGACGAACCAGCCAGGTGAAACTCGCCAGGACCGGGAGCATGGCCAGGGTGTAGAAGATGGCGACGATGGTGCGTTCGCCTCCGCCATGCTCGCTGATACCGGCCTGCAGGTGGAAGAGCACCGCACCGAGATCGACAATGCCGAAGCTGTCGGCGAGATAGACGTAGACACCCCAGAAGATGAGCGGCACGAGCGACCAGGGCCAGCCTTTCGCGGGTGGATGACGGGATGGTACGCCCCAGCGCAGGGCTCGAGCCGTCAACAGCCAGGCTGCCGTGATGGGCAGCTGGCCCCAGTGCGAGAGCTGGAGGGCCGTGACCAAGGCATAACCAAGAGCGAGCCCGAGAGTGAGCAAGGCCCACCAGCGGGGATGTTTTAGCCAGTCTGAGCGAGAGCGAAGCGTCATAAAAGTCTGCACTGCATGAGGCGTGATAGTGGGCCTTCAGATGCGGTTAGAATACGCCATTGGCGCGAGCGTTGGCGATGACGAATATCCCAATGAATGTTTGCAGGGCACCCCGGGCGGCCGGCGTCAATCAACTTTAGGTTGCGATTTCATGAACTAGCGCATAGATCGTTATATGGTTTGATTGGTTTGCGACAGGTAGCGCTCAAAGACCTTCATCGCGACAAGCATTTCGCGTTGCGAGTTAAAGAAACTAGCAATGTATCGGTTTGCGTTTCGAATGATGGCCTGGGCTTCTTCTGGGTGTGCTAAATAGTAGTCAATTTTTTCTTCCAGATCAGAAAAATCATCGCGCACCTCTACGTAGTGGTAGCCGGGAATCAGCGTGCCTTCCATGAGCCAAGTTTCATAAATGGGGCGTTTCATGAAACAGAGAGAGTTGGAAGCCATGATCCACTTCAGGTTGGTGGCGACATCGTTTCCTTCAATGCTTAAAATGAATTTGTATTCAAGCTGTTTTTCGATAGGCATGAAGGTTTTTCGGTAAGCTGCGGTTTTCTCCTTGTCATCAGTAGCACCAATATCACAGCATGGCAGGTTATAGCATTGATCCAAGAAATGACGACGATGAGGTTGGTGGGCCGCTCCACGCCACACCAAGGTGTTCCTCTTGTCGTCGTAACGATAACGATCTTTTACCGTATAGAAATGACGCACACTGTTGAGTTTAAGAAGTACAGAGTTTCGGTTTTCACCATGGATGGGCCGACTTTTGACAAAAGTCGGGACGTCGGGCACATAGACTTTGTCCCCGAATCGATAATGGTATGCAACATCGTCGGGGAAGTGTTTTGCTATTTGATAAAAGTCGAGATGATAAGTCGACTTTTTAAAGCTCAGGGATAGGTCGCGGTTTCGGGTTGCCGTGTCCGATAGAACGTGGGTGGCATCAAGCTTGTTGTAGTAATCGATACGCGCGTTGATAGCCTCCTGCTCAGCGCTGGGCAGGGCATCGAATGATGAGAGAAGTGCCTGGCACCGGCGTTGAAAAAAAGGCCTTGGAGGAAGTGACCTCAGAAGACCTGAGACATAAAACATCGTCTTGTGCGCGCGATAAGCATTCTTGCCGTTCATCATGGAGAGAAGAATCTAGTGAGTGGGATGTTGGGCAATAGACAAGTACAAATCCATGTAAGAATTGGCCATGGCCTCGGGAGTGTATTGACTGAGTTGTTGAGTGGCATTTTGAGCAAGCGTTAGACGCAATGCCTTGTCGCGCAGGCTGACCAGGTGGCGGGACAATGTTTCAGCGTCACCCGAGGGAAACAATAATCCCGTCTTTCCATGGTGGATAATATCCGGGATGCCGCCAGTCTGACTGGCGACGATAGGTACTCCGGCTTTCATGGCATCCAGAAGTACCGATCCCAGCCCTTCATTGCGTGAAGGAAAGGCAAAAACGTCCAGCGCCGCAAGATAATGCCCCAGGTCAGGCTTGAAGCCAGCCCAGACCACATTGTCCAAATCGGCACTTTCCTGTTTCAGGATGGTCTCATCTTCTCCCCGGCCAAAAAACACGAACAGCATGTCCGGCTGCGAGTGCTGTAGCCGGCGAGCGGCGTCAATCAGCACTCGTTGACCCTTGTGTCGATCCACCAGCGCGCCGGCATGGCCCACGAGGAAACGATCGGGATAGCGTGCACGAAAATCCTGAGCCACCTCAGGGGATGTTGTGAACGAGGTGAAGGCGCTGGGGATCTTTACCACCGGATACGGGCTGAGGGGCTGAATATTATCGGCGATGACACTGGATAGTGCGACGCAGCGCTGTGCATTGCGATAAAATAGGCGATTGCTGAATCTGCGCTTGACCGGCGTATCCACCCGGCGAGTAATGAGGTAGGGCGTGGCCAAGAATCGGTGATGCAGCCAGGCCCAATGAACGGCTTTGGCATCATGGGCATGGACCAAATCGGTGCGTCCGGCCTGCCGATGTCCGGCCAGCTGATGGCGAGCGCTGACAAAACGCACTCCCGGCGTGGTGGACAGTTCCGACCGCAGAGGAGAGTCAGGTTGGCACACCAGTGTCTGGGAGGAGATCCCGGGCTTGCCAGCCAACGCCTTGATCAGCAACACGGTTTGTCGCTCACCGCCACGAAACCCCTTGGCCAGATTGGCGTGGATGATATGCAAAGTCAGCCTCGCGGAAAGATTTGTAGGGATAATGGCGGCTATAGTAGCATTCATCTTCTATCCAGACAGGATGGCCCTCTGTATGCTCGCTGAGTTAAGTGTCGTTATTATTACACGCAACGCGGCGGGTACGCTGGCTCGTACGCTCAACGCGCTCGAACCCATCGGGGAGGTGGTCATTTATGACAATGGCTCTACTGACGAGACCCTCGAGATTGCCCGTCGTTATCACAATGTATCGTTGCATACGGGAGCTTTTCTCGGCTTTGGTCCGACCAAGCGCCATGCCGTATCTCTTGCCCGCCAGGACTGGATTCTTTCGCTGGATGCCGATGAAGCACCTACAGCTCGCTGGCTCGAGTCGCTGGGCAGCTGGCTGACCCATGCCGACACGCGGGAGGTCGTCGAGGTGAGGCGAGAAAACTGGCTGCTGGGGAAGCCCGTCCAGCATTCCGGTTGGGGCCGCGACTGGCTGATTCGGGTCTTCAATCGCCAGCACCATGACTTCAATGATGCCATGGTCCATGAATCCATTGCCGTTACCGACACCACTCAGGTGGTTCGCCTGGATGGCCATATTGAGCACCTGGCCGTGACCGAGCTTGGGCAGTTTCTGGAAAAGGTCAATCGTTACTCCGGGATTCGTGCGAGCTCCGATACCCTTCGTGTATACCCTGTATGGATCATTACGGTTAAGTCTGCCTTTGCCTTCTTTCGTACCTTCTTTTTGCAGAGAGGCTTTCTTGATGGGTGGCGTGGGCTGGTCATCGCGGTGTCAAACGCCAATGGTGTTTTCTGGAAATACATGAAACGCCGTGCTCGGGATCAATGACGGTACCTTGATGATGTCTAAAAGAAAACGGCTGTCGAGATATTGTAACTTCGGTTTGCTGGTAAACATCGCCAGTGTCCATGTGGGCACTAAGGACCGCTCATGAAAATAGCGTTAGTGCACATGCGTCATGCGGCATCCGGAGGTACCGAAAGATTTCTCAATGAATTGTCGCGTTACTTGGCTGAACGTGGAGAAAAGGTAACGATCATATGCCGCTCTCATTCAGCCCCACCTCATCCAGCCATTCGTTTTGTTCGCTTGCGTCCATTCAGTATTGGAAAGGCCCAGCGCATGTGGCGTTTTGCCCAGGCAGTAGAGCGTCACGTGGAAGCTGAGGACTATGATCTTGTCTACGGCTTGGGGAAAACCTGGACCCACGACTTGTTGCGAATCGGTGGAGGTACTGTCCATCGCCATCTGATCTCCAAGCCGAAGCGTCAGTGGCGTTGGAAGGACAGGGTGGCGGCGCGAATCGAGGCTCGGGCCATGACACCCGGGGCCTACTATCATGTGGTATCCAATTCCTGGCAGAGCGATAGAGAGGTCGCTGAAGCCTACGAGGTTCCTGTCGACAAGCGCTCGGTGATTCACAACTTTGTCGATACACGACGTTTCGACCGAGAACGCCTGGGTGACAGTGTACCTGATCTTGCTCGAGAGCTGGAGCTGAATGCATCCTGGCCGGTCTTCCTGTTTCTCGGTACCGGCTATCAGCGCAAGGGGTTGGCCTCGACCCTTGAGGCGTTCTCTCGGCTCGACATCGACGCACATCTCCTGGTAGTGGGGCGCGACTCCCGCCAGGCGAAGTTTGAAGAGTTGGCACGACAACTTGGTATAGCCGAAAAATGCCTTTTTCTGGGCGAACAGTCGTCTCCGGAACGGTACTTTTCTCTCGCTGACTGTTATGTGCTACCGGCATATTATGAGCCTTTCGGCTTTACCATACTCGAAGCGCTTGCCTGCGGTACACCCGTCATCACCACGGAAAACTGCGGGGCGAAAGAGGTAGTATCATCTGAGGTGGCCTCGGTAATCGATGGGGCCGATAATATAGCCAGCTTGACGTCCGCCATGGCTTATTGGGCGTCTCGCAAAGGTGATGCGTCATTGCGAGAACAATGCCGAGACACGGCATTGAAGCTTGATGTCAAAGAAGTCATGGATGAGAACTACCGCTGCATCCTGGACGTCTATCGGCAGAAGCAGGCAACCCGATGCTGACGGTCGACCATTGGGACATCATTGGGCAGGGGGATGAGCGCAACTGCTACCTCCATCCAGACGATCCGTCACGCTGTATCAAGCTCAGTCGCAAAGACAAGGCCAAGCAGACCCGTCGCGAACTACGCTATTTTCAGGCCTTGAAGCGCCGGGGTATTCCTTTTACACACATTCCAGAGTTTTTCGGAATAGTGGAAGATGAAACCCTGATTGGTTTCGAGCAGCAACTGGTCGTTGATGATCAAGGCAAGCTACCGCCCAATGTCGCCCAATACTTGAGTGTGCCGCTGACACCCCGGCAAATCAGCCGCTTCTGGGAGGGGCTTGATGCGCTCAAGGCGTATTTGTTGACGTATAACGTGGTGCCCTGCGACCTGGTGATGAGCAATCTGCTGGTGATCGAGAGGTCGGATGCCACGACCGTCATGTTAATAGATGGCCTGGGTGCCTCGGAGCTGATCCCGTTGCCTGAGTACCTGCCCTGGCTGGGGGGGCGAAAGATACGGCGCAAATGGGCAAAGTTCATTGCCAAATTCGTTGAGCCGCATTTTGCGGCCATGCAGACCGGTCAGCCTTCATAACCGCGGGTGATCACCCGAGCTACCCGTGACGCTTCGCTGGGTGCCAGGAACTTCTGCAACGAGCGTTCCAGGCGATCGAGATTGGCTTGCTGCCATCGGCCTGTACGGCGCAGGCGGCACCGGTCCAGGTCGATCATCCAGACTGCCCCCGAGGGGTCGATCAGCAGGTTGCGGGCGTTGAGGTCCACGTGGTCGAGGCCGGCATCGTGGAAACACCGTATGGTGTGGCCGACACGCTGCAGCAAGGCGGCGTCGGCTTCAGGGAGGAGCTCGGCCAGGGCGCGGGAGCCGGGAAGGCGTACGGTGAGCAGGCCGGCCTCGTAGGTGAGCCCATGGCGGGTGACGCCGGCGGCCACCGGGCGGGGCACGGGCAGGTCGAGCGCATGGAGGTGGGCGGTCAGGCGCATCTCGCGAAAGGCCCGGCTGCGCTCCACCCCGCACCAGAGATAGCGATCGGCACTGATTCGTGAGACGAGGCCACCGCGGCGGTAGGGGCGCAGCACCCACTGCTCGTGCTTCGCCTGGAGAAACAGGCTGGCGCCACGCCCGGGGGCCTCGCCGATGACCTTGCCTGTTCGGCGCCAGTACTCGGGGTCGAGGTGGTACGGGTCGATTTGTGGCGCCCCGTCGGCGTCACATAAACTATCCGCATCATATAGAATGCAAGTCTTTCCCTTTCGATACGTTGCCAATCGCATGAAGCATCCTCTGCCCGACCGACCCGAGCACATTGGTGTGCTGCGTCTCTCTGCCCTGGGCGATGTCTGCAATCTGGTACCGACGGTTCGCGCGTTGCAACGCCAATGGCCCGAGGCACGCATTACCTGGATCATCGGCAAGGGCGAGCACAGTCTACTGGCCGGGCTTTCCGGGGTCGAGTTCATCGTCTATGACAAGTCGACCGGGCTGGCGGGCATGCGCGAGCTCTGGCGGCACCTTGGCGATACCCGCTTCGACGTGCTGCTGCACATGCAGCAAGCATTGCGGGCCAGCGTGCTGTCGCTGGGTCTCAAGGCGGACCTGCGCGTCGGCTATGACAAGGCGCGTGCCAAGGATGCCCAGAACTGGTTCACCCATCGTCAGCTGGCGCCACATCCGCGGGCCCATGTTCTGGAATCCTTTCTCGATTTCGCCCGCCTGATGGGCGTCGAGGACCTCTCGCTGGACTGGTCATTACCGGTTCCCGAGGCCGCGCGCCAGGAGGCCGTCGGCTTCACGTCGGGAAGCCCTTACATCCTGATGAGCCCCTGCGCCAATCCACGCCTGCGCAACTTCCGCAACTGGTCTGCCGAGGGCTACGCAGCGGTGGTCGAACACGCCTGGGTTCAGCATGGCCTGAAGACGGTACTGACCGGCGGGGGGAGTACCCAGGAGCGCGAGATGGGGCAGCGCATCGCGGCCCAGGCCCAGTCCGGCGTGGTCATCGATGCGATCGGCGAATCCTCGCTCAAGGGGCTGTTGGCGCTGATCGACGAAGCGCGGGTGGTGATCGCGCCGGACTCGGGGCCGGTGCACATGGCCAATGCCATGGGCACGCCGACCGTCGGCCTGTTTGCCACGACCAACCCGGAGCGTGCCGGTCCCTATCTCTGGCGGGATCACGTGGTCAATCGCTACCCAGAGGCAGTACGCCGCTATTTGCACAAGGACCCCGACACGCTGTCCTGGGGGCAGCGTGTGCGCCATCCCGACGCCATGTCGCTGATACGTGCCGATGACGTGATCGATCGACTCGAGACACTGCTGGCCACGTTCTCGTCCCGCAAGCCAACGGAGCGCCCCGATGAAACTTGACCTGACCGCCCTGGAGCACTCACGCCTGCTGGTGGTGGGCGACGTCATGCTCGATCGTTACTTGCATGGTGGCACCTCGCGCATCTCTCCCGAGGCCCCGGTTCCCGTGGTCAGGGTCGAGGAGGACGAAGACCGCCCGGGTGGCGCGGCCAACGTGGCGCTCAATATCGCCTCGCTCGGGGCCCGAGCCGCCCTGGCTGGCCTGGTCGGCGATGACGACAACGCCGATCGGTTGATGCATCGCCTGGAAGATGCCGGTGTAAGTACTTACTTCTCTCGCAGCCCCGAGATACCGACCATCACCAAGCTGCGCGTCATGAGCCGCAACCAGCAACTGATCCGGCTCGATTTCGAGGAAGGGCTGGGCAAGGTCGATACCCAGGGATTGTCGGTACAGGTGGAGCAAGCGTTGCCCGACGCCGATCTGGTGATCCTCTCCGATTACGGCAAGGGAACCCTGACCGATGTCGCCACCCTGATCGCCCGCGTGCGCAACACCGGCAAACGGGTGCTGGTCGACCCCAAGGGGGGAGACTTCGGCAAGTACCGTGGCGCCAGCGTGATCACCCCCAACCTGACCGAGTTCGAGGCGGTGATGGGCCCCTGTCCCGATGACGCCACCCTGGCGGCTCGCGGTGAGGCGCTACGCGCCGAGCTGGAACTCGAGGCATTGCTGATCACTCGCAGCGAGAAGGGCATGACCCTGATCCGCGAGGGGGCAGACCCCCTGCACCTGCCGACGCGAGCCCGGGAGGTCTTCGACGTGACCGGTGCCGGGGATACCGTGATCGGCGTGCTGGGGCTGGCACTGGCGGCAGGCCATGGCTTCCCCGAGGCCATGACGCTCGCCAACCTGGCCGCCGGCCTTGTGGTGGCCAAACCCGGTACCGCGACCCTGTCCATCGCCGAACTCTATACTGCCCTGCACGGTGACAAGCTGGCCGAGTTCGGTGCCATCGAGGAGGCGCCGTTGTGCGAGGCGGTGCGTGCCGCCCAGGCGCGAGGCGAGCGAGTGGTGATGACCAACGGCTGCTTCGACATTCTGCATGCCGGCCATGTGGCCTATCTCGAACACGCCCGCCGGCTCGGCGATCGGCTGATCGTGGCGGTCAACGACGATGCCTCCATCGGGCGTCTGAAGGGTGCCTCGCGGCCGATCAATCCCCTGGCGCGGCGCATGCAGGTGCTGGCCGGGCTGGGCGCCGTCGACTGGGTGGTGCCGTTCGCCGAGGATACCCCGCAGCGGCTGATCGAGGCGGTGCTGCCCGATGTGCTGGTCAAGGGCGGCGACTATCGTCCCGAACAAATCGCCGGTGGCGAGGCGGTACGCGCCGCCGGGGGCGAAGTGAAGGTGCTGGGCTTCGAGGATGGCGTCTCCACCACGGCCATGATCTCCACCATTCTCGACAGGGAGCGCTGATGGCCGGTGGCCACCCCTGGACGCGTCGGCTCTATTCCGCCGCCCTGCTGGCGCTGGCGCCACTGCTCTGGTGGCGTGTGTGGCGCGAGCATCGAGTCGGCCGCTCTCGGGGCGAGCGGCTCGGTTGGGTCCCCGTCTCGAAGGCCGCCGATCGCCCACTGTGGCTGCATTGCGCCTCGGTCGGCGAAGTCCAGGCCGCACGGCCGCTGATCGACGCCCTGTGCCAGCGCTATCCACAGTACCGCTTGGTGATCACGACCATGACGGCCACCGGTGCCGAACGCGCCACGGCGTTGGCCGATGCCGCCAACCGCGAGGGAAAGGGCGAAGTGAGCCATTACTTTCTGCCTCTGGACTTTCCCTGTGCCGCCCGTCGCTTTGTCGCTCGTCTCCAGCCGGCGCTGGCAATCTTCTTCGAAACCGAACTCTGGCCCAATCTGCTGGCCTCCTGCACACGGTGTGACGTGCCCGTGGCCGTGGTGAACGGTCGCCTGTCGGCGCGTTCATTGCGGACATACCGGCGTCTGCGTCGCTTGATGCGCGGGGCGCTGTCTCATGTCGACTGGCTGGGCGCCAAGTCACGGCAGGATGCCGAACGCTTCAGGGAGCTCGGCATGGCGGAGCAGGCCACCTCGGTGACTGGCTCGTTGAAGTTCGATATCGCCGTCAATGATCGTGCCCGAGAGGTGAGTGATCGCTTGCGCTCATCGCTGGGCGGACGGCCGGTCTGGGTCGCGGGGTCCACGCATCCCGGCGAGGACGAAGCCCTGCTGGCGGCCCACGCCAGAGTGCGCGAGACGTTACCCGAGGCATTGCTGATTCTGGTGCCGCGCCATCCCCGGCGCTTCGAGGCGGTGGCCGAACTTTGTGCGGCGCGTGGTCTGGCCTGTACGCGGCGCTCGAGAGACGAGATACCGAGTACCGGCACGCCCGTCTACCTGGGCGATACCATGGGCGAGTTGAGTAGCCTCTATGGGGCGGCGGACCTGGCCTTCGTCGGCGGTAGCCTCGTGCCGGTGGGAGGCCACAACCTGCTCGAACCGGCCGCCATGGGGGTGCCGGTGCTGACCGGCCCCGAGCTGGCCAACTTCGAGGACGTGGCTGAGGCGCTGCGCGAGCACGGTGCCCTGGTGGAAGTGGCCGATGGCGATGCCCTGGCGTCGGCCCTGTTGCGATTGTTCGACGAGCCGGCGGAAAGGCATCGACTCGCCGAGGCTGGTCGAGCGGTGGTGGAGGCCAACCGGGGAGCCCTGGCCCGTACCATGGAAGGCCTGACACGGCTTCTTTCGGCGGAGTGAGCGCTTACAACTGGCCGGACGATAGATGAGCTTTTCCGGCGCCAAGCCTGCGCGAGGGCGCTGTACACCCTTCCGTGGGCGCTACTTTTGCCCTGCTGCACTTATGCGTCCTGCTACGCTTGCAGGACCGGGCCTGGCCTTCCATGGCCAGCCCGTTCGGCGGCAGGCGCCTCACCCATGGCAAAAGACCCTCGCTCCGCCTTGCCCCCGGCGCTCGTTATCACGGGAGCCCATGAATGCATCCTACTGCGGCGTCAGGCGCTCCACTCCCTGGCCGGTGCCGAGCAGCAGCACATCGGCGCCCCGGGCGGCGAACAGGCCGTTGGTCACCACGCCGACGATGGCGTTGAGCCGAGCCTCCATGGCCTCCGGATCGTCGATCATGAATTCATAGCAGTCGAGGATCTGGTTACCGTTGTCGGTGATCACCCCGTCGCGGTAGACCGGGTCCGCCCCCAGCTTGACCAGTTCCCGGGCGACATAGGAACGCGCCATGGGAATCACCTCCAGGGGCAGCGGAAAGTCGCCCAGGCGTTCGACACGCTTGGAGGCATCGGCGATGCACACGAAACGCTCCGAGCAGGCGGCGACGATCTTTTCCCGAGTGAGGGCTGCGCCACCGCCCTTGATCATGTGGAGGTGAGCATTCACTTCATCGGCGCCGTCGACATAGACGGGAAGCGTGCCGGTCTCGTTGAGCTCGAAGACATCGATCCCGTGGCCACGCAGGCGCTCGGCGGTCGCCTCCGAACTGGCCACTGCACCGCGGAAATCGTCGCGCAGCGTGGCCAGCTTGTCGATGAAGCGGTTGGCGGTGGAGCCGGTGCCTACGCCGATGACGATGTGGCGTCCGAGTAAGGGGCGGATCTCGTCGAGGGCGGCGGCGGCCACGGCGTCCTTGAGTTCGTCCTGAGTCATGTCCTGCTCGCTGTCCAGTAGGTGGCGGAATGCGGCGCCATTATAGGCCATGTCATCGCCTCGTGCTGGACGCCATGGCAGGCAGGATGCTACCAATAAGGGTTCCCTTCAGCCGCATCGGGACGCGTCGGGCACATGTCCGTGGTGCCCGTGACTCCCGCGGTTCTCACGCGCTACCCCATTGGGATATCAGGATGCTCGAAGCCACCGTCAAGAAAATCCTCCAGGCCCGGGTCTATGAAGCCGCCCGGGAAACGCCGATTTCGCCGGCCCCCTTTCTTTCCCGCCGGTTCAACAATCAGATCCTGATCAAGCGTGAAGACCTGCAACCGGTCCACTCCTTCAAGATTCGCGGCGCCTACAATTGCATGGCCCAACTGACCGACGAGCAGAAAGCCAAGGGCGTGATCGCCGCTTCGGCGGGCAATCATGCCCAGGGGCTGGCGATGGCCGCCAGGCAGATGGGCGTCAAGGCCGTGATCGTGATGCCGCGCATCACGCCGGAAATCAAGGTCCAGGCGGTGCGTGCCTGGGGAGCCAAGGTCGTGCTCAAGGGCGATGCCTTCGCCGCCGCCGCCGCCCACGCCCAGGAGTTGATCGAGGCGCACGGCTACACCTATATTCCGCCCTTCGACAATATGGATGTCATCGCCGGGCAAGGGACCGTTGCCATGGAGATACTGCGTCAGCAGGCCGGGCGACTGGATGCGATCTTTGTCCCGGTGGGGGGCGGCGGTCTGATCGCTGGCGTGGCGGCCTACGTCAAGTACCTGCGCCCGGAAATCAAGGTGATCGGCGTGGAGTCGGAGGACAGCGCCTGCCTCAAGGCGGCACTGGAGAGTGGCGAACGTGTGACGCTCGACCAGGTCGGCGTCTTTGCCGAAGGGGTGGCCGTGGCGCAGATCGGCGAGGCGCCCTTCGCGATCATGCGTGACCTGGTGGACGATGTCATCACCGTCAACACCGACGAGATGTGCGCCGCGGTGAAGGATATCTTCGAGGAGACTCGAGCGGTATCCGAGACCTCCGGGGCTCTATCGCTGGCCGGCCTCAAGAAGTATATCCAGTCGACCGGTGCCAGTGGAGAAACCCTGGTCTGCATCAACTCGGGTGCCAACACCAATTTTGACCGCCTGCAGCATATCGCCGAACGCACCGAGCTGGGCGAGCAGCGCGAGGCGATCCTGGCGGTCACCATTCCCGAGCGCCCCGGCAGCTTCAAGAAGTTCTGCCGAACCATCGGTAAGCGCATGGTCACCGAGTTCAACTATCGCTATGCCGACCCCGAGCAGGCGCATATCTTCGTCGGTGTTCAGGTCAAGCCGGGCGGCGAGGATCGTCAGGCGGTGATCGACAAGCTGCGCGACGCCGATTACCCGGTGGAGGATCTCACCGACAATGAGCTGGCCAAACTGCATATTCGTCATCTGGGAGGCGGTCGACCGCAGGAGCACTTCGAAGAGGAAGTGTATCGTTTCGAGTTTCCCGAGCGCCCTGGCGCCCTGATGAACTTCCTGACCCATCTGCCCCAGGACTGGAACATTTCGCTGTTTCACTATCGCAATCATGGTGCCGCCTATGGGCGCGTGCTGGTAGGCATGCAGGTGCCCAACGGCGATCACCGTCATGTCGAGGGGTACTTCGATGACATCGGGTATCGCTACTGGAAGGAAAGCGAGAATCCGGCGTATCGGCTATTCATGGCGTAATATGTAGAAAGTGAGTGCTGACTCACTTCAAAACGCCTGTCTGATCGGGTGATTTCACGATTTTCCCGGGGGTGGCGGTTGTCATGTCCGGGGCCTTCGGCTACTCTCTCACCCCGTGAGAAGCGCTGCTGCCGTACCGGCAATGTTTTTCGGAGATAGCGGCAGTGTCGCCGACAATGTGAGGCCGTTGCCGGACATTGTTGCCGAAGACGTTTCGCTGTCAACAATGTCGCGTGAAGCCATCATGATGGCATGATATTGCCACGAGTGGACGAGAAGGGAGTCGACGATGAAGCGTAAGCCCGATCTGATCATGGTACTGGTGCTGCTGTTCAGCATCGCGGTCGTGGCGACCGGCTATGCGCAGGCACTGGCGGGCAACTGATCGCGATTCTGGTGCAAGGTTGAGCACAACGGAAATATCGGGGGTGGTCGATGCGTCAAGCATCGGCCGCCTTCTTCCTTGGGAGGAAGGGCCTGCCTGGGAAGAAGGGGTTGGAATAGATAATGCGTGCGTCAGGGACGCAGGACTCGGCGGTCACTGACGATGGCATCCAGTGGCACATCCCAGGGAGCCGCCGGGAGTCGCTCGACGCGCTGGCAGTCGTGGGCCAGGCCGATCAGCCGCGGCCGGGGGCCGGGGCGACGGGTGAAAGCCAGGGTGCGGTCGTAGAAGCCGCCTCCCATGCCGATACGCTGGCCATCATCGTCGAAGCCGACCAGCGGCAGGAGGATGGCGTCCAGGGCCCAGGCCGCCTGGCGTCGGGCGCGATGTGCGCCGTATCGAGTATCGGGCTCGGAAATGCCGAAACGATTGGTCACCATGGGCGTGTTGCCATGGTAGTGGACGAACCACAGGGTGTTGGGTGCCAGGGGCCGCAATACCGGGAGGTAGGCGCGGGCGCCGCGCTTCGCGAGCCAGGGCAGCAGGGGGGTCGGGTCGATCTCGCCGTCGTTGGGCAGATAGAGTGCCAGGCGCCGGGCTCTGAAAACTTCCGGCAGTCGACGTAGGGAGCGGCATAGCCGCATGGCGGCGGCATCCTGCTCGCGCCGGTCGAGCTCGCGTCGACGACGTCGCAATTCGCGTCGCAGTTCGCGTCGTGCCTGTGGTGCGGCGGAATCCTGCATGACATTCATGATGGATGAAGTTCCCCAGAGTGCCGCTGTCGTTCTGGCCCTTGAACCCATTGGTTCAAGGTGGGTGGCCGCAGTCGAACCGTCAGGCTTTCCGTCTCACGGACATGCACACGGGTCCGACTAGCTATTGGCCCCCTGGGTAATGCGCATAGGCTCGAGGGACGATAACGACTGGCGAACACCCCAGGGAACGCCTTCCATCCTAGCAGAGCCGCCGGCCTGGCCAAAGGGGAGAATCCTCCTCAAGCCCCCTGACGGCCGGGGGCGTCGGACAGTGCCTTCTCCAGGCGCTGGCTGAGCTCGCTCAGGCTCTGTTCGCCGGCGCGCTGTTCGTCCTGGGTCTCGAGCAGTTCGTTGGCAATGTTCAGGGCCGCCATGATGGCAACCTTCTCGCGGTCGACCACCTTGCCCTGAGCGTGGATGCCCTGCATGGCGCGATCCAGGTAGCGCGCTGCGCGCTCGAGCTTGTCTTCCTCGTCCGGCGGACAGGCGATGACGTACTGCCGTTCCAGCAGGGTGATCTCGATGGTGGGCCGTGAAGAGTCGCTCATGGGTGCTCCGGAGGGCCGAGGGCGCGCCTCGGGGGGTCGATGCGTTAACATCGAGGGGAATACGAAGTTTCAGTCACTATAAGAGAGCCGTTCAAGCGCGGTCAACGCGCGCGGCTCCATCATGGATCGCGTCATGTCATTGATCAACGAACGCCAGGACTTTTCCACCATCGCCGATACCTTCCTGCTGCATGGCAGCATGCAGTCCCCGGCCTTCCTGGACGGCCGACTGTGCGCCTCTCTGGCATTGCACGATCTCGATGCCGAGGGTTGGCTGGAAATGGTCTGCCTCAACCTGGGCGTCGAGCAGCCCAGGGACGAGCCATCCGCCGAACGACTGCTGGGCTGGCGGCGCCAGACGCTGGAGGCCTTGTCCGCCGCGGAGATGAACTATGAGCCTCTTCTGCCCGATGAGCTGTTCTCGTTGGCGGAACGTGCCCAGGGGCTTCAGGAGTGGACCCTGGGGTTCCTGGAGGTGGTGCGCGACGCCGGTGACGAGCCTCGCAAGCAGTGGTCGGCGCCGCTCAGGGAAGCCATCGATGACCTCGCGGGGCTGACCGACATCGAGACCGATCTCGATGACAACGCCGAGAACGAGAATGACCTGTTCGCTCTGACCGAACACGCGAGGATGGCCGCCATGCTGCTCTATACCGAACAGCATCCGGGCAAGCCGCAGGTTGAGCAGGTCGAGGAGCCGGGCCCGACTCACTGAGGGAAATATTAACCCGGCAAGCTTTTATGTCGGGTTAATCGCGGCACAGGGACGTGCCGCCGCCGGCCGACAGGCCGGCGCGAGCCCGCGCCACACCAGAAGATCCACGCCTCTGCGCCAGCGTGGTGCGGGCGACAATCCAATAGATCAGGAGATCTGTTTGATTGCCAGGAAATAGTGTGTGCGTTCTGCGCGAGCGAACCGCCGTGTTGTAGCCGTCACCCCTGGCGGCTGCCGTGTGGACCCCATCCCTTCACGTTCGATCCAGGAGTCGTCATGCCGCCCGAAGCCGAGTGCCGCCCGCCTGCCATCAGCCTGGACGAGTATCGGAGGCGCCGCCGCCGCCTCATGGAGAACCTGCCGACGGGTGCCGCCGTACTGTTGCCCGGCGCTTCCCTGGTCACGCGTTCTCGGGACAGCGAGTTCCCCTTTCGACAGGACAGTGATTTTCACTATCTGACCGGTTTTCCCGAGCCGGATGCCCTGTTGTTGCTGCTGCCTGGTCGCACCGAAGGGGAGTCTGTGCTGTTCTGCCAGGACCGAGACCCGCCGATGGAGGCATGGACGGGTTATCGTCTCGGTGCCGAGGGAGCCGTTCGTGCCCATGGGGTCGACCAGGCCTTCGAAAATGCCGAGCGTGATGCCCGGCTGATGGAGCTGCTGGCGGGGTGGCACACGCTCTACCTTCCCCTGGACGATGCCTCGGCGCTGCGCCTGGCGGAGCGGCTGCATGCCGAGCTGGAAGCGAGGCCCCCTCAGGGCGTGCCGCCTGGCCTTGCCGATGTGGCGCCGATGCTGCACGCGCAGCGCCTTACCAAGAGCGCAGACGAGATCGACCTGCTTCGTCATGCCGGCAAGATCTCCGCCCATGCCCATCGGCGGGCAATGCGCACCTGTCGCCCGGGCCTTGCCGAATACCAGCTCCAGGCCGAACTGGAGCACGAGTTTCGCTGGCGAGGCGGCAGCGGGCCGGCCTATGCCAGTATCGTCGCTGGCGGGCGCAACGCCGGTGTGCTGCACTACATTGATAATCGAGAGACGCTGCGTGACGGAGAGCTGGTGTTGGTCGATGCCGGTGCTGAATTCGATCTCTACGCCGGGGATATCACTCGGACCTACCCGGTCAATGGCCGTTTCACATCGGCGCAGCGAGCCTTGTACGAGGTGGTGCTCGACGCCCAGGAGCAGGCCATCGAAGCCGTGTCTCCCGGCGTTACTCTCGCGTCGATCCACCGGGGCGTTGTGCGTGACCTCGCTGCCGGCCTGGTGGCCCTGGGGATCCTGGCCGAGGATGGCGAGGAAACGCCCGAGGCGATCGTCGCACGCCGCTTCTATCCTCACGCGACCTCCCACTGGCTGGGGCTCGATGTCCATGATGTAGGCGGTTACCGCCAGGGGGATGAGCCTCGGTGCCTGGTGCCGGGCATGGTGCTCACCATCGAGCCGGGCCTCTACCTGCCGGATGATGACGATCTGCCGGCGGCATTTCGCGGCCTTGGTATCCGCATCGAGGATGATGTGGTCGTGACCTGCGAGGGGCATGACGTCCTCACTCGGTCGGTCCCGAAGCGGGTGGCTGATATCGAGGCGCTGATGGATGAAAAGTGATCATCTGGTACATCGCCAGACCGTCTGTTATGTAATGTACATTATGAAATACTGGAGGATCGCGCATGAGCGAATCGCCCTCGGCTGAGACGTTTCGACGCGTGGATATCGCCATCGTTGGTGGCGGCCTGGTCGGCGCCAGCCTGGGAGCCGCACTGGCGCCGCTGATGCGTGATCAGGGCCTGTCCGTGGCGGTGATCGAGGCGGCCCCCTTGCCCGACGGTCTGGATGCTCCCTGGCAACCCAGCTTCGATGCCCGGGCCAGTGCCATTTCCCGGGGCACGGCGAACCATTTCGATAACCTGGGGGTGTGGTCGATGATGGCCGAGCGAGCCACCCCGATTCGCTGCATCCATGTCAGCGAGCAGGGGCGGATGGGGGCGACCCGGTTGCGTGCCGAGGAATTCGGCGAAGACGCCATGGGGCATGTGATTCCCAATGCCTGGGTGGGGCGTGTCCTGCATCGTCGGCTCGCCGAATTGCCCCTGGCGTGGCACTGTCCGGCTCGAGTGGAAGGTATTCAGCCCCGGGCCGGCGGCCATCGTCTCCAGCTTTCCGATGGCGTCTGCCTCGAAGCCGGCCTGACGGTGCTGGCCGATGGCGGTCGCTCGGGTCTCAAGGAGCGCCTCGGTATCGAGAGCCGAGAGCGCCCCTACGAGCAAGTCGCCGTGATTGCCACGGTGGCCCTCGATCGCCCCCACGATGGCATCGCCTATGAACGTTTCACGGACTCCGGCCCCATCGCCTTGCTGCCCATGGCCGGGCAGCACATGGCATTGATCTGGACCTTCGCGGCCGGTCGTGAACAAGATGCCCTGTCGTTGTCCGACCCGGACTTCCTGGCTCGTCTGCAAGCCTCCTTCGGCGACCGGGCGGGACGCTTTCGCCGTGTCGGCAAGCGCCATGCCTATCCCCTCTCGTTGGTCACCGCCAGTGAAACGGTACGTCCGGGGCTGGCGGTGATGGGGAACGCGGCCCATGCCCTGCACCCCGTGGCCGGACAGGGGTTCAACCTGGCCCTGCGGGGCGTGATGGATCTGGTGGCCGCCATCGAAGCGGGCCTGGTGCGAGGCGATGCGCCGGGCGAGGCGGCCACGCTGAATGATTTCGAGGCGCGCCGCAGCGGGGACCGGGATAATGTGATCCGCTTCAGCGATGGCCTGGTGCGGCTGTTCGGCTTCGATCATCCCTTGTTGTCACGCGCCCGGGCCGCCGGCCTGGTGGGGCTCAACCTGCTGGGGCCGCTGCGCCGCACACTGGCCAGGCGGGCCATGGGGGTGGAACGATGATGACACCAGACGAGAGCGGAGAAAGGATGCCAGATGACCAGTGACATAGGGGATAACGAGGTGATCATCGTCGGTGGCGGCATGGTCGGTGCGACCCTGGCTTGCCTGCTGGGGCAGGCCGGCGTGCCGGTGATGCTGCTGGATGCCGCCGCGTCGTCCGTGAACGCCGAGACGGCGGGCCGTGGTCCGGCGGACCTGCGGGTCAGTGCGCTCACGCCGGTTTCCCAGCGTCTGCTGGACGGCCTGGATGTCTGGCCGTCGATGCGGGAGCGTCGTGTCACGCCTTACCGGCGCATGCGGGTCTGGGACGGCCAAGGCACCGGCGAGGTGAGCTTCTCTGCCGACCAGGCGGGCCTGCCGGTTCTCGGCCATATCGTCGAGAATGATGTCGTAGTGGCGGCCCTGGACGCGCGCCTGGCGGCGCTGCCGACGGTACGACGGCGGTTTGCCGCGCGGGTCGCCGGGCTCGAGATGCCCGATGACGATCCGGTGTTGTGTCTGGAAAATGGGGAAAGGCTGAGGGCGCCGCTGGTGGTGGCCGCCGATGGGGCGCGTTCGCCACTGAGGGAGATGGCCGGGATCGAGACCCGGTCAGATGACACCGGCCAGGTGGCGCTGGTGACCTCGGTGCGCACCGAGCGCCCCCATGGGGGCGTGGCGCGGCAAGCCTTCCTCGCCGATGGCCCCCTGGCGTTTCTGCCACTGACGCTGGAAGGCGATGAGCGGCATTGCTCCATCGTCTGGTCGACGTCGCCGATCGAAGCCGAGCGGTTGGCGGCGCTGTCGCCGGCATCACTGGGAGCGGAGCTGGAGGCCGGCATCGGCGCCTGCCTGGGCCGGGTGACACCGACCGACCGTGCGGTATGCCTGCCGCTGGCCCAGCGTCATGCCGAACGCTACACGCTGCCGGGGCTGGCGCTGGTGGGTGATGCCGCGCACAGCATTCACCCTCTGGCGGGTCAGGGGGCCAACCTGGGGATGATGGACGTGGCGGTGCTGGCCGAAGAATTGCTGTCGGCGCGACGCCGTGGCATTGCCTTGGGCGATGAGGCCTGGCTGACACGCTATGCGCGTCGTCGTCGAGGCGACAATGCCGCCATGCTGCGCCTGATGGATGCGTTCCGGCTACTGTTCGGCACGCGCCACCCGGCCTTGACCCTGGCGCGTAACCTGGGGCTTTCCGGTGTCGACCGACTCGGGCCCGTCAAGCGCTTGCTGATGCAACAGGCATCAGGGCAGCGGGGGCGCCTGCCCGCCGCCTGCCGCTGATGCCGCAACGTCAGCGCTTGCGTTCATCCAGCACGTTCAAGGCCTTGAGCAGGTTCAGGGCTTCGCCGAGCTGGTAGTCGTCGCGCAGGCGGGCATTGAGTTCGCCCTCTTCCTCGTCTTCGCCGTTGCCGACCAGGTGCCCTTCCAGGTCGGCTTCGCGGACCTGCAGACCATTATCCTGGGCGACCTCCAGGCGGCCGCGAACCACCTCGACATCGGGCTCGATGCCCTGGGCTTGAATGGAGCGACCGCTCGGTGTGAAGTAGCGTGCGGTGGTCAGTTTGAGCGCTTCGTTCTCGCCCAACGGCATGATCTGCTGCACGGACCCCTTGCCGAAACTTTCGGTACCCATCACCACGCCGCGTCTCTGATCCTGCAGGGCGCCGGCGACGATTTCTGCCGCCGAGGCGCTGCCGCCGTTGATCAGCACCACCAGAGGCACATCGGGAGCGGTGGTAGCGCGATTGGCATAGAAGCTCAATTCGCTGTCGGCCAGCCGGCCTTCGGTGTAGACGATGCGGCCATCATCGAGAAAGGCATCGGCCACATCGACGGCGGCTTGAAGCACGCCGCCGGGGTTGTTGCGAAGGTCCAGCACCAGCCCCTGCAACGGGCCGTCCTCCGTCAATGCGTTCAGGGCCTCGGTGACCTGCTCGCCGGTGCGGGTCTGGAACTGGCTGACCCGGAGGTAGCCGTAACCCGGTGCCAGGGTATCGCTCTTAACGCTCTGGGTCCGGATGATTTCACGCTCCAGGGTGATGTTGCGCGGCGCGTCCTCGCCCTGGCGCATGATGGTCAGGCGAATGTCGGTCCCCGGATCGCCGCGCATCAGCTCGACCGCTTCCTGCAACGACAGGCCCTCGGTCGGGGTGTCGTCGATGCGCAGGATAGTGTCCTGGGCCTGGAGGCCGGCTCGCGAGGCGGGCGTGTCATCGATGGGCGTGATCACAGTGAGCTGACCGTCACGCTTGCCGACCTCGATGCCCACGCCACCGAACTCGCCCTGGGTGGACTCGCGCAGACTCTCATAGTCTTCGGCGTCGAGGTAGGTGGAGTGCGGATCCAGTTCGCTCAACATGCCGCGCATGGCATTGCGCAGCAGGGTGGCGTCATCGACCTCCTCGACATAGGCGCGCTTGATGCGCTCGAAAACCTCGGCGAAGGCCTGAATCTCGGCCACCGGCAGGTCGTCTTCCGTCTCGGGAGCGGCAACGACGAATAACGGAGCGGCGAGCAGGGCGATGGGAAGCAGTACGGCTCCCAGGCGGCGCCGAAGGGTGGGGCTAAGGGACATGCGGTCTCTCGCGGTTCCAGTGGAGTAGGTCCAGCATAGCGTGGGCATGGCGGCCAAGAAAACACTGAAGCGGGGAGCCACCGTTCCGGACCGCCGTGCCGGGCTTATCGCCGGGCTATCCAGCCCTGGGGATCGATCGGGTCGCCGGCACGGCGCACCTCGAAATAGAGGCCTGGCGAGGGCTGTCCGCCGGAGGCGCCCACCACACCGATGGCCTGCCCCGTCTCGACGGCCGAGCCGACCTCGACGTTGAAGTGCTGCAAGTGAGCGTGCAGCGTCATCACGCCATCGCCGTGGTCGATGATCAACAGGTTGCCGAAGCCCCGCATCCAGTCGGCGAATACCACACGACCGGCATGTACCGCCTCGACCGGCGTGCCGGCCGAGGTGCGGATCAACATGCCGTTGCGATGTACGCCGCGCCCCTGGTGGAACGCCGAGGTGAGCTGCCCCTGGACCGGCCAGGGCAGGTCGCCTCGGGTTTCGCCGATGGCGGTGGAGGGGGGTGGGCGCTCCAGGCGGGCCAGTCGCTCCTGAACCTGCTGCAGCACCTGTTCGGCATGGGCCTGTTCCTGATCGAGGGCGGAAAGGCGGTCCTCCTTGGTGGCGTAGCGCTCGTCGAGCTTGGCCACCAGGGCTTCGCGCTCGTCCACCTGACTCGCCAGCTCGGCGCTGCGTTTTTCCAGCTCGGCGGCGAGTTGATCCAGTCGTTGGCCGCGTTCGTCCAGGGCCTGCTGGTTGTCGCCCAGTGCCGTGTCCAGTCTGTCGAGTTCGTCCAGCCGGGCATTGCGGGCGTCGGCGAGGCGATTGAGGTAGGTCTGCAGGCGGTCCAGCCGGCTCGGATCGTCCTGGTTGAGCAGCAGCTTGAGCTGTGGCGTCAGGCCGAGCCGGTAGAGGGCTTCGATCTGTTGCTCCAGGGCGGCGATCTGCTCCTGACGTTCGGCTTCCAGGCGCTCGCGCTCTTCTTCCAGTTCGATGACTTCGTCACGCAGCGCGCGGCGCTGCGCCTGGATGTCGTCGAGCCGACGGTGCGTCTCGGCCAACGCGGTCTCGATCTGGCGCAGTGCCTCGCTGGCCTCGTCCCGGGCCTGCCCGGTGGTCTCGAGCTCGCGGGAGACATCCTGAATGCGCTCACCGATGACGTCGAGCTGCTGCCGGGCCTCTTGCTCATCGGTAACGGCCATGGCCGGCGACACGGCCAGCCATAGTGTCAGAGGCAGCAGGCAGCGCGCGCCTCGCCGTCGAGGGAATGCCTGACTCACTGGGGTTCGATCAGAGTCCGGCCGGTCATCTCGTCGGGTACCGGCTGGTCCATCATCGCCAGCAGCGTCGGTGCGAGGTCGCACAGGCTGCCGTCGTCGAGAAGCCGAAGCGGGCGCTCGCCGACATAGACCAGCGGTACCTGGAAGGTGGTGTGGGCGGTCTGGGGCGCTCCGGTCTCGGGGTGGACCATCTGCTCGGCATTGCCGTGGTCGGCGGTGATCAGGCAGGCGCCGCCTGCCTTCTCCATGGCCTCGACCACCCGTCCGACACAGGCATCCACGGCCTCGATGGCGGCCACGGCGGCGTCGAAGTCACCGGTATGGCCGACCATGTCGCCGTTGGCATAGTTGCACACGACCAAGTCGAAGTTGTCGGATTCGATGGCGTCGATCAGGCGGTCGGTGACCTCCTCGGCGCTCATCTCGGGCTTTTCGTCGTAGGTCTTCACGTCCTGGGGGGAAGGCACCAGTATCCGCGTCTCGCCCTTGAACTCGGCTTCGCGGCCGCCGGAGAAGAAGAAGGTGACGTGAGCGTACTTTTCGGTCTCGGCGATCCGCAGCTGGGTGAGGCCGCGTTGCTCCATGACCTCGCCCAGGGTGTTGGGTAGGTCAGCCGGCGGGAAGGCGGCCGGCGCCGGGATATCGGCGGCGTACTGGGTCATGGTCACCAGGCTGCCGTTGGCCAGCCGTGGGCGGGCCTGGCGCGCGAAGCCATCGAAACCGTCCTCGACGAAGGCTCGGGTCAGCTCCCTGGCACGGTCGGCGCGAAAGTTCATGAACAGCGCGGCGTCGCCGTCGTCCATGGTGATCGGCGTGCCGCCGGGGGCAATAGCGGTGGCGGTGACGAACTCGTCGGTCTCGTCGCGTTCGTAGGCGGCCTGCAGGCCGGCCTCGGCGCTGGCTGCCTGATGGTCGGCGTGGCCTTCGGTCACCAAGCGATAGGCCTGCTCGACACGCGCCCAGCGGTTATCGCGGTCCATGGCGAAATAGCGGCCGATGAGCGAGGCGACGAAGCCGTTGTCGGCGCCGACTAGGTCGGCCAGCTTGGCGTTGGCACGTTCGATGGAGGCCAGGGCGCTTTTTGGAGCGGTGTCGCGGCCGTCGAGAAAACCGTGCAGATAGATGCGCCTGGCGCCACGCTGGGCGGCCAGTTCGGCCATGGCCAGGATGTGGTCCTCGTGACTGTGGACACCGCCCGGTGACAGCAGGCCCAGCAGGTGAACCGCCTTGCCGGCGTCCACGGCGGCGTCGATGGCGTCGGTCAGCACAGCGTTGTCGGCCAGTTCGTTGTCTTCGATGGCCTTGGTGATGCGTGTGAAGTCCTGGTAGACGATGCGCCCGGCCCCGAGGTTCATGTGGCCGACCTCAGAGTTGCCCATCTGGCCGTCCGGCAGGCCCACGAAACGTCCATCGGTATGCAGCAGGCCATGGGGCCGCTCTTTCTGGAGGCGGTCCATGACCGGGGTTCGCGCGGCCTGCACCGCATTGTGGGAAGCGTCCGGGTTGTGGCCGTAGCCGTCGAGGATGATCAGTGCTACCGGGCGGGGCGTCGGGGTCGAAGTATCGGTCATGGGAGGCCTCGTAGTGAAGAAGCGTTGGGCGCGACACCTTGCCGGCCGTCGGGGAAGCGCTGAAGATATCGTCGAGCGCACTGGCAACGAGACATGACAGGGTCAGCCTGGCTGTCGAGCCGCACGTGACGCAGCGATTCATTCGCACCGGCCGTTCAGCCGTGTTGCCTTGATGGGGTCGCGACTTGCCACTGCATACGGCATCATATCGCACGGGTCCACCGGGCGTCATTTTGGCCGTCCTCGGTCGGGGCCTGCATCATGTATACTGGGCGCCGCCGGCGGTTGCCGGCCCGTTCACCGTGCACCCGAAGAAGAGTTACTCCAAGCCATGATCGATCAGCTGTTCGAATTCGTGCAGAACCATCCACTGCTGGTGGGCGCCTTCCTGCTGGTGTTGCTCGCCTGGGTCCTCTATGAGGTCCGCAACAGCGGCGCCAACGGCGTGACTACCAGCGAGGCCACCCAGCTGGTCAATCGTGAGGACGCCGTGGTGCTCGACATCCGCGAGGCCAAGGACTTCAAGGCGGGCCACATCGCCGGCGCACGCAACATTCCCCAGAGCCGGATCGATGACCGCCTCGCCGAGCTCGACAAGTTCAAGGACAAGCCGGTCATCGTGGTCTGCAAGCACGGCCAGAGTTCCGGTGCCGTCCAGGGCAAGCTGGCCAAGGCCGGCTTCGAGCGTGCGCTAAAGCTCAAGGGCGGCATGACCCAGTGGCAGACCGACGGCCTGCCGCTGGTCAAGAAGTGACACGCCGGTTTCTCCCACTTCTCTATTTAACGTAAAGGACGCATTTCCATGGCGGAAGACAATAACCAGAGCAGCGGCGCCAACGGCCAGGCCGCCGACCAGCAGGACAAGCCGCAGGTACAGTTCGCTCTGCAGCGTATCTACATCAAGGATCTCTCCTTCGAAGCCCCGAATTCTCCGGCCGTGTTCCAGCAGCCGTTCAAGCCCAAGGTTGGCCTGGACCTGGACACGACCCACCAGAAGATCGGCGAGGACCTTTACGAGGTGGTCGTCAAGGTGACCGCGCAGGTAACGCACAGCGAGGAAGGCACGACCTCCTTCCTGGCCGAGGTCGAGCAGGCCGGCATGTTCCGGATCGGTGGGCTCGAGGGCGCGCAGCTGGATCATACCCTGGGGGCGTTCTGCCCCAATGTGCTGTTTCCCTATGCCCGTGAGTGCGTCGACAATCTGGTCAACCGCGGCGGTTTCCCCCCGCTGATGCTGGCGCCGGTGAACTTCGAGGCGATCTACGCTCAGCGCAAGCAGCGCGAGGCCCAGCAACAGCAGGGCGAGCAGGCCACCCAGTAACGTTCGCGAGGATGGCCGTCAGCAAGCGCATGCACAGCCTATGGCGATAAAAGTCCCTCGCATCCACGTCGCTACCGAGCTGGTGGCCGGCGACGATATCGTGCTGCCTGAGGGCCCGGCCCGCCATCTGGCGAGGGTGCTGCGTCTCGGCGAGGGGGCCCAACTGCGGCTGTTCGATGGCCGGGGCGTCGAGGCCGAGGCGGTGCTGGTCGAGGCCAGCCGCAAGCGAGTGGTGGCACGGGTCGAACACGTTGCCGCCGGGCGCGGCGAGTCGCCTCTGGCCGTGCACCTGGGCCAGGCGATCTCCAAGGGCGACCGCATGGACTACGCCATCCAGAAGGCCGTGGAGCTGGGCGTCGCCGAGATCACGCCGCTGTATACCGAGCATGGCGACGTGCGTCTCAAGGGCGATCGCGAGGCCAGGAAGCTGGCCCATTGGCAGGCGGTCGCGGCCAGTGCCTGCGAGCAGTGCGGTCGTGCGACGGTGCCGCCGGTACATCCGCCCCGCAGCCTGGCCGACTGGCTGACCGAGCGGGATGAGCCTCTGCGCCTGGTGCTGCATCCCGGCACGCCCGGTGTGCTCGATCGGCATGAGGCGCCCGCCCGTGCGGCACTGCTGATCGGCCCCGAGGGGGGGCTATCTTCTGCCGAGGTGGATGCCGCCACCGGTGACGATTTCGCCTCCTTGACCCTGGGTCCGCGCATCCTGCGTACCGAGACCGCCCCGGTGGTCGCCCTGACGCTGCTGCAGGATCGCTTCGGGGACCTGTAGCCACTGGGTCGGCCTCGCCCCCATAATGACCTTACATCCTTCCGGAAGACTCGCATGTCCGATTATCGAGAGCGTCGTGCCGGCCACTCACGCCGCGAGCCCATGCGCCGAGCCCGCGAACCCCGGGCGAACGTCGGTGAGGTGGCCTACCTGCCCGTGGTGACGGTCAACGAGACCGGGGCCTTCCTCGACTGGGGACATGCTCACGACCTCCTGCTGCCCTTCGGAGAGCAGCGTTTTCGCCCCACGGTGGGGCGTCGCGTGCTGGTGATGATCCTCGAGGACGCGCGCGGTCGACCTTTTGCCTCCCAGCGCCTCGACCGCTACTTGTCCGATCATGCCGAGGGCCTGGCTGCCGGCGATGCCGTGGCGCTGGTCATCGCCGACCAGACCGACCTGGGCTACAAGGCGGTGGTGGACGGCCGTTTCTGGGGGCTGCTGTATCGCGATGACGTGACGCGGCCACTGCGCCGTGGCCAGCGCCTGGAGGGCCATGTGAAGCGGGTCCGTGAAGACGGCCGCCTGGATCTGTCGCTGTTGCCGACCGGCTCGGCGCGGCTCGATGTGGTGGGCGAGGCGGTGCTCAAGGCGCTGCGCGAGAGCGGCGGGTACCTGCCGCTTGGCGACAAGAGCTCGGCCGACGAGATCAAGGCGCGACTAGGCGTCAGCAAGAATGCCTTCAAGCAGGCTAGCGGCCGGCTCTACAAGCAGGGGATCGTCACCCTGGAGCCGACGGGTATCCGCCTGGTGCCGGGGCGGGAGTGACCCCGAAACCCCTGATAGCGGGAAGCACGGCGTTTCCGGCGATAGGTCTATGAGGGGGCGCTGTGAACCCTTCCATGGGCGCTACCGATGCCATCCATGGCATCGGACCCCCTCTACGACCTATCGCCGGCGCCTCTTGTGTGCTTCTGTCGGATTGAGGAGGCCCTGCCTTGGTGCCCTTGCCGGCCATACGGCATACTGGCCGCATTGACCCTTCACTCCGGAATCCGATTCGATGAACGATCGTCCCCTCAAGGTCGGCGTGGTGATGGATCCCATCGCCGACCTCAGCTACAAGAAGGACACCAGCCTGGCGATGCTGTGGGCCGCCCGGGATCGCGGCTGGTCGTTGCACTACATGGAACAGGAGGATCTGTTCCTGCGCGATGGCCGGGCCCATGCCCGCTGGCGCGACCTCGAGGTGTATCGCGACCCCGACCACTGGTATGCGTTGGGCGAGTCCCGGGTCGCGCCGCTCGCCGAGCTGGATGTGGTGCTGATGCGCAAGGACCCACCGGTGGACGGGCGCTTTCTCGATGCCGTTCACCTGCTCGGCTTCGCCGAGCGTGAAGGCGTGCTGGTGGTCAACCCGACCCGCGCCCTGCTGGAATGCAACGAAAAACTGTTCGCCCAGCAGTTCCCGCAGTGCTGTGCGCCGACCCTGGTGTCCAGTCGCGACACCGAGATCCGTGCCTTCCATGCCGAGCATGGCGACGTCATCCTCAAGCCCCTGGACGGCATGGGTGGCAGCGGGATCTTCCACGTCGGCCCAGAGGGACGCAATCTCGGCGCGGTGATCGAGACGCTGACCGAGCGGGGGCACCGTCAGGCCATGGCCCAGCGTTATCTCCCGGAGATCAAGGACGGTGACACCCGCATCCTCCTGGTGGAGGGCGAACCGGTGCCCTATGGCCTGGCCAGGGTACCCATGGCCGGCGAGACACGGGGTAACCTGGCGGCCGGCGGCCGGGGCGTCAGCCGCGAGCTCACCGACCGGGACCTCTGGCTGGTCGAGCAGGTGCAGCCGATGATTCGCGACAAGGCGCTGATGTTCGTCGGCCTCGACGTCATCGGCGACTACATCACCGAAATCAATGTGACCAGCCCGACCTGCGTGCGCGAGATCGACGATCAGCGCGGCACCGATATTGCCGGCTCGCTGATGGACGCCATCTCTCGGCGTCTCGCCGGGTAGAGGTGGTACAATCCTCGGGAAATACCGAACTCGACCAGGCCGTGCTGGACACCGTTCGCGATGTCATGCCTTGTCGTCCCCTCGATGCGGGCATGGGCAAGGAGAGGACCTGTTCATCACGCGCGTCTGTCGATTCGGCGAAGGCAAACATTACGGCGTTCACAAGGTCCGCCGGGGAGTCCCATGCAAAGCTTGAAAAACCACTTCCTGATGGCGATGCCGCACCTGGAAGATCCCAATTTCGCCGGCACCCTGAGCTATCTGTGCGATTACGACGAAAAGGGCACCATGGGGGTGATCGTCAATCGGCCGCTGGAGCTGACCCTCGATGCGCTGTTCGAGCAGCTCGAGCTCGAGGGCGGCGACAGTCCGCATCGTAACGTGCCCGTCTACTATGGCGGGCCGACCCACAAGGATCGCGGCTTCATCCTGCACGAAGGGGGCAGTGAAGACTGGGATTCGAGTCTGCAGGTGGCCGATGACATCGCCCTGACCACGTCCATGGACATTCTGGAGGCCCTGGCTGCCGGCCGTGGCCCCGAACGCTTTCTGGTATGTCTCGGCTGTGCCGGCTGGGAGTCCGGTCAGCTCGAGTCCGAGCTCAAGGACAATGCCTGGCTCACTGTCGAGGGGCGGGCCGATATTCTCTTCGAGGTGGAGCCCGAGCAGCGTCTCGGCGCCAGCGCCGGCATTCTCGGCGTCGACTTGAACTTGATGACCCGCGAGGCGGGGCACTCCTGACATGACGGAAGCGACCTGTGCTCGCCCGGCGCGTTCGTCAGCCGGGCATCACCCCGGGGAGCGGTGTCGATGAGTGGCAATGGCCAGCGCCTGATCCTGGGCTTTGACTTCGGCACCCGGCGCATCGGCGTGGCGGTGGGCAACGAGCTCACCGCCAGTGCCCGGGCGTTGGATCCGTTGCCGGCCCGTGACGGCATCCCCGACTGGGCGCGGGTGGCGCGGCTGGTCGACGAGTGGCGCCCGGACCTGTTCGTGGTCGGTCTGCCGCTCAACATGGATGGCACCGAGAGCGACATGAGCACCCGCGCGCGCAAGTTCGGCAAGCGGCTGTTCGGCCGCTACGGCATCCCCTGCGAGATGGCCGACGAGCGTGGCTCGACCCGCGAGGCCAAGGCCATCGCCCGTGACGCCGGACATCGCGGCAACTACCGCGACGACGGCGTCGACGGCCTGGCCGCGGTGCTGATTCTCGAAGGCTGGCTGGCCGACCGGGAAGGCTTACCCCGCTGAGAGGGTGCTTACAAATTACTGCGCTCGACCATATTTAAACACCCTCTGATGACGTGTTGTCAGGCCTCCTGGGCCCTTTCTTCCTCGCCGTGATACTTCTCCACGAAATCCCCCACCTCGACGCAGGTGAATCTCTCGATGAAGAAGGCGAGGGTCGAGGGGCGCTGAAAGCGTTCCTCGAAACGCTCCGTCTCGTCGCCCTGACCTCGAATCACGCTGGCCCGGTAATGTTCACCCTCGCGGATGACATTGACGGTGGCAGGGCGCGGGGCGTCGCGCTTTTCCACCACCAGCTCGTCTTGTCGCTCCAGTAGTTCGCGCAATGTTCGACCGCCTTCGATCTCGTCCGGCGAGGCCCAGAGGTCCTGATCGCGATTGCCGTAACGGAACAGCAGTAGGGTCGGTATCGCGGTGAAGATGATGTTGGCCAGCAGCCAGGTGAGCTCGGCGCTCGAGGGGGAGGTCGTGAACATCAGCCAGATGTTCGTCGCGATGGCGACGGCGAGAAGCCCGGCGAAGGGGCGCCAGGTCCGCCAGCTCATGACCTGGCGGCCGAGGAAGTAGCCCCAGAGCCCGGCGACGGTCACGGTGCCGATGGCCAGTTGAACCAGCGAGAGTGGCGTGCCGCCACCCATCACGACGGCAAGGACGCCGACCGCCAGCAGCGCGGTATAGAAGATCGCCAGCAGGGTATAGGCACGTTGCAGATTCATCGGCTCACCTCTCCTCGTCACAGGTTGTCGCGTTGCATCTTTGCGGGGCCCCGCGCCCCTGATGGCCATCGACGGCCTCCCTGCCAGCTTAGGCGAAACTCGCCGATGGGTCCTCCCCACGTCGACGGTCAACGTTCAGCGTCATCCACGCCGACGGTCTTCGGCACGAACCAGGGCACGTCGCGCAGGTCCTTCTCGACCAGGTCTTCCACCTGCAGGAGGGTCGCGAAGATCGCCATGCGCACCGGGATGCCGTTGTCGGTCTGGCGGAAGATCGCCAGGCGCGGGTCGCCGTTGAGGTTCACGTCCAGGTCGTTGGCATCGGGTCGACTGTCGCGGGGCAGCGGGTGCATGACGATGGCGTGGTCATTGACGCGCTGGTCCATGAAGGCCTTGTCCACGGTGTAGTCACGGGACAGGCTGAAGCCCTCGCTCATCTCGGCGGTGAAGCGCTCCTTCTGGATGCGCGTGGTGTAGACCATGTCCACGTCCGAGTAGTCGGCAGCCAGGCTTTCGCGAGTCTCGACCCGGTGGCCGCGAGAGGCGACCAGTTCGATCAGGTGCTGCGGCATCTCGAGGCCCGGCGGCGAGACCAGAGTGATCCGCATCGGTTCGTAGAGCGACAGCAGCTTGATCAGCGAGTGCACGGTGCGGCCGAACTTCAGGTCGCCGGTGAGCAGGACATGGGCGCCGGCCAGGCGCTTGCCGCGCCGGGCGAACTCCTTGTCGATGGTGTAGATGTCGAGCAGTGCCTGGCTGGGGTGCTCGCCGGGGCCGTCGCCGCCGTTGATCACCGGCACGTTGGTCGCGCTGGCGAATTCGGCCACCGAGCCCTGTTCCGGGTGACGCATCACGATGGCGTCGCAGTAGCCGCTCATCACCCGGCTGGTGTCGTAGAGCGATTCGCCCTTGGCCATGGAGGAGAAGGTGAAGCCGGTGGTATCACAGACGCTGCCGCCCAGCCGGCAGAAGGCCGCATGAAAACTGACCCGGGTACGGGTACTGGCCTCGAAGAAGAGGTTGCCGAGCACTGCGCCCTCCAGGACCCGGGTGACCTTGCGGCGTTGGGCGACCGGCTCCATGCGTGCCGCCACGCGCATCAGGTGATCGACATCGTCGCGGGACAGGGAATCGATGGAGAGAAGATGGGAACTCATGCGTGGGCCTCGGCTGGCGGTTGAGATGGCGAGCCTAGTGTAACGTCACGGCAGGGGCGCTTCACTGTCTTGGTATTCCCGCATCACCTCGGCGAGCTCGCCGACGCGACGAATGGCGGCCTCGCGCGAGGCAGTGGGACGCTCGGCGTAATTGAGGCGCAGACAGTGGCGATACTTGCCCGAGGCGGAGAACATGGGCCCCGGTGCCACGTGCAGGCGTTCGGCGGCGAGTCGTTCATTGAGTCGGGGCGTATCGATGGTCTCGGGCAGTTCCACCCACAGCAGGAAGCCGCCCCGGGGCTGGCTGATGCGGGTGCCGGCGGGGAAGTATTCGCCGACCCAGTCGATCATGAGGTCTCGCTGGCGCTGGTAACGGCGGGTGATCTCGCGCAGGTGGCGCTGGTAATGGCCTTTTTCGATGAAGGCGGCGACGGCACGCTGGGGCTGAGTCGCCGAGGCGCCGGTGGAGACGTACTTCTCGTGCAGGGCGCGGTCACGGTAGCGTCCCGGCGCGATCCAGCCGACCCTCAGGCCCGGCATCAGGCTCTTCGACACCCCGCTGCACAGCAATACCCGCCCCTCATCGTCGAAGGCCTTGATGGCCCTGGGCCGGGGCGTGTCGAAGGCCAGGTCGCCATAGATATCGTCCTCGATGAGCGCCACGTCGTAGCGCCGGGCCAACTTGAGCAGCTCGCGTTTGCGCGACTCGGGCATGGTATAGCCGAGCGGGTTGTTGCAGGTCGGCGTGACCTGGATGGCACGGATCGGCCACTGGTCCAGCGCCAGCTCCAGCGCCTCGAGGCTGATGCCGCGACGCGGGTCGGTGGGAATCTCCATCACCTTGAGGCCATGGGCCTCGAGAATCTGCATGGCGCCGTAGAAGCTGGGGGAATCCACGGCGACCACGTCGCCGGGGGCGGCGAGCATGCGCAGGGCGATGGCCAGGGCCTCCTGGCAGCCGGTGGTGATGACCACGTCATCGGGATGCAGCAGGCAGCCGGATGTCGTGGCCAGGCGAGCCACCTGCTGGCGTAGCGGTGGGTGGCCGGCCAGGCCATCGTAGCCGAGGTCGCGAGGGTCCGGATCACGGTGCAGGCCGGAAAGCAGGCGACCCAGCGGCTTGAGAGTCGTGGCATCCAGGGCCGGTGTGCCGGCGCCCAGGCGTCGCGGCTGGTCGTCGCCCGGGCCCGACCCGACCATGGCCAGCACCTGGTCCCACTGCGCGACCTCGATCGGCCGCTGGGCGGGACGGGAGGTCGTCGGCAAGTCCCGGGGCCGAGGGCGCGGCAATACATAATGGCCGGAGCGAGGGCGTGCGGCAGCGAGGCCCGCCTCCTCCAGGCGTGCATAGGCACTCTGCGCGGTGGTGACACTGATGCCCTGCTCACGGCATAGCGCGCGAATCGAGGGGAGCCGGTCGCCGACCGGATAGATACCCTGGGCGATGCGCCGGGCGAGCAGGTCGGCGATGTCGTCGTAGCGTGTCGGGACTGTCATCGCTATATTCATCCGAAGCGGTACAGATGAGCGCAAGGCGCTCGGTACAGTCAGGCTGACAGTCAAACTGTACCCTATATAAACGATGATATTGAATCTGTATCGGTCGCGATGTCGCGCCTAACCTGTCGGAACCTTCCCGAAGGGCTGCGACAGGAGGCTCATGATGTGTGATCGTTGGGTTCACTGGAGACTGGCCTGGCGTCGCCAGCGGCAGCGCCATCACACTCGCCGCCGGCTGCGTGACCTTGACGCGCGGCTGCTCGACGATGTCGGAATCAGCGTGGCCCGGGCCAAGCGCGAAGCCCGCAAGCCGTTCTGGCGACGTTGAGCGGCGGCAGCGTCAGGCCATGGCCTCTATGCTGAAAACCCTTATGCTGGAAAGTCCAGGCCGAGGTCGTGGCCTCGAGGGAAATACGCCAATTCGATACAGGAGGTTCCATGCCCAGCCCACTCTCCCGTTACTATTTGCTGGACGTGTTCACCGATACGCCGCTGGCAGGCAACCCGCTGGCCGTTTTTCTCGATGCCGAAGGCATGGAGGCGTCGCACATGCAGGCGATCGCCAACGAGCTCAACCTGGCGGAAACGGTCTTCGTGGGGGCACGAAAGGCAGAGAACGACTTTCCGATACGCATCTTTACGCCGAGCCGCGAGCTGCCGTTCGCCGGCCACCCGACCATCGGCACGGCGCACCTGCTCGCCGCCCAAGGGCTGGTGGACGCAACGCGCCCTCTGACGCTGCGGGCTCCGGTGGGGGCTTTGGAGGTTCGCTTCGAGGGGGAGGAAGCGCGTTTCACTACCGCTGTGCCCGCCGAGGTCGGCACGAGTTCACTGGGACGCACTGCCGCGGCCACATTGCTCGGCCTCGAGTCGTCGGCGATCGCTGGCGACCCGGTCCAGGCCTCCTGCGGGCTGCCATTCCACCTCATCCCCCTGGATAGCGAAGCCTCGCTGGCGAAGGTAATGCCGGACGTCGGCCAATGGGCGTTGCATGTCTCGCCCAGCGGGGTCGAGCAGATCTACCTGTATGTGGAGAACGGTGAGTCGCTGTCGACGCGCACCTTCATTCGCGCCTTTGCCGGCTTGAAGGAGGACCCTGCCACCGGCAGCGCGGCATCGGCGCTGGCCGGCTACCTGGGGACTCGAGATCGGCTCGATGACCGCCAGTGGCGCATTCGCCAGGGAGTGGACATGGGGCGCCCCAGCGAGATCATCGCCCGGGCCCGGCGCGACGGCGACCAGGTACGGGTCGAGGTCGCCGGTCAGGCCTGCCTCGTCGGTGAAGGCGCCTTTTATCCCCGGGATTGAGTCGGCGTTACCCTCATTTCGCCGGTGAGAGACGGGCATCGGCCTGCCGCGAGGCGGGCCGGGCCAGGCACCAGAAGCTGGCCATCGAGAGGATGCCGGCCAGGCCGATCGTCAGGGCCATGGCGTGGGAGGTGCCGTCATGGAACTGGCCGACCAGGGTGCCGATCAGTGCCGCCACGGTCATCTGCAGAAAGCCGAACAGCGAAGAGGCCGAGCCGGCGCATTGCGGGTTGGGCGCGAGGGCTCCCGCCATGCTCTGGGGCATCAGGATGCCGAAACCGACGAGGAACAGGATGTGCGGACCGATGATCGCCCAGGCGGCGTAGATGCCGGCGAACGCCAGTCCGGCCATGGTGGTGCCGGCCAGGGCGCACAGCAGGGTGGCGTATTGCAGCAGCCGATCGCGCCCCAGTCGATGGCTGTAGCGGCCGCTGAGCAATGAGCCGACGAAGAACCCTGCGACGATCAGCATGAAACCGATGCCGTACTCGAAGGGCGTCAATCCCATGAAGTCGATCAGCACGAAGGACGAGCCGGAGAGAAAGGCGAACAGGCCGGCGAAGCCGGTGGCATTGGTCAGGGTATAGCCGAGGAAGGTGCGCTGGGTCAGCAGCATACGGAAATTGGCCAGAATCACACTGGGCTGTATCGACTGGCGTCGCTCGGCGGGCAGCGGCTCGGGCATCGCGAATGCCAGCAACAGCAGCATCGCCCCGGCGTACAGTGCCAGCAACGTGAAGATGGCCTGCCAGCCGAAGAACAACAGCAGGCCGGCGCCGATGACCGGCGCCAGTGCCGGTGCCAGCGCCATGGTGCTGGCCATGTAGGAGAGCACGCGGCTGGCCTCGACAGGGCCGAAGATGTCGCGTACCGCGGCGCGGGCCAGCACCGGTCCGGCGGCGCCGCCAAAGGCCTGCAGGAAACGGCCGACGAGCAGAGTTTCGATATTGCTGGCCAGCATGCACAACAGGCTGGCCAGCAGGAAGAGGCCGAATCCGGCGATCATCACCGGACGACGCCCAAAACGGTCGGAGATCGGTCCACAGAACAGCTGGGCCAGGGCGAAGCCGGCCATGTAGAGGCTCAGAGTCAACTGGATCTCGTCGGGCCCGGTCGACAACGACTCGGCCATGCTGGGCATGGCGGGTAGATACATGTCGGTGGCCAGGGGCCCAAGGGCGGTCAAGGTGGCCAATAGCACTACGGTGGCGGGGGAGGTCAGCCTCAGCACGTCCTGCTCCATGAGTGAGTGATCGCCAGGGACGCGACAGGCGGGCCGGCGTGTGCCGTGCCCGCCTGTCGTCGGGTAACGCCCTGGGGCGCCGAATGGATCGAGCCATCCTGGACTCGTCACCGCCTCCGCCTGGAGGTGATGCTGGTGACGATCTTTCTTAGACCGCTCATTATAACCCAGTTTTTATTTTGCTGCTCATCGGCCAGGCGTGCGACGCCATCAGGCCAGGTCGTCAAATGTCCTCGGAAGATCACCTGTACCCGGGTGGAGAGCGTCTTGCCGTCGGCTTCGCCCTCGAACGCGTCGGTGCGGTTATGGGTGTCTCTGCGAGAGGCGTGCCTAGTGAAAGGCGTCACTTGTGTGCGAAAACGCACAAGGTGCCGTATCAGATGACGGGAGGTGGCTCGGGAGGGAAAGAGCGTGCTGGCTGGGCCCTTTTGGAAGGCCCAGCCGTCATGTCCGGCGAGAGAGGCGGTCAGGTGGTATCCGGCTGCTCGCCGGGGGCGGCGAGCCGGAAGGCATCCAGCGCGCGGGCGTTTCCGGTGATGCGCCGGATCCGCGGGTAGGCCGAGAGGTCGCACTCGAAGCGTTCGGCGTTGTAAACCTGAGGCACCAGGCAGACGTCGGCCAGGGTCGGTGCGTCGCCGTGACAGAAGTCGCCGCTGCCGGCCTCCCGGCTGAGCATGGCCTCGAGGGCGGCGAAGCCCTGGTGGATCCAGTGGCGGTACCAGGTCAGCTTGGCGTCGTCATCGACCCCGAGCTCATTCACCAGATACTTGAGCACTCGCAGGTTGTCCAGCGGATGGATCTCGCAGGCCACCACCTGGCACAGCGCTCGGACCCGGGCGCGGTCGGCGGGATGCTCGGGCAGCAGCGCTGGCTCGGGGTGGCGTTCTTCCAGATACTCGCAGATCGCCAGCGACTGGGTGAGTCGCAGCCCATCGTCGGTCTCCAGCACCGGTACCAGGCCCTGGGGGTTATGGGCGAGAAAGGCGTCGTCTCGCTGCTCGCCCTTGACCAGGTTGATCGGGGCCTGGTCATAGGCCAGGTGCTTCAGGTTCAGCGCGATGCGTACCCGGTAGGCGGCCGACGAACGGAAATAGCCGTAGAGTGTCGTCATTTGCCTGCCTCCTCGAGATTCAGTGTGGCTGATATTTCACGACCTGTTGGTCGATGGCGCCGAAGATACTCTGACCATCGCGGTCGAACATCTCGATGCGCACCCGGTCGCCGAAGCGCATGAAGGGGGTGCTGCTGTCGCCGTGAAGGATCTTCTCGACCATGCGCACCTCGGCCAGACAACTGTAGCCCACGCCGCCGTCCGCGACCGGCTTGCCGGGCCCGCCATTGGCGTCCGGGTTGGAGACGGTACCCGAGCCGATGACGGCACCGGCGCCCAGGTGACGGGTACGGGCGGCGTGGGCCACCAGCTCGGGAAAGCCGAAGATCATGTCGGGGCCGGCCTCGGGCTCGCCGAACGTGTCGCCGTTGAGGTGAACGGTGAGCGGCAGGTGGACGCGGCCATCCTTCCAGGCGTCGCCCAGCTCGTCTGGTGTCACGCAGATCGGTGAGAAGCTGGAGGCCGGCTTGGCCTGGAAGAAGCCGAAGCCCTTGGCCAGCTCGCCGGGAATCAGGCCGCGCAGGCTGACGTCGTTGACCAGCATCACGAGCTTGATGTGGTCGGCGGCGGCCTTGGTGTCGACGCCCATGGGCACGTCGTCGGTGATCACGGCGATTTCGCCCTCGAAATCGATGCCGTGCTCCTCGCTGACGGCCTCGATGTCTTCGGTGGGGGCCAGGAGGGCATCGCCGCCGCCCTGGTACATCAGGGGGTCGGTCCAGAAGGTTTCCGGCATTTCGGCGCCCCGCGCCTGGCGCACCAGTTGAACGTGGTTGAGGTAGGCCGAGCCATCGGCCCAGTGGTAGGTGCGCGGCAAGGGGGAATGCAGGGCGGTCTGGTCGAGATCGAAGGCGCCCTCGGCCTGGCCGTCGTTGAGCTGGGCGTAGCGTTGTTCGAGGCGGGGGGCCAGCGCATCCCAGTTCTCGATGGCGGCCTGCAGGGTCGGCGCGATGTCGGTGGCGCGCACGGCGCGGGTCAGGTCGCGGGAGACCACGATCAGTTCGCCGTCGCGGCCCTGGTTGAGAGAAGCGAGTTTCATGGGTGTCGTTCCTGTGCTGTCAGAGGGAGTGCGGATGTCGATTGCTGGAAAGTGATGAGCTTGTCCGTCGACAAGACTCCGCGAGGGCGCTGTAAACCCTTCCCTGGGCGCTACTTTTGCCATCCCTGGCAAAAGACCCTCGCTGCGTCTTGTCCCCGGCGCTCATCACCGTCGTCAGCTCAGCGGGTCGTCGGGTCGAAGTGGCGTTGCAGCGTCGACCAGACGTCCACGTAGTCGCGTTGGCGGAAGTCGGCGGCCAGTGCGGCCTCGGTGGGGTGGAAGACGTAGCGGCTCTCGAACATGAAGGCCAGGGTATTGCCGAGATACTGAGGCGTCAGTTCTGCCGTCGAGGCCTTCTCGAAGGTGTCGGCATCCGGGCCGTGCGGCGACATGCAGTTGTGCAGGCTGGCGCCGCCGGGCCGGAAGCCTTCGGCCTTGGCGTCGTAGGTGCCATGGACCAGCCCCATGAACTCGCTCATCAGGTTGCGGTGGAACCAGGGCGGGCGGAAGGTGTGCTCGGCGACCATCCAGCGTGGTGGGAAGACGACGAAATCGATATTGGCCATCCCCGGGGTGTCCGATGGCGAGGTCAGCACCGTGAAGATCGAGGGGTCGGGGTGGTCGAAACTCACCGTGTTGATGGTATTGAAGCACGCCAGGTCGTACTTGCAGGGCGCGTAGTTACCGTGCCAGGCCACCACGTCCAGGGGGGAGTGATCCAGGCGGGTGGTCCAGAAGCGACCGGAGAACTTGGCCACCAGCTCGATGTCGCCCTCGATATCCTCATAGGCGGCCACCGGGCTTTCGAAGTCTCGTGGGTTGGCCAGGCCGTTGGCGCCGATGGGGCCCAGATCGGGCAGCTCCAGGGGCATGCCGTAATTCTCGCAGATATAGCCGCGTGCGGCGTCGCTGTCGTTGGCGAGGCGAACCTGGAACTTGATGCCACGGGGAATCACGGCGATCTCGCCGCCGGTGACGTCGAGTTCGCCCATCTCGGTGCGCAGCCGTAGGCCGCCATGCTGCGGGACGATCAGGAGTTCACCGTCGGCATCGTAGAAGAAGCGCTCGGTCATGTCGTGGTTGAAGGCGTAGACGTGCACACCGCAGCCAGTCTGGGCGTCGGCGTTGCCGTTGACGGCCACGCTCAGCAGCCCATCGATGAAGTCGGTGGGGGCCTCCGGCAGCGGGGCGGGGTCCCAGCGCATCTGATTGGGATCGGCGGCCGGGTTGGCCAGTGGTGAGGTCGCCACCTTCTCCATTTCCAGGGGTTCGTAGGCACTCTGTACCACCGAGGGGCGAATGCGATACAGCCAACTGCGCAGGTTGTGATGACGCGGGGCGGTGAACGCCGAGCCGGAGAGCTGCTCGGCATAGAGGCCGTAAGGGCAGCGCTGAGGTGAGTTCTGGCCATCGGGCAGTGCGCCTGCCAGGGCTTCGGTGGCGAAGTGATTGCGAAAGCCACGCTGATAGTCGAGCGATGTTGTCATTCTGGGCGACCTCTCGGCATATGGTTTCATATGAAACTATATGGAGAATGCTAGTCGCATATGGTTTCATGTGCAACTATTCAGTACGCGCTATCCGACTATCTGCCTGAACGACGCGCCCGGGTGACTCATGACTGCCGAAACGCCGCCGACGGACTTCGATCTCGACCATTTCCTGCCCTATCGACTGGATCGGCTGGCGGATCGCGTCAGCGAGGCTCTGGCGCAGCTTTATGAAGCCCATTACGACCTGAATGTGGCGCAATGGCGGGTGTTGGCCTGGTTGCATCATCGGCATGAGCTGACGGCCAAGCAGATCTGTGCGTCGACGCGCATGGACAAGGCCCGGGTGTCGCGGGCCGTTCAGGTGCTCGAAGGACGCGAGCTGATCGTACGCCGTCCGTCGCCACGGGATCAGCGCCTGCACGAGCTACGCCTGACCGAAGCCGGCCAGGCACTGATGATCGAACTGGTTCCGCGGGTCAGGACATGGGAGGCGGAGCTGGTGGCGCCGCTGACGACGGACGAATACCGTCGGCTGCTCGACATGATGGGTCGGCTCGAGCACCGGCTCCAGGAAGGCGAGTAGCCGGCGGCTCAGGCCGGTACGTCGTTCGGGGCGGGAACGCGGCCGCCGAGCCGGGCGGTGATGTCGCTGGCCGCATCGCGAACCAGCTCGCCGAGTTCCAGCAGCCGGGGCTCGGGAATGCGGGCGACCGGGCCGGAAACGGAGATGGCGGCCAGCGGGGTGCCGTGCTCGTCGTGGATGCAGGCGGCCACGCAGTGCAGGCCGACGGCATGCTCCTCGCGATCGCAGGCATAGCCCCGCTCACGGATCTCGGCCATGCTCTCGCGCAGGGCGACCGGGTCGTGCAGGGTGTTGTTGGTGACCCGTGCCAGCCCGCGTTCGTCGAGAATACGCTCGAATTCGTCGTCCGGCAGCCAGGCCATCAACGCCTTGCCGACGCCGGAGGCGTGCAGGGGCGCACGGGACCCGAGACGCGTGATCATGCGCATCATCTGCGGTGACTCGCTCTGGGCGAGGAAGACCGCCGTGCTGCCCTCGCGTACGCCGAGGTTGGCGGTTTCGCCGGTCTGGGTGGTCAGGCGGCGGAGGAAGGGGCGGCTGGTGCCGACGAAGTCCCTTGCCTCGAGGAAGCTGTTGCCGATGCGGAAGGTCTTGACGTCGATCTTCCACACTCCGAGCTCGTTGTCCTGAGTGACATAGCCCTGGCTCTGGAGAGCCTGCAACAGCCGGTGGGTCGTCGAGGGGGCGAGCTCCGATTGCTCGGCGATCTCGGACAGGGCCAGGCCGCCGGGGCTGCCCGCCAGGCGTTCGAGCAGATTGAGCCCGCGCACCAGCGACTGGCTGTGCCCGCCGCTGCTCTTGCCGGTTGCCGGCCGTCCCGCTGTTCTGCGCCTGCCTTCGCTCACCTCTTGTCTCCCGAGTCACTGCTGTTGTTGAGGGAAACACTACTTAAATGCCTGCGCATGCAAATCGCTTCGTTGCGCGGTGCTCGAAAGCTCGCCTAACCCCTCGTTATGTCTCGCTTTCTGTGCTCCACGCGTCTTGCGCTTCACTATGCTCGGCTATTTATTCAGCGTTTCCTGAGTCGTCAGCATACCGTGTCGTTGTCGTTCTGTCTCGCTTTCGGAAATGGTTTCCAGACTCATCTTTGGTGGTAGAGGTGCCCGCCAGGCCTTTCGGTTGACGTATCATCGAGCGTTCGCGTCGTTATCGGGGGAGAGTGGCGATGCCAGAACACGATCAAGAACATCGAGAGGACGAGCTGACCGGGTTGCTGGCACGGGCCGCCGTGCTGGTGATCGACGACGAGCCGGGCATGCGCAACTTCCTGGTGAAGACGCTGCGCCTGTATTGCCGTGAGGTCGTCGAGGCCGAGGATGTCGACCAGGCCGAGGCCCGGATGCACCAGACGAGCTTCGATGTGGTGCTGCTCGACAACGTCATGCCCGGACGCAACGGTATCGAGTGGCTTGCCGAGCGGCACCGTCAGGGTGCCATCGCCGACACCATCGTGGTCACGGCCTATGCCGACCTGGATACCGCCATCGAGGCGATGCGTGCCGGTGCCCGTGACTTCATCCTCAAGCCGGTGCGTTCCAATCAGGTGTTGAATGCCGTGCGTCGCTGCATCGAGCTGGGCCAGCTCAAGCGGGAGAACACCTTGCTGCGCCACGAGTTGCAGAGCACGGATATCTGGCGGCGGCGTCGCAGCGAGCTCATCGGCGATTCCGAGGAAATCGAGGAGGTGCGCCGAACCCTGGGACGAGTGGTCAACATGCCGACGCCGATCCTGGTCTGCGGCGAGTCCGGCACCGGCAAGGAGGTGGCCGCGCGACACCTGCATGCCGCCTCGGAACGTGCGTCGTATCCCTTCGTGGCGGTGAACTGCGCGGCGATCCCCGCCGATATGCTGGAGATCGAGCTGTTCGGCCATACGCGCAACGCCTTCGCCGGGGCCGAAGGATATCGCGAAGGGTTGCTGGTGTCCGCCCAGGGGGGAACGGTCTTTCTCGATGAGATCGGGGAGTTGTCGGCTGCCGCGCAGCTGGCGCTGACCCGGGTGCTCGAGGACCGCACCGTGCGACCGGTGGGCGGCGAACAAGAGGTGCCGCTGGACCTGCGCTTCGTGTGTGCGACCTCCAAGGACCTGGCTCGTGAAGTGGCCGCGGGGCATTTCCGGGAAGATCTCTACTTCCGCGTCAATGTCATCGAGGTCAAGATGCCGCCGTTGCGGCGCCGTGGCGCGGATACCCTGGCGCTGGCCGAGCTGTTCATGTCCGAGATTGCCCGCCAGCTCGGTCTGGAACGGCTGGCGATCGATGCCACTACCCGGGCGGCTATCCTGCGCCACCGCTGGCCGGGCAACATTCGGGAACTGCTGAACTTCGTCGAGCGCTCCCTGATCTTCGGCCGCTTCCCGCTCGAGACGCTGGCGCCGCCACCCGAGACGGAGATCGAGACACTGGAGATCGTCGAGCGGCGCCAGATCCTCGATGCCCTGGAGGCGACTCACGGCAACCGTGCAGAGGCCGCCCGGCGGCTCGGTGTCTCGCGCAAGACCGTGGATCGCAAGTGCGCCGCCTGGGGCATCTGACATGAGGTGGGTGTTGCCGTCCTGGACACGGTCGGTGCGCGTGCGCCTGCTGGTCATCGCCCTGCTGCCGATGCTGGTACTGCTGCCGCTGCTGCTGGGCATGGCGGTGCTGCGCTGGTCCGGGAAGGTGGACGACCTGCTGACGGTGAAGGTCAATGGCGATCTGACCATTGCCCATCAGTACATGGCGCGGTTGCGCAAGAACTCGGGGGACCGCATCGAGTCGCTGGGGGCTTCCGTCGCCTTTGCCGAGCGCATGGCGCAACCGGACACGGCGTCGGATTTTCTCGAGCGCCGCCGCCGTGCGCTCGGGCTCGACTTTCTGTACGTGGTCACGCGTCGCGGGCGCATCATTTCATCCGATACGCCTTCCCTGTCGGATTATGCGGCCCGTGACTGGCCGGTGGTGCGTGCGGCGCTCGATGGCACCACGCGCAGTGCGGTCGATGTCTTCGACCATGAGCAGTTGACGGGGCTGTCGCCATCCCTGGCCGAGCGGGCGAGGGTGCCGATCGTGCCGACCCGGGCGGCGGTGCCGACCTCCCGCCGCGTGGTAGAGAACGGCATGATGCTGCACGCGGCGGCGCCGGTCAGGCTGCCGGATGGCCAGCGTGCGGCCCTGGTCGGCGGGCAATTGCTGAACCGCAATCTCGACTTCATCGATACCATCAATGACCTGGTCTATCGTGATCGGAGCCTGCCCGAGGGGAGTCAGGGCACGGCCACCCTGTTCCTTGATGATGTCCGGGTGTCGACCAATGTGCGCCTGTTCGAGGGCGAACGCGCTCTGGGTACCCGAGTGTCGGCGGAGGTCCGGTCGCAGGTGCTGGAACGGGGCGAGGTCTGGCTCGATCGTGCCTTCGTGGTCAACGACTGGTACATCTCCGCCTACGAGCCCATCGTCGACAGCTACGGCGAACGGGTCGGCATGCTCTATGTCGGTTTCCTCGAGGCACCGTTTCGCGAGGCGCGGATCACCAGCATCATTCTCATTGCCGTGATCTTCCTGGCGATCACCGCCATCTCGGTACCGATCTTCCTGCGTTGGGCAAGGCGCATCTTTCGGCCGCTGGAGCGCATGAACGAGACGATCGGGCGCGTCGAGGCGGGAGATCTCGGGGCACGTATCGGGTCGGGCGGCGGTCGTGGCGAGATCAGTCGGGTGGCCCATCACCTCGATGACCTGCTCGACCAGGTTCAGGAGCGGGATCGTCGCCTGCGTGGCTGGGCGAGCGAACTGAATGCCAAGGTCGAGGAACGTACCCGTGATCTCCAGGAGGCCAATCGACGCCTGGAACGCACCACCGAGCAGTTGGTGATGTCGGAGAAGCTCGCCGCGGTGGGCGAAATCACCGCCGGCGTCGCCCACGAGATCAACAACCCCGTGGCGGTCATCCAGGGCAACCTGGATGTCGCCCGCCAGACGCTCGGCTCGCGGGCCGATGAGGTCACCACCGAGTTCGACCTGATCGACGACCAGGTGCACCGCATTTCGGCGATCATCGCCAAGCTGTTGCAGTTCGCTCGTCCCGGTGAATTCTCGGGGTCGGCCAATCGCCTGATTCCCGCCGAAGTGATCGACGACTGCCTGGTACTGACTCGCCACCTGTCGAAGAAGGCCGACATTACCGTCGAACGGGATGACCGCAGCGCGGCGGCCATCCTGGTGGAGCGGACCGAGCTGCAGCAGGTCATCATCAACCTGGTGGTGAACGCCATTCATGCCATGCCCGAGGGCGGGACCCTGTCCCTGGAGACCGAGGATCGCGTCGTCGAGGGGGTGCCGGGGGTCGCGATCATCGTCACGGATAGCGGGCGCGGGATGCCGCCCGAGGTGCTCAGGCGGATCTTCGACCCCTTCTTCACCACCAAGCGCTCCCAGGGCACGGGGCTCGGGCTCTCGATCAGTCAGACGCTCATGGCCCGCGCCGGGGGCTGGATTGATGCGGTGAGCGAGCAGGGTGCCGGAAGTCGATTTACCGTCTGGGTGCCGTCTTGCCGGTGAGAAGGTCAGAATGTCCCGTTTCACCGTGATCGCCTGGTTGCCCCGAGGACAATTCGGCCACGCCGATGCCGCCTCCAGAGCAGTGATTGTGACAAGATGTCCTTTTATCTATTTGATAATAAAGGATTTTTGTTTGACGTCGGTGGGGCGGAGTCCCATTCTTCCGTGGGTGTAGCAGCTTGTCGCATCACGACCTGAGAGGGTGTTTACAAATCCCTCTGAGAGCGCTCCGACCGGGGCGCGCGGTCAACACGGGAGACATTACAACAATGAGCAACGCCAACTCTCGCGGCATGTTCTCCTTCCTGCTGAAGGAGCACATTGTCGCCAAACCCGGGTTCAATCGCTGGCTGGTGCCGCTGGCCTCCATCGCGATCCATCTGTGCATCGGGTCGGTGTACGCCTGGTCCGTCTTCAACCCCGCCCTGACCCGGCAGATCGGGGTAGTGGCACCGGCCGCCGGGGACTGGAGCCTGTCATCCGTGGTCTGGATCTTTTCCGTGGCCATCTTCACCCTCGGCCTCGCCGCGGCCTTCGGTGGCAAGTGGCTCGAGGAGGTCGGGCCGCGCATGGTCGGTGTGGTCTCCGCCTTTTGCTGGGGGGGCGGCTTCCTGGTCGGTTCTGTGGGCATCGTCAGTCATCAACTGTGGCTGATCTATCTCGGCTATGGGGTCATCGGCGGCTGCGGGCTGGGGCTGGCCTATGTCTCACCCGTCTCGACCTTGATTCGCTGGTTTCCCGACCGCCGGGGCATGGCGACCGGTATGGCGATCATGGGCTTCGGCGGTGGCGCGATGATTGGTGCACCGCTGATCGGCTACCTGCTCAATGCCTTCGCCGAGGCGCCGGCCTATCTCGGCAGCGCGGATACGGTAGAGCTGATGACCGAGGCGGGGCGGCGTTTCGCCGAGACGGCCAATGGCCAGGTCGAGGTGGTCGTCGCTTCGGCGGCCCAGGCCGCCGAACTGCCTGGCGGTGGCGAAGCCGGCGTCTATGCGGTGGGCACGGGGAATACCGGGGCCGCCGCGACCTTCGTCACCCTCGGGGTCGTCTATTTCGTCATCATGATGATCGCGTCCTTCAGCTATCGGGTGCCGCCGGCCGACTGGAAGCCGGAGGGCTGGACCCCGCCCGAGGAGCGGGAGAGCAAGTCGATGATTACCCGCCATCACGTGCACATCAATCAAGCGTTGAAGACACGGCAGTTCTGGCAGATGTGGGTCATGCTGTGTTTCAACGTGACCGCGGGGATCGGGGTCATCGGCGTGGCCAAGACCATGATGACCGAGATCTTCGGCTCCACGATGCCGGGCATCGTCACCGCGGCTTTTGCCTCGACCTATGTGCTGATGATCTCGGTCTTCAACATGGTGGGTCGCTTCTTCTGGGCCTCGACATCGGACTATATCGGCCGCAAGAACACCTACCACTGCTTCTTCGTGCTGGGCACGCTGCTCTACATGTCGATTCCCTTCCTGGCATCGGCCGTCAGCAGCAATCCGACTGTCATCTATCTGGCGGGCTTCTATGCGGCGACCATGGTGATCTTCACCATGTACGGGGGCGGTTTCGCGACCATTCCGGCCTATCTGGCCGATGTCTTCGGCACCTTGCATGTCGGGGGGATTCACGGCCGCATACTCACGGCCTGGTCGACCGCCGGCATCCTGGGGCCCTTCGCCATCACCTTCTTGCGCGACATGTCGCGTCACAACGCCATTACCGAGCTGGTCGCCAAGGTCGATCCGGCGGCGTTCCGCGAGGCCTTCGGCGCACCGGTGGCCCAACTGGATGCGCTGGTGGAGGCGAACACGGTCACCATCGCACGTTTGATGGAGATCGTGCCGCCCGACACGGTGGATCCGACGTCCAGCCTCTACAACACGACCATGTATGCCATGGCGGCGTTGCTGGTGGTCGCCTTTTTCGCCAACCTGTTCATCCGGCCGGTGGGTGAGCGGCATCATGTCGAAAATACCCACCCCGAGGCGGCGCCGGCGAAATAGCGGGGCGCGCGACACGGCCTGACGAAAAACGGGGCCTCGCACTGGCGAGGCCCCGTTTCGTCATGGTGTAGCAGAAGCGCGTTCAGACGTCGTTGCGGAAGGCACGGTCCTGACGCGGCAGCACCAGGTTGAGCACGATGGCGCACAGCGCGCCGGGGATCAGGCCGGACTCGATGATCGCCTTGACGTTCTCGCTGTAGTCGGCATAGATGCCTTCCTGAGCCGGCAGGCCGATGGCTGCCGACAGCGAGATCCCGATGATCACCATATTGCGCTTGTTGAAGTCGATATGGGACAGCATCTTGATGCCGGCACTGGCGATCATGCCGAACATGATCAGCACCGTGCCGCCCAGCACGGCATTCGGGATGCCCGAGACCAGGCCGCCCAGCTTGGGCAGCAGGCCGGCCAGCATCAGGAAGCCACCGCCGATGGCCACCACATAGCGACTGACCACCCCGGTCAGGGCGACGATACCGACGTTCTGGCTGAAGCTGATCTGCGGATAGGCGTTGAAGATGGCGGCAAAGACGCTGGACAGGCCATCGGCCATCACCCCACCGGACAGCTCCTTCTTGGTCGGCTCGCGGTCCATGCCACCCGAGGTGGTGCCGACGATGTCACCAATGGATTCGGCGCAGGTGACCACCGCCAGCAGGACTACCGGCACGATGGCGGCCAGGTGGAACTCGATGCCGATGGCGAAGGGCACCGGGAGCGAGAACCAGTCCGCCTGGGCGACCGAACCGAAGTCCACGTAGCCCAGGGCGGCGGCGACGATGAAACCGATGACCAGCCCGATCAGGGGTGCGGTTTCGGACCAGATGCCTCGACCGAATTGGTGCAGGCCCAGGATGATCACCAGCACCAGGGCGGCGAGCAGCAGGTTGTGGGCGGCCCCGAAGTCCTCGGCGCCGAAGCCGCCGGCGGCGTAGGCGAAGCCGACCGGCATCAGCAGGGTGCCGATCATGATCACGAAGGTACCGGTCACCACCGGCGGGAACAGGAAACGTACCCAGGGCAGGAACAGGCCCACCAGCGCCATGGCGACCCCGCCACACAGTGCCGCGCCGAGCGCTGCGGGTACCCCCATGCCCACGGCAATGGGGATCAGGACTGGCACGAAGCCGAAGCTGGTGCCCATCACGATGGGCAGACGGGCGCCGATGGGGCCGAGCCCCAGCGACTGTACCAGGGTCGCTACCCCGGCCACGAACATCGCTGCCTGGATCATCAGGGTCGTCTGGGCCTCCGATAGGTCGGCGGCGCCGGCGATGATGATGGGCACGGTGACGTTGCTGACGAACATCGCCAGTACGTGCTGGATGCCCAGCGGGATGGCCCGTGTCAGGGGCGGCATGGCGTTGACGTCGTGGGTGCTGCGCACCTTCGTCTGATTGGCCTCGGTGGCGACATCGGGTGTCGACATTGGGTATCTCCTGTTGTCGTTGTTGGGAACCCGTTGATGAGCCGCCGCGCGACGGCGCTGTCTCAGAGCGCTCGTCTGAGGGTGGCGGCGGCGGCGTCGTGCTGGGCCAGCAGGGCGTCGAGGTCGACGTCCACCGGCCGGCCCTCAGTCACCCGCCACTGCCCGGCGACCATCACGCGGTCCGCGCGATGGGCACCGCACAGCAGCAGGGCGGCGATGGGGTTATCGGCACCGGAAAAGCGGGCCTCGTCCAGGGTGAACATTGCCAGGTCGGCCTGTTGGCCGGGGGCGAGACCACCGATGTCGGTGCGCCCCAGGCAGGCGGCGGAGCCGCGGGTCGCCCAGCGGATCACATCGTCGTGGGTCACCTGGCTCGGCGAGTAGCGCAGTCGTCCGAGCAGCAATGCCTGGCGCATCTCTTCGGCGAGATTGGAATGATCGTTGGACGCAGAGCCGTCCACGGCGAGTCCCACCGGACAGCCGGCGGCTTCCAGGTCCAGGGTGCGGCACATGCCGGAGCCCAGCACCATGTTCGACGAGGGGCAATGGGCGATACCGGTGCCGGCCTGGCCGAGACGTGCCACCTCATCGTCGTTGAAGTGGATGCCATGGGCCAGCCAGGTGCGGTCGCCAAGCCAGCCGGTCGCCTCGAGGTAGTCCAGCGGACGCATGCCGAACAGGCGCTGGCAGTAGGCCGTTTCGTCCTCGGTCTCCGCCAGGTGGGTATGCAGTCGCACGTCGCGCGTCTCGGCCAGACGGGCGCTTTCCTGCATCAGTTCGCGACTGACCGAAAAGGGAGAGCAGGGGGCCAGCGCCAGGGTGATCATGGCGCCATCGCCACGCTCATGATAGGCGTCGATCAGGCGCGCGCTCTCGTCGAGGATCGTCGCTTCGTCCTGCACCACTGACTGTGGCGGAAGGCCGCCATCGTCGCGGCCCACGCTCATCGAGCCGCGTGTCAGGGCGGCGCGCACGCCGAGGCGACGGGCGGTTTCTACCTGCACGTCGATGGCCCGGGTCAGGGCGCCGGAGAAGACGTAATGGTGGTCGGCCACCGTGGTGCAGCCGGACATCAGCAGCTCGACCATGGCCAGCTCGCTGGCCAGGGCCATCTGTGACTCGTCGAGGTTGGCCCAGACATCGTAGAGAGTGGTCAACCAGGGAAAGAGCTCCTTGTTCAGGGCCGGCGAATAGGCCCGGGTCAAGGTCTGGTAGAAATGATGATGGGTGTTGACCAGGCCCGGCAACAGGACATGACGCGAGGCATCGAAGGTGGCATCGACCCGGCTGTTGGGGCGTCCTCCCGCCGGTACCGCTTCGATGATCCGCGAGCCCTGGACGACCACGCCGCCGGCGGCGCTAGCCTCGCTGCAGGCGAGTGGGTGCTGTATCCAGAGTGTCTGTTCATTCGAGTTCATCAGTGGAGTCCTCCTCGGGTCCCGCGTGCACGCGGCCCCTGCCAGTGGCAAAGGGTTACCCAAGTCTCGCAACCGACCTGAGGCTTGGTTCAGGTGCCTTTGTATTTGTGTGTACCCGTGGTTAAACAATTGCGGGTAGTTATTGTGTACAAAATGAGAGCCGAATGCTCGACTGTCAAGTCATTCCGGTGAGGGGGGGCGTCAACGGAGAATCTTTATGCGTAACGTGATGAAAAGGTTCGCATTGCCCGGGGGGCTTCCGGAACGCGTGGGTGGAGAGTGCTCCTAAGTTAATCTTGACAAATATAGGATTTCTCACCATAGCTGAATCAACAATTGCGACATGCTTCATCATTCGACACGGGTCCATGTCAGTAGTATCGGTTGAGACATGAACCGGGTGCAGGGGACTGGAGGAAGTGTCATGTCAAAATGGCAGCATGGTCGACTGTTCAAGAGCGGTTTTCTCATCCCACTCCTGGTGAGCGGTCCAGCGTTCGCTCAGAGCGTCACCGGGACCATCGATGTATCGATCGAGTTGACGGCAGCCTGCGAGGTCAATGAGTCGACGTCCACCAGTGGCGTGGATTTCGGCAGCCTGGATTTCGGCAGCCATTCCACGCTGTTCGTCGACGCCGACGCCGAGGTACTCAACGGTGGCACTGCCATCGAAGTACTGTGTTCGCCCGGGGTCACGCCGTCCTTCCAGATTTCCGGTGGGGCGAACGACGGCGACAGTGGTTCGCAGAATCACGCCATGGCCGATGGTAGCGGCAATTTCGTGCCTTACTCGATTTTCACCGATGCCGCGCGGACCAGCGTTCTCGATGCCGGCACGCCTCATGCGCTATCCGGCACGGCCGATGGCGTAACCCCTCAGACGCTGGCGCTGTATGGCCGGGCCTATGGTCAGCCGGGGCTGGCAGCGGGCAGCTATAGCGACACCCTGAACGTCGAACTGTCATTTTGAGGCAAGGCGCGTCGTGGCTGACGGCGCTGTTGGCAAGCCTGGTGCCGGTTCAGGAGGGGGTGGCGCAGGCGGCACCCCAGGCCAGCTTTCAGGTCTCGGCTATCATCAGCGAGGGGTGCCTGGTCAACAGCGACATCCCTGAGGGGGGCGCATCGCTGGGCGATCTGGGGCGGCTGGACTTTGGCACCGCCTCTTCGTTGTCGCAGCAGACCCATGCCTCCGCGCTGGTCGATGCCACCGGTGTGACCCTGAGCTGCACGCCGGGGCTCGACCTGACCATGCGTATCGACGGTGGCCACCATGCCAGCGGCGGTGTACGCCACATGGAAAGCGACGAGGGGGCGGTTCTGGCCTATGCCCTGTTCGCCGATGCCGGTCACCAGCAGGCTATCGGGATCGACTCGCCGCTCGACATCGATACCCTTTCCGACCCGAACGATATTGCCTTGCCGGTACATGGACGGCTGACACTGCCCGGCGCACGGCCGCCGGGCGTCTACACGGACCGCTTGACGGTGACTCTGGAATGGTGATGGCGATGAGACGGCGATGGTTCCACGCGTTGAGAGGCCTTCTGGTGGCTTGCCTTCTGGCAACGGCGCTGCCGGTCGGTGCCAGTGCCCTGATGATCTGGCCGATTCATCCGGTCATCGAGGAGGGCCAGTCGGCAACGGCGTTGTGGCTGGAGAACCGGGGCAGCGAGCCGGTGCTGATTCAGTTGCGTATCTTCGACTGGCAACAGCGGGATGGCGAGAACCACTACCGGCGCCAGTCCGATCTCGTGGGCAGCCCGCCCATGATGGAGGTAGCGCCGGGGCAGAGGCAGATGGTGCGTCTGATCCGTCGCGTGCCGCCACCCTCGTCGGGAGAGCGGGCCTGGCGCGTTATCCTGGACGAGATTCCGACGGCCTCTGCTGACGATGAGCCGGCTGGGCAGCCCCGAGCCGGTGTCGCGCTGCAGATGCGCTACTCCTTGCCGTTGTTCGATCACGGCGGGGATATCGTGCCCGAGCACGTCGAAGACGTCGCATCCATGCTCGACTGGCGTGTCATCCGCGAGAGCGGTCGTCGTTACCTGGAGGTGCGCAATCGTGGCGAGCGACATGTGCGCCTCACCGAGGTGTCATTCGATCGGCGTGCCACCGTCACCGAGGGGTTGCTGGGGTACGTGCTGGTCGACAGCCATCGCCGCTGGCCGCTGGAAGGCGTGACCCCGGGTGATGCCCTGTTCGCTCGGGTCAATGGTGGGGAGCCGGTGCGCTTGGCGAGATGGTCCTCGGCACCTTGAGTCGGGATCCGAAAAGGGAGTGCCGATGCGGAGGCTGCGACGACTGTGCCGGGATGGTACCTGCCTGTGGTGGGTGGTCATGTCGCCGCTCGTCGACGGTCAGGACTTGCCACCGCCACCGGTCGCCGATGCCGCCATGGAACAAGCGATCCCGCTGCATCTGGAACTGGTGCTCAATCAGCGGCCGACCGGACGGGTAGTCGCGGTGACGCGCCGCGGGGCGGGACTGCTGGTCGCGCCGGGGACCCTCGATGCCATCGAGCTGCCCGAGCGGTTGGCGTCGATGGACCGGCTCGACCTGACGCGACTCGAGGCGATCGAGGCGCACTATGATGCGCCGCGCCAGCGTCTGGAGGTGACGGTGCCCACCGCCTGGCTGCCTCGACAACAATTGGCAGGACGAACGGATCGTGCATCCTCCGAAGCGCTCAGCAGCCCCGGTGCACTGGTCAATTACGATCTGCATGTCAGCGAGGCGCGCCGGGGCACCACACGCGCCTCGCTATGGCATGAGGCTCGGCTGTTCGGACTGGGAGGAAGCTGGCGCAGTACCGGTGCATGGCGCGAGCGACTGGGCTCGACATCCGGCGACGCGGTCGACGAGTCGGCCTATGTCCGCTACGACACGACCTGGCGCCACGATGATCAGCAGCGCTTGTTGAGCTACGAGGCGGGGGATGTCGTCACTCGCCCCTTGAGCTGGACCCGCTCCGTGCGGCTCGGGGGCGTGCAGGTGTCGCGTGATTTCGCGATTCGCCCGGACCTGATCACCTATCCGTTGCCTAGCTTCTCCGGTGAGGCCGAGGTGCCCACCACCCTCGACCTGTTCGTCAACGGCAACCGGGTCGAGCGTCGGGATCTCGCCCCGGGGCCTTTCACACTGTCTGATGTGCCGAGCCTCAACGGGGCCGGCGAGGCGCGGCTGGTGACCGAGGACATCCAGGGGCGCCGACAGGTCAGGACCCTGCCCTTTTATGTGACCAATGAGCTGCTCAGGCCGGGGTTGGCCAGTTTCAGTATCGGCGCCGGTGCCTTGCGGCGAGGCTATGGTCAGCGCAGTTTCGACTACGGGGAGGCCGCGGCCAGTGCCTCTCAGCGCATCGGGGTCACCGAGACGCTGACGCTCGGCGGACACGCCGAACTGGCCGACACCCTGACCCTGGGCGGTGTGGGCATGACCCTCGGACTCTGGCGTGCCGGCACCCTGGAGTTGGCGTATCAGCACGCGGAAGGGGCGTTCGGCAAGGGAGCCGCCCATAGCCTGGGGTATCAGTACCGGGGGCGCAATGTCAGCTTCGGTGCCCGGCATGAGCGCCGAGAGGCGGGGTTCGCCGACCTTTCCGATGTCGTGGCTCGCCGGGCTCCCGAACATGCCCGCACGCGGACGCAGGTGACCGCCAGTGCTTCCCTGGGCGATTGGGGCAATGTCGCGGCCGGTTATTTTGAGGTCGATGATGGCGCGTCGACCCGGTTGCTGAATCTGTCCTATCAGCGCCCGCTGTGGCGCAAGGCGTATTTGTCGTTGAGTGCCAATCGTGAGGTCGGTGGAGGCTGGGGCGGGCTCATGCAGGTCACGCTGGCCCTTGGTCATGGCCAGGGTGTTGCGAGTGCCGGCATCCAGCACGATGCGGATGGCGAGTCGGCCCGGCAGCTGCAGTACTCGCGTGCGGCACCGCTGGCGGGGGGCTGGGGGTGGAACCTTGGGGTGCGCCACCGTGATGGTCAGGCGACCTATCGCCAGGTGGATGTCCGCCGCCGTGGTGACAGAGCCACCTGGCGTCTGGGGATGCAGGGGAGCGGAGAGGACGATACCTATTTTGGCGGTCTGAGCGGCTCGGCCGTCATCATGGCCGGACGCGGCTTCCTGGCCAACGAGGTCAACGACAGTTTCGTCGTGGTGTCTACCGACGGCGAGGCCGATGTGCCGGTGCGCTACGAGAACCAGACGGTCGGACGCACCGATGAGGAGGGTTACCTGTTGGTGCCCTGGGGGACCGCCTATTATCCCGGCAAGTATGAGATCGATCCGCTCGCACTGCCCGTCGAGGTGGCGACACCGGAGGTTGAGCGACGCGTGGCCGTCGCGTCGCGCAGTGGCTATCTGCTGTCGTTCGAGTTGCCGCGTCGTACGTCCGCCAGCCTGCGCCTGGTGGATGTCGACGGCGAGGAGCTTCCGCTCGGTGCGCGGGTGCACGCATCGAGTGGCGAGCATGCGGTGGTCGGCTGGGACGGCATGACCTATCTCGAGACGGTATCGGCGGGAATGCGCCTGCGCGTGGTGCTGCCGGATGGTCGCCAGTGCCTGGCGACACCGTCGTTACCCGATGAGGCGGAGGGACGCCTGGACCTGGCATCCGTGACCTGCCGTGACGAGGAGACGTGATGGGGACCTTCATCCACCCTGCCTGGCGGGGGGCCGCCAGCCTGTTGTTGCTGCTGGTCGTGGCGTTCGGGGCGACCTCCGCCCGAGCCTGCGATGTGGTGGCGCCGAATCCATTGGCGAGTTTCGGTAGCGCGAGCTCGCTGACGGTGGCCGGCAGTGTCCAGCAGACATCGGCGCAGCCCAACGCCGGTGTGGAGTGCTCGGCACCGTTGCTGTCGGTACTCGGCAGTGACTATGTGAACGTGACGATCTCCAGCGCCAATGGCGGCGAACTCGTGGCGCCCATGGGGGATACCATCGACTATGACATCTTTGCCGATCCCGGCGGTCAGGTGCCGCTGACACTGGGCACCACCTACGATTATTACAATGCCACCCTGCTGGACCTGCTCGGCCTGCTGGGGAGCAGTGGCCCGATCGAGCTGCCGATGTATTACCGTACCCTGCCGGGCTCCGCCGGCAATGTCGCCGCCGGTCTCTATACCGATACCCTGACCGTCAACTGGAACTGGTCCGTCTGCGAGGGGCTCGGCATCGGGGGGATCTGCCTCGGCCGGAACAACGGGAGCGGCACCAGCACCATCACCCTGCAGCTCGAGGTCCTGCCGGACTGCGTGATCGACGCCCCCGATCTGGATTTCGGCTCGGCGCCGCTGGTGGCGGGGTTCAATCCGGTGACTCGGACGCTTTCGGTACGCTGTACCAAGGGGCAGGCCTACAGCGTGGGGTTGGGCGACGGCCAGCATGCTGCCTCCGGCCAGCGGCGCATGGCGTCGTCGGGCGAGTATCTACGCTATGAGCTCTTCAAGGGGGCCAGCGGGCTGTCACGCTGGGGCAGCCAAGGGGCGGAGCGACGCGATTCGACCCAGGCGGACAGTGCGCCGGGCCACCATGACGGCGTGACCGCCCAGGGATTCATCTATCGCGGCGTCATCGACGAGAATCAGCCGACGCCATCGGCCGGTGTCTATACGGATTCGGTCGTCGTGGAGGTGGCGTTCTAGAAGGACGTTGCAGACGCCGCCCGTGGCAGCGCCTGCCACGGATCAGCCTTCGAAGCTGGTTTCCGAGTAGAGTACCCGCACGCGCAGGGTATGTGTCACCTTGCTCAGTGCCTCCAGGGCGCGGGGGCCGTATTCCTTGTCCACGTCGATGACCACATAACCGATGCGCTCGTTGGTCTGCAGGTACTGGCCGAGGATGTTGATGTCATCCTCGGAAAGCACCCGGTTGATCTCGGACATCACGCCGGGCACGTTCTCGTGGATGTGCAGCAGGCGGTGCTTGCCGGGGTGGGCCGGCAGGGCGACCTCGGGGAAGTTCACCGAGGTGATGGTGGTGCCATTGTCGGAGAAGGTCACCAGCTTTTCGGATACCTCGATGCCGATGTTCTCCTGGGCTTCCAGGGTGGAGCCGCCGATGTGCGGGGTGAGGATGACGTTGTTCAGGCCGCGCAGCGGACTGACGAACTCCTCGTTGTTGCCCTTGGGCTCGACCGGGAAGACATCGATGGCCGCACCGTTGAGGCGGCCGGCCTGGAGGGCCTCGGCCAGCGCCTCGATCACGACCACGCTGCCGCGGGAGGCATTGATCAGGATGCTGCCCGGCTTCATCAGGCCGATCTGCTCTTCGCCGATCATCCAACGGGTGGAGGGCAGGTCCGGCACATGCAGGCTGACGATGTCGGCACGTGCCAGCAACTCCTCGAGGCTGCCCACCTGGCGGGCATTGCCCATGCCGAGCTTGGTGACGACATCGTAGTAGATGACGTCGAAGCCCAGTGCCTCGGACAGCACCGAGAGCTGGGCGCCGATGCTGCCATAGCCGATGATGCCCAATGTCTTGCCCCGGGCCTCATGGGCGTTCTTGGCCGACTTCAGCCAGCCTCCCTGATGGGCGCTGGCGCTCTTCTCGGGGATACCACGCAGCAGCATGATCGACTCGGCCAGCACCAGCTCGGCCACCGAGCGGGTGTTGGAGTAAGGGGCATTGAAGACGGGGATACCCCGCACCAGGGCCGCATCGAGGTCGACCTGGTTGGTGCCGATGCAGAAGCAGCCCACGGCCACGAGCTTCTCGGCGGCGGCGAAGACGCGCTCGTTGAGCTGGGTACGGGAACGGATGCCGATGAAGTGGACGTCACGGATCTTGTCGATCAGCGATTCCTCGTCCAGCGAGGTCGACAGGTGTTCGATGTTGGTGTACCCGGCATTCAGGAAATTGTCCACCGCGCTCTGGTGGACGCCCTCGAGCAGCAGGATCTTGATCTTGCTCTTGTCCAGGGACGTTTTGGCCATGGTCGAATCAACCCCTTCTATGGTGCGCGCCGCATGCGTTTCAGGAAGGTGACGCTTGGGTTGTCGGGGCATCTGCCCGGCAATCTCTAGCGTTAAATAAGGGCCGATATCTTACCACAGCACGATCCGCTGCGGATGAAAATGCCGCCTGGCCTGGATGAGCGGCTTGCATGATGGGGATGCCGCCGGGCACGGGGCAGACGACCCCCGGGGGGGAGCGTGTATACTGTCGCCCTCATGGTGAGATGGCGACGAGGGCAGCCATGGCGGGACAGGACAAGCAGCGACAGGACACCGAGGAAACGGCGCCGGCGGATTTCGCGGCGACCGTGGAGCGCCTTGAGGCGTTGGTGGAACGACTGGAATCCGGTGAGTTGTCGCTGGAGGCGTCGTTGACGGCCTTCGAGCAGGGCGTTCGCCTGACCCGTGATGCCCAGCGCCGACTCGACGAGGCCGAGCTCAAGGTTCGCACCCTGACCGAGGGAGAGGAAGGCGGCATCGATCTCAAGCCCTTCGCGTCACCCGAGGAGGATGGCGGTGAACATTGAACGCTTGATGACCGCGGATCGGTGCCGCGTGGACGAACGCCTGGAAAGGCTCTTCGCGCGCGGCGAGGCGGCGCCCTCGGCGCGTCTGGACGCGGCCATGCGCCATGGCGTGCTGGTCGGTGGCAAACGCTTGCGGCCGGTGCTGGTCTATGCCGCGGGCCGTGCCCTCGGCGCCGGTGACGAGGCCCTCGATGGGCCGGCGATGGCCGTCGAGCTGGTGCATGCCTACTCGCTGGTGCACGACGACCTGCCGGCCATGGATGACGATGACGTACGCCGGGGCCGGCCCACCGTGCATCGCGCCTATGACGAGGCCACTGCCATCCTGGCCGGCGACGCACTGCAGACCCTGGCCTTCGAAGTGCTGGCCGATACCGATCCACCGCGCCTTTCGGCGATGGTCGGCACCCTGGCCCGTGCCGCCGGACGCGATGGCATGGCGGCCGGCCAGGCACTGGACCTGGATGCGGTGGGAGGCCATCCCGACCTGGCGGCGCTGGCGACCATGCATCGTCACAAGACAGGGGCGCTGATCCATGCCGCCGTGCGGCTGGGGGGGCTGGCGGCGGTGGCCGAGGACGACGAGCGCCTGCTGGCGCTGGAACGCTACGCCGCCGCCATCGGGCTGGCGTTCCAGATTCGCGATGACGTGCTCGACGTGACCGGCGATACGACCGTTCTCGGCAAGGCCTCGGGGGCGGATGCCGCCCGTGACAAGCCGACCTATCCCACTCTACTGGGGCTTGAGGGGGCCGATGACAAGGCCCGATCCCTGGTGGACGAGGCCGTATCGGCCCTGGCGCCGCTGGGCGAGGCCGGCACCGTGCTGGCCACCCTGGCCCGATACATGATCGAGCGTGACCACTGAACCACAGGGCCAACATGAAGCTGTTCGATGACATTCCGGTCGAGCGTCCGGCTACGCCGCTGCTCGACACCCTCGAAACACCGGCCGCGCTGCGTGCCATGGACGAGGCTCAGCTGGTGCAGGTGGCCGACGAGTTACGTGCCTATCTGCTCTACAGCGTGGGCGTCTCCGGTGGCCATTTCGGCGCCGGACTCGGCGTCGTGGAGCTGACGGTGGCACTGCACCATGCCCTGGAGACGCCCCATGACCGTCTCGTCTGGGATGTCGGTCACCAGGCGTATCCGCACAAGATTCTCACCGGTCGCCGTGAAGCGATGAAGCATATTCGCCAGTTCGGTGGCCTGGCGGCGTTTCCGCGCCGCAGCGAATCGCCCTATGACACCTTCGGGGTAGGACATTCCAGCACCTCCGTTTCCGCCGCTCTGGGCATGGCGCTGGCCGCCCGCACGCGAGACGAGAAGCGTCGGGTTTGCGCGGTGATCGGCGATGGCGCCCTGTCCGCCGGGATGGCCTTCGAGGCCCTGGCCCACGCCGGCCATGTGGATGCCAACCTGCTGGTGATCCTCAACGACAACGAGATGTCGATTTCCGAGAACGTCGGCGGCATGGCCAGTTATCTGGCGCGGATCCTGGCCAGCAAGCCCTACACCAGCATGCGCGAGGGCGGCAAGAAGGTGCTGTCGCACCTGCCCGGCGCCCTGGAGCTGGCCCGGCGAACCGAGGAGCACATGAAGGGCATGGTCAGCCCGGCGACGTTGTTCGAGGAAATGGGCTTCAACTACATCGGCCCGCTCGATGGACATGACCTGCCGACCCTGGTTCAGACTCTGCGCAATATGCGCGATATGGACGGGCCCCAGTTTCTCCACGTGAAGACACGCAAGGGACGCGGCTTCCTGCCCGCCGAGGCCGACCCCATTGGCTATCACGCCATCACCAAGCTGGAGAAGAACGGCGAAACGCCGCCGCCGTTCAAGCCGGCTCAGTCGGCTGCCGCGCTCGGGGAGAAGAGCGATACATCGCACTCGACGTCGCGCGACGATCTATCGCGCCCGAAGCCGCGCAACGATCTATCGCGCCCGAAGCCGCGCAAGTATTGCAACGTCTTCGGCGACTGGCTGTGCGACATGGCGGCGGTCGACGAGCGGCTGGTCGGGATCACGCCGGCGATGCGCGAGGGGTCCGACCTGGTGCGGTTCTCCCAGGAGTATCCGGAGCGCTACTATGACGTGGCGATCGCCGAGCAGCATGCGGTGACTCTGGCCGCCGGTCTGGCCTGTGAGGCGATGAAACCGGTCGTCGCCATCTATTCCACCTTCCTGCAACGTGGTTACGATCAGCTCATCCACGACGTGGCGGTGCAGGCGCTGGACGTGACCTTCGCCATCGATCGTGCCGGCGTGGTGGGCGAGGACGGACCTACCCACCATGGGGCGCTGGATCTGGCCTACCTGCGCTGCGTGCCGGGCATGGTGGTGCTGGCGCCCGCCGACGAGGCCGAGTGTCGTGCGCTGCTCAGTGCCGCCTATCATCATCCCGGCCCGGCCGCCGTGCGCTACCCGCGGGGTACCGGTCCCGGTACGGTGATTCCCGAGCACCTCGAGGCGCTGCCCATCGGTGAGGCCGAGATGCGTCGTCGGGCCGGCGGCGATGGGCAGAGGGTGGCGTTGCTGGCTTTCGGCAGCCTCAATGGCCCGGCCGCCGAAGTGGCCGAGCGCCTCGATGCCACCCATCTCAACATGCGGTCGATCAAGCCGCTGGACCGTGAGGCGGTACTGGCGGCGGCCGACGAGCACGACCTGCTGGTGACCCTGGAGGAAAACGTGGTAGCCGGTGGCGCCGGTAGCGGCGTCGGCGAGCTGCTGGCCGCGGAGGGGCGCCGGACAGCATTGCTACAGCTGGGACTGCCCGATGCCTTCGTCGAGCATGGCAAGCCGGCGGAATTGCTCGCCGAGTGCGGGCTCGACGCCGAGGGGATAGAGGCCTCGATCAGGCACCGCCTCGGCTGAGAGGGTGTTTACAAACTACTGCGCTCGCCCATACCGCGTTGAAATTCGGCTAGAAGTGCTCATTTAGTACGAATAAACTCCGCATTCTCGCCGAATTTCGCCTTATCTGGCCGTCGCTCGTGACTTTTGTAAGCACCCTCTGAGCGCCGCGCGACATCCCGGCGGACGCCTGCGGTCACCTGCCTTCATGGGGCAGCCGCATCGCGCCTGTCCTGCCTGGATGCTATGCTCCCCGCCATCTTTGCGAGACGTGTTTCAAGGAGTCGACATGCTGGCCATGGTGCTGATCGGTGGGTTGCTGGGATTTCTGGTCGGTGGCCCGGTGGGCCTGCTGATCGGGGGCGGCCTCGGCTACTGGCTCGTCCGGCGCCTGCGCCGTAGCATGCTGGGCCGATTGGCCGGGGTGCAGGCGCAGTTTCTCGAGTCGACCTTCGCGGTCATGGGGTGCATGTGCAAGGCCGATGGTCAGGTCTCCGAAGCCGAACTCGATGCCTCCCGCCAGCTTTGGGACCGCCTGCGGCTGAGTGAGGAGCAGCGTGCCAAGGCGCGGGCCGATTTCACCCGTGGCAAGGGCGAGGACTTCGATCTCGAGGCGGAGCTGGCCAAGATCCGACAGATCGTGGGCAACCAGCCGGCGCTACGGCAGGTGTTCCTTCAGGTGCAACTCGCGGCCATCGCCGCCGATGGCGAGCTCCATCCCGCCGAACGCGATATGTTGATGCGGGTGGTGCGCGGGCTGGGTTGCTCCGAGGCCGAGATCGCCCAGATCGAAGCCATGTTGCGCGGGGCCGCCGAGGGGGGCAGCGCCACGCACGAAGTGTCGCTCGAGGATGCTTATCAGGTTCTGGGCGTGTCATCCGATGCCAGCGATGCCGAGATCAAGCGCCAGTATCGCCGCCTGATGAGCGAGAACCATCCCGACAAGCTGGCCGCCAAGGGCCTGCCGGAGAACATGCGCGAGGTGGCCAAGGAACGTACCAGCGAGATCGGCAACGCCTACGAGCGCATTCGCAAGGCACGTTCTGCCGACGCGGCCTGATCCCCGAGGCGGCATTCTTTCGTCACGACGGCCCGTGCTTTCCGGAATGTGACATGGTGGTTGTCGGGCCACGCGGACCGGCCTAGGATGCGCGGCGACCCGCCGGCCCGGTGGGGACGACGCCTCTGCCTCGGTCCGGCCAAGTGATGCCGAGGCATTCTTGTGGTGATCGACAAGAATTCCAAGGAGACCCCTGATGTCTTTCGGTCCGCTTTCCCTCCTGCCGCCCGTGCTGGCCATCGTGCTGGCGCTGGCGACGCGCAACGTGATACCAGCGCTGTTCTGCGGCGTCTGGCTGGGTGCCACCATGCTCAGCGGCGGCAATCCGGCCGCTGGCCTCTACGACAGCTTCAACGATTTCATCATCCCGAGCGTGGGGGATGAGTGGAGCGTTACCGTTCTGATCTACTGCGGTCTGTTCGGCGTGTTGATCACGGTGCTCCAGCGTACTGGCGGTGCCCAGGCCATCGCCCGGGCCATTTCCGAGCGGGTCGCCTCGCGCCGTGGCGCTCAGGGAGCGACGCTCGGGCTCGGCATGCTGATCTTCTTCGAGGACTACTTCAATGCCCTGACGGTGGGCAGCGTGATGCGCCCGATCACCGATCGCATGAAGGTCTCCCGCGAAAAGCTGGCCTATATCGTCGATTCGACCTCGGCTCCCATGTGCCTGCTGGGGCCGGTATCCACCTGGGTGGTCTTCGTGATGGGGTTGATCGGTACGCAGCTGACCGAGATGGACGTCAGCGGCTCCGAGTACCTGATCTACCTCTCCTCCATTCCGCTGAACTTCTATGCCTGGCTGGCACTTGGACTGATCGCCTTCATCGTCATCACCCAGTGGGATTTCGGTCCCATGGCGCGTGCCGAGCATCGTGCCCGGACCACCGGCGAGGTGCTGGCCAAGGATGCCACGCCGCCCTCCGACCGGGAGGTCGCCGAGATGGACGTGATCCCCGAGGCCCAGGCTCGCAAGCGCAACATGCTGGTACCGATCGCCGTGCTGGTGTTGATGATTCCTCCGATGTTCCTGTGGACCGGCAACTATCCCGAGAATGATCTGGTCACCGCCGTGGGCGAGGCCAATGGTGGTCTGTCGATCCTGATCGCCACCTTCGTGGCGGTAGTCGTCGGCCTGGTCATGGGCATGCAGCAGAAGCTCTTCGACTTCCGCGAGTCCATGGATATCGTCGTCGCCGGGATCAAGAGCATGACCCTGGTCTACATCATCCTGACGCTGGCCTGGTCGATCGGCAGCGTGACCTCGGAGCTGGGGACCGCCGACTATCTGGTGACCCTGGCGGAGGCGAACATCGCCCCCAGCCTGGTGCCGGTGCTGCTGTTCCTGATCGGGGCCCTGGTCGCTTTCACGACCGGGACGTCCTACGGCACCTTCGCGATCATGATCCCCATTGCCATGCCGGTGGCGATGGCAATGGACCTGTCGTTGTCGCTGGCGATTGCCGCCGTTCTCAGTGGCGGCATCTTCGGCGATCACTGCTCGCCGATCTCGGATACCACCATTCTCTCTTCGGCGGGTTCCTCCTGCGACCATATCGACCATGTGCGCACCCAACTGCCCTATGCGGTATGTGCCGGGCTGGCCGGCATCCTGGCCTTCTTCATCGCCGGCCTCTCCGGCAGTGCGCTGGTCGGCGGTCTTGCTGGCGCCGTAGCGCTGGTAGTGACGGCGGTAGTACTGCGTACTCTCTGGGGCGGGGCGTCACCGCGCGACGAGGCGCTGGTCGATTGAGAAGACGGCGTCGCCCTGTCTTCCGAGCATGAAAAAGGCCCCTCGAGCAGGGGCCTTCTTGCGTCAGGTCGGAGCCTGTCGAAAAACGTGGTTTCAGGTAGTCGCTTCCCGAGCCGGCTTCAGCGGATCCTCTGTCACGGCAATGTTTGTCTCGTGCTGCTGCTGGGCGCGCAGCTTGAGGCGGGCCTTGGCCATGGCAGCGCTGCCGCTTCCGGCGACCAGGTCGGCGGAGGGGTCTGCCTGGATCTGAGCCGTCGGTGCATGCTGGCTGACGGCGGATAGCGGCTCGCCGAGCTGCAGAGCGCGCTCGCTTGCCGGGTCGGCCTGGGCGGCCAGGGGCAGGGTGGCGAGCAGCAGGCTGGCGGTCATCAGTTTGGTTTTCATCTCGGGTACCTCGCTTGCGATGTTTGATAACATGCATTTTATTAGCGAGCTAAGTGTAACGCCAGAGAAAACTATCGATCGATGCGATCGTTCCAGGCTATTGATATCGTCGGGAAGCGGCGTCAGGGCTTTCGTTCTATATCCACATCGCCGGCCGGCGTGAAATCGCCCAGTGCCATCATGTGGCCGAGTTTGCCGGCCTTGGTGGACAGGTAGTGCTCGTTGTGCGGGTTGAGGCCCGTGGTCAGGCCCACGCGTTCGACCACGTCCACGCCGACTCGGGTCAGGGCCTCGACCTTGCGGGGGTTGTTGGTCATCAGCCTGAGCGAGTCGATGCCCAGGTGCTCGAGCATCGGCAGGCAGAGGTCGTAGCGGCGCAGGTCGGCTGAGAAGCCCAATTGCTCGTTGGCCTCGACGGTGTCGGCCCCCTGGTCCTGAAGGTGGTAGGCGCGGATCTTGTTGAGCAGGCCGATGCCGCGACCTTCCTGGCGCAGATAGAGCAGCACGCCGCGGCCCGCCTCGGCAATGCGCTTGAGCGCTTCCTGGAGCTGGTAGCCGCAGTCGCAGCGCATCGAGAACAGGGCATCGCCGGTGAGACATTCGGAATGCACGCGGCCGAGCACCGGCTGGCCGTCGGCGACCTCGCCCAGTGTCAGGACGACATGATCCTTGCCGGTGGCTTCGTCCTCGAAGCCATGCATGGTGAAAGTGGCCCATGGAGTGGGGAGCCGGGAGGCGGCGATGTAGCGAATCGTCACGATGTACCTCGATGAAGGACCGGGCGTGGCCGTCGGGATGATCTCATTCTATCAGGAAGGCGAGTCGGGCTCACGGTCGAGCCTGATGGGTTACAATGGCGGCCACATTTTCCGTGGATGAGCGAACGCATGGAACTCGAGAACGACCGCCTGCTGCGCGCCCTGGCGTGTCAGCCCGTTGATCGCACGCCGGTCTGGATGATGCGTCAGGCAGGTCGCTACCTGCCGGAGTATCGCGAAGTACGCGCCGAGGCAGGCAGCTTCATGGATCTCTGTCGCGATCGTGACAGGGCCTGTGAGGTAACGTTGCAGCCACTGGAGCGCTACCCGCTGGATGCCGCCATCCTGTTCTCGGATATCTTGACCATTCCTGATGCCATGGGACTGGGGCTGTACTTCGAGACCGGCGAGGGCCCGAAATTCCGCAAGCCGGTGCGCACGCCCGAGGCGGTAGAGGCGCTCACCGTCCCCGATGCCGAGCGCGATCTGGACTATGTAATGAATGCCGTCACCACCATCCGCCGCGAGCTGAAGGGGCGCGTGCCCTTGATCGGCTTTTCCGGCAGTCCCTGGACACTGGCGACCTATATGGTGGAAGGCGCTTCGAGCAAGGACTTCCGTCATGTGAAGGCCATGCTTTATGACACGCCGGATACCATGCATCGGCTGCTCGACCTGCTGGCCCGGGCGGTGACGGACTATCTCAATGCCCAGATCCGTGCCGGTGCCCAGGTCGTGCAGATCTTCGATACCTGGGGCGGTGCGTTGTCGACGCCGGCCTATGAGGCCTTCTCGCTGCGCTACATGAAGCAGATCGTGGATGGTTTGATCCGTGAGCGCGAGGGGCGGCGCGTGCCGGTGATCCTGTTCACCAAGAACGGCGGCCAGTGGCTCGAGGCTCAGGCGGCAACCGGTGCCGATGCCCTGGGGCTGGACTGGAGTACCGAGCTTGCCGGTGCCCGGGAACGGGTCGGCCAGCGTGTTGCGCTGCAGGGCAACCTGGACCCCAATGTGCTGTTCGCCCGTCCTCGGGCGATTCGTGACGAGGTGGCGCGAATCCTCGATAGCTACGGCTCGGGACCCGGCCATGTCTTCAACCTGGGCCATGGCATCAGTCAGTTTACCGACCCCGAGCGTGTCACGGCCTTCATCGAGGCGTTGCATGAGCTGAGTCCCGCCTACCATCGGGAATGAGGCGGGCGCGGATAAATGAATCGACCGGCGTGCCTTGGCGCGCGGGTTGTCACCACGAGGGTCCATGATGAACACCTCCCCCGATTCCGGCTGGTTCACCGAAGTCTTCGACAGCCAGGGCAGCGCCTTCGCGCTGAAGGTTACCGACAAGCTGCACGAGGTGCAGAGCGACTACCAGCACCTCGAGGTCTACGCGACCGAGTCATTTGGCAACCTGCTGGTGCTGGATGGCTGTGTGATGCTGACCGATCGCGACAATTTTCTCTATCACGAGATGATCGCGCATCCGGCCTTGTTCACCCACGCCGATCCGAAGCGCGTGGTGATCATCGGCGGCGGTGATTGCGGCACCCTGCGCGAAGTGCTGCGCCATCCCGGCGTGGAGCGGGTCACCCAGATCGATATCGACGAGGAAGTGACCCGGGCTGCCGAGCGTTTCTTTCCTACCTTGACCGAGGCGAACGACGACCCCCGCGCCGAACTGGCCTTCACCGACGGCGTGCGCTGGGTCGATGAGGCGGAGGCCGGCAGCGTCGATGTACTGATCATCGATTCCACCGACCCGGTGGGGCCGGCGGAAGGGCTGTTCACCACCGACTTCCTGCGCCGTTGTCATCGTATCCTGCGTCCCGGCGGCGTGATGGTGCAGCAGAGCGAGTCGCCGCTCTACCACAGCGGTTCGATCATCCGGGAGCTGCGTCGCGACATGGGCGAGGCCGGTTTCGGCAGCGTGGCGACCTTGCCGTTCCCGCAGCCCGTCTATCCATCCGGCTGGTGGAGCGTCACCCTGGCCGGCAAGGGATGCGACGTGAATGACTTCCGTGAAGGTGATGCGCGGGAGGCCGGTCTGCCGCTCGACTACTACACCGCCGAGGTACACCGGGGCGCCCTGGCGCTGCCGCCCTTCATGCGACGGGCGTTCGGCTGAGGCCCGGGGCCGGCGGTGCCCTCACAACCGCGGTTCGTGGCGTGACACGGGCTCCGCCTCGCCGTCGTTCGGGTTCAGTGTCGGCTCGTTGCCCCCCTGACGTCGGGCCGGCGCCGGCTGGGTGACGCGGGCGCTGCCGATGACGTCATCGTCCATCGAGACTGGACGTGCCGAGGATGTCCAGGCGCGTTCGGTGTCGTGGACGGCCGGACGCCGATCGAAGGAACGGGTCACCACATCGCCCGGTGCGAAGCCGACGCGCAGGTTCGCCAGGTGGTAGGGCAGCAACCATAGTTCGGCGATCAGGCGGACACCGACCATGGCCAGCAAGAGCGCGCCGCCCCCGAGAGCGAGGCGTGGCCAGGCGGCCAGCCAGGTCGTGTCGGCGAGCCAGGGGGTATGCGGTGCCAGCCACAGGCCGCCGGCCACCAGCAGGCCGAGCTGAATGACGGCGTGGCAGAACAGCAAGGTGCGTCGCGGCAGGGGGTGCCGGGGAAAGAAGAATTGCCGCATGTTGAGTCCTCCGGATAGCGTCGGCGGTCGAGGTGCCGAGGTTGCGCCGGCGCTCCTTGCCGGTGAGCCCGCATCCTACCCTAGACGGCAGCGCTCGGGCAGTGTCCGCGAAGACCGACGCCGAGTGTCGCCAGGTGCCGTCTTCCGCTCGCCGAGCCGTGCTGGTCGGTGTCGGGAATCCGTCAGGAGTAATAGGGCAGATCGATCTGATCGCTGCTGCGAATGCCCTCCGTCATGTGCCGGCACTGCTTGAGAAACTCCCGCATGCCGGTGGCCAGGTACTTGTGGCGATGCCAGATGAAGGCGAACTGGCGACGCAGGTCCAGGTCGGGTGTCGGAATCTGCACCAGGCTGCCGCGTCGGAAGGCATCGCGCAGGGCCAGCTTGGAGACGCAACCGATGCCGAGGCCCGATTCCACGGCCCGCTTGATGCCCTCGGTATGTTCCAGTTCGAGCAGGGTATTGAAGCGCCCGCGACGATGACGCGCGGCCTGTTCCAGCGTCAGCCGGGTGCCCGATCCCTGCTCGCGCATGATCCAGGCTTCCCGCAGCAGGCGGTCCAGTTCCACCGACCCCTGGTTCGCCAGGTGGTGGCGCGGTGAGCAGAAGACCGCGAGCTCATCCTCCACCCAGGGCTGGGTGATGACGTCGTCTTCTTCGCACTGGCCTTCGATCAGCCCCAGGTCGAGCTCATGTTGTCGAACTTCCTCGATGATGGTGCGCGTATTGCGGACCTGCAGACGCACGCGGCTGCCGGGATGGCGCTGCATGAAATCGCTGATCAGCAGGGTGGCCAGGTAATTACCGATGGTCAGGGTGGCACCCACGTCCAGGGTGCCGATGCCCTGCTGGCCGCGCAGCAGTTCCTCGACCTCTTCGGCGCGGTCGAGCAGCGCCACCGCCTTGGGCAGCAGCTGGAAGCCCAGGGCGTTGAGCTTGAGGCGCTTGCCGAGGCGGTCCAGCAGTTGGCAGTCGAACTGCCGTTCCAGCTCGGCCAGGGCGGTACTGGCCGCCGACTGGGAGAGTGCCAGTGACCGGGCGGCTCGGGAGACGCTCTCGTGCTGGGCCACGGCGACGAAGACCTCAAGCTGACGCAGGGTATAGCGCATCCGACTGGCTCCAGGATAGTTTTATCCAGAGTATAGATAAGCTTTATCCATACAATTCATTTAACAGATATTCTGGCCTTCCTTAGAATTCATTGCAAAGAGTTAATAGTTTTAATATGCATTTCTGGAATATAAGGGTGCCGACATGAGCAAGTTTGCCGAGGAAGAAGTCCTCAGCGTCCATCACTGGAATGACACGCTGTTCAGCTTCCGCACCACCCGTGAGCGCAGCCTGCGTTTCAAGAACGGTCAGTTCGTGATGATCGGCCTGGAGGTCGAGGGCAAGCCGCTGATGCGTGCCTACTCCGTCGCCAGTCCCAACTACGAGGACCACCTGGAGTTCTTCAGTATCAAGGTGCCGGATGGCCCGCTGACTTCTCGGCTGCAGCACCTCCAGGTCGGCGACAAGATCATGGTCAGCCGAAAGCCCACCGGCACACTGGTCACCGACGACCTGCTGCCGGGGCGCAACCTCTATCTGCTCTCCACCGGCACCGGCCTGGCGCCGTTCATGAGCCTGATCCAGGACCCCGAGGCCTATGAGCGTTTCGAGAAGATCGTGCTGGTCCATGGCGTGCGCAGCGTCAGTGAGCTCGCCTACGCCGACTTCATTTCCAAGGAACTGCCGGCGCATGAGTACCTGGGCGAAGAGATCAGTGAGAAGCTGGTCTACTACCCGACGGTAACGCGAGAAGACTTCCACACCACCGGCCGTCTGACCGACCATATCCGGACGGGAAAGCTGTTCGAGGATACCGATCTGCCGACCATCGATCCCAAGCAGGATCGTGCCATGCTCTGCGGCAGCCCGGCGATGCTCGACGAGACCAGCTCCCTGCTCGACGAGCTGGGCTTCAATATCTCGCCGCGCATGGGCGACCCCGGCGACTACGTCATCGAGCGGGCCTTCGTCGAGAAATAAGCGGCCCGGCTGCGCTGGGAGCTGTAAGCCTTAAGCGTTAAGCTGGAAGAACAACCGCTCCCAGGCACTAGCCATGGGGGCGGTTTCATTCATGCTACTTTCGAGCCTCGAGCTTCGAGTTGCAGCTCTGGAGGCGGTTGTCGGGGTTTGGATCTCGTATCTCGCCGCTCGTATGCTTTGGGTTTCGAGCTTACGCGCGGCGCCAACCTTGCTACTATATCTCTCCTTCATGTTTCCAGTCAGGACGTTGCCGTGTTGACGCTGCTTGCCGAGCGTGTCTCGCGACATCTCGAGCGCTCCCCCAAGTCCCCCAAGTATCTGTGCATGCGTGATGCGCTCATCGAGCTGATCGTCGAAGGGCGGTTGAGCGAGGGTACGCGTTTGCCCACCGAGCAGGCATTGGCCGAGGCACTTCCCCTCAGCCTCGGGACGGTGCAGAAAGCTCTGCGCGACCTGGTGGAAAGCGGCGAGCTGTATCGGCGGCGCCGCCTGGGCACCTTCGTCGCCGGAGGCGACCATCGGCGCGAGATCACCACGCCGGCCTTCAGCTTCCTGCGCCCCGATGGCTCGCGGGTGCGCATGGTCTTCATTCGCCTGATGAAGCGTGAGCGGGTCGGGATGGACCGTCCCGGCAAGTGGTGCGAAGCGCTCGGGCCCTGTGAGGCAGGCTATATCCGCCTGGTGCGCCAGGACCGTATCGATGGTGCTTTCGACTGCCACACCGAGATCTATCTGCGGGCGGATCAGGCCGAGGCCCTGCTCGAAGCGCCGGTCGAGGCATTCGAGCACGAGAGTGTCCTGCCCCTTCTGCAGGCGCGGACGCGTATGGTCGTCGGCCATGCCGATAACCGAGTACGTATGGTGCGCCTCCCAAGAGCGGTAGCCAAGGCCATCGCCTCCGATGCGGGGCCGTCGGCACCAGGGCTGCGGCTCGACACCCTCTATCGCCTCCAGGATGGTTCGGCCGTCGCCTGGCAGGTCATGCATATCCCCGCCAACGATTACTCTCTCTCGCTGCACACCGAGCTGCGTTGATCGTCGAGACACCTCGGCTCTTTTGACTCGTGACACCCGTATCACTCGCGCTTCGAGCAGCCCGGATCGTCCATCCTGACGATGTGTCGCCGATTTTTGCCTTGTGACCCACATGGATGCGGGAAATGCGTTGGCTTGCCTGAAGTCGGTCCAGGCCCCGGCCGTCGCTCGTCGACTTTCGTACAGAGCTTAGGCGTCATTCTCGTTTCATGCACCATAAATACTATATAGTATTGACAGGTGTGGCGACGCCTCTATACTGCTGCCATAGATCATATAAAAAACAAAGTTCCATAATTGATGCATTTTGGCTGATACATCCGACCGATGAGGACTATGTCATGAGTTGGACAACCGTCTGCAAGACTGACCAGGTGCAGGAAGACTTCCCCTATTCCGCCAAGCTCGATGGCAAGGAAGTCGGTGTGTATGTGCTGGATGGCGAGTACTACGCCCTCGAGGACGTCTGTCCCCATGCCTATGCCCTTCTGTCCCAGGGGTTTGTCGAGGACGGCCAGGTGGAGTGCCCGCTGCACGAGGCGACCTTCGACATCAAGAGCGGCAAGTGCCTGCGCGAGCCTGCCGACCGCGACCTCCACATCTACCCGGTGCGGATCCTCGATGACGAAGTGCAACTCCAGACCAGCGAGGAGAGCTGAACCATGGCCCAGCAGGACTACAACCCCCAACTGAAGCAGTGGCAACGCATTATCCCCTCCAGCGAACCTGGCCAGGGTTACATCGAGGCGCCCGGTGGCTTCGCCAATCCCGTCTGGCAGACCCGTGCCAGTGCGCCGGGCGCCTTCGAACACGCTCTGGTGGAAGCCCTCGAAGAGGTTTTCGCCGACGGCGCGACCGAGCTGGACGCTGTGGTCGAGGGCCTCAACGCCCGCCATCGCCACGATCGCAACGGCCAGGCCTGGACCCAGGAAAGCTTCCTTCAGGAGATGGCGGTGCTCGGGCAGTGAGCCGCCCCGGGGCCACGCCCCTTCGCCAGTACAAGACATAACGAGGTCGAGACATGACTAGTGCATCCTCCGTCGACACCGCCGTCCAGGACTATCTGGACAGCGGCCTGCGTTCCCTCTGGTATCCCGTCGCCGCCAGCTGGGAGGTCGGCAGCAATCCCGTCGGCATCACCCGGCTGGGCGAGAACCTGGTGCTGTGGCGCGGCTTCGACGGCACCCTGCATGCCGTCGAGGACCGCTGCCCCCACCGCGGTGCCCGCCTGTCCAAGGGCTGGAACCTGGGCGATCGCCTGGCCTGCTGGTATCACGGCGTCGAGGTCAACGGCGAGGGCGAGGTCTGCGACGTGCCGGCGATCAGCAACAGCCCGCTGGTCGGCCAGGCCTGCGTGCGCCGCTACCCGATCCAGGAGGCTCACGGCGCCATTTTCGTCTACTTCGGCACCACCCCGGACGAGGAACCCGGCGAGCTCGCGCTGCCCGAGCAGCTGACCGACGGCGAGACCTACGGCCACTTCCTGTGCACCGCCACCTGGAAGTGCAACTATCAGTACGCCATCGACAACGTCATGGACCCGATGCACGGCACCTACCTGCACTCGGATTCCCACTCCATGGCCGAGGGTGACCGTCAGGCGGAGATGGTGCTCGAGCCCACCGAGAGCGGCTTCGTGTTCAAGAAGACCGGTCAGACCGGGGTCAACTTCGACTGGGTGGAGTTCGGCAACACCAACGCCCTGTGGCTGCGCCTGTCGATTCCCTACCAGCAGCGCTTCGGCCCGGGCGGCCCCTTCTGGATCGTCGGCATGGCGGTGCCCGAGGACAAGGAACATACCCGGGTGTTCTTCTGGCGGGTGCGCAAGGTGGACGGCTGGCAGCGCCAGGTGTGGCGCTTCTTCTACCGTACCAAGCTCGAGCAGCTGCACTGGGACGTGCTGGAACAGGATCGCATCATCCTCGAGAACCTGGCCCCGGATGCCCGCCTGCACGAGAACCTCTACCAGCACGACGTGGGCCTCTCGCGGCTGCGCCGGGTGATGCTGAAGATGGCCAAGAAGCAGCTGGCCGAGCGCCAGCAGGCGGCCTGACATGGCCCAGATGCTCAACGACAAGCGCATCCTGGTGACCGGGGCCGCCCGCGGCCTGGGTCGCAGCGTCGCCGAGGCTGCCGCCGCCGAGGGCGCGCGGCTGGTGATCAGCGACATCCTCGAGGCCGAGCTGGCGCAGACCGCCTCGGCGCTGCGCGAGCGCGGTGCCGAGGTCGAGGCGCTGGTCATCGACCAGGCCGATCCCGACTCGATCGAGGCGGGTATGGCGCGGGTCGCCGAGGGCGGCGCCCTGGACGGCCTGGTCAACAACGCGGCGATCGCCACCGGGGTCGGCGGCGAGACCATGATGGACTACGACATGGCCCTGTGGGACCGGGTGATGGCGGTCAACGTGCGCGGCACCTGGCTGATGACCCGGGCCGCGGTGCCGCTGCTCGAGGCCGATGGCGGCGGCCAAGTGGTCAACCTGGCCTCGGACACCGCCCTGTGGGGCGCGCCCAAGCTGATGGCCTACGTGGCCAGCAAGGGTGCGGTGATCTCCATGACCCGCTCCATGGCCCGCGAGCTGGGCGAGCGTCGCATCGGCGTCAACGCCGTGGCCCCGGGGCTGACCCACTGCGAGGCCACCGAGTACGTGCCCCAGGAACGCTACGACTACTACGCCCAGGGGCGCGCCCTGAAGCGCGAGCAGCAGCCCGACGACGTGGACGGGACCATCCTCTACCTGCTGTCGGATTGGTCGGCCTTCGTCACCGGCCAGGTGATCCCCATCAACGGCGGTTTCGTCTTCAACTGAGGTGGTGCACATGGCAAGCGATATCCAGCACATCGTGGTGATCGGCGGCGGCCAGGCCGGTGGCTATGCCTGCAAGGCGCTGCGCGGCGAGGGCTTCGAGGGCCGCCTGACCGTGGTCGCCGACGAGCCCCACGACTTCTACGAACGGCCGCCGCTGTCCAAGGGTGTGGTCACCGACAGCGAACCGCTGCCCCGGCTTTTCCCCGAGGATAGCCTGGCGGCCCTCGACATCGACTGGCAACGTCCGCGCCGGGCCGTCGAGATCGATCGCGAGACCGGCGAGGTGGTGCTCGACGACGGCGAGCGGCTGCCCTACGATCGCCTGCTGATCGCCACCGGCAGCCGCCCGCGAATGCCGGTGGCCGACTGGGCGGAGATCGCCAACGTCTTGACCCTGCGCACCTGGGACGATGCCGCCCGGCTCAAGGCCAAGCTCGAGCAGAGCCGCCGGATCGGCATCATCGGCGGCGGCTGGATCGGCCTCGAGGTGGCCTCCAGCGCCCGGAGGCTGGGCGTCGAGGTGGATGTCTTCGAGCGGGCCCCGGCGCTGTGCGGTCGCAGCGTGGGCCCCGAGGTGGCCGAGGCGATCCGCGAGCTCCACGAGCGCCACGGCGTCGGCCTGGCGCTTGAGCGACAGGATATCCGGCTCGACGAGTCGGCCGACGGCCGGGTGCGCGTCACCGCCGACGGCGAGTCCCGCGAGCCCTACGACCTGGTGGTGGTGGGCGTCGGCGTCGAGATCAACCTGGAACTGGCCCGCGAGGCCGGGCTCAAGACCGAGCAGGGCATCGTCATCGATGCCGCCGGGCACACCTCGGACCCGCGGATCTTCGCCGCCGGCGATGTGGCCCAGCATCCCCACCTGGGACTCTGCCTGCAGTCCTGGGCCTACGCCCAGAACCAGGCCCGGGTGGTGGCCGACGCCATGCTCGGCAAGGCGGCCCACTACGACGAGCCGGCCTGGCTGTGGTCGGACCAGCACGGCGTCAACATCCAGATCCTCGGCGTGCCGAGCGGTGAGCTGCATTGCGTGGTGCGTCGCGATCCCCAGGGGCCGGTGTTCTTCTATCTGGATGGCGAGCAGCGGCTGGTACAGATGGTCGCCTTCGACCAGCCGCGTGCCATCAAGCTCGGCAAACGCTGGCTGGCCGCCGAGCGGGTCCTCGACCCGGACGCCCTGGGGGATCCCGAATACAACCTGATGCAGCTGCGCTGAGCTTGGCCCGGCGCCGTGTGCCAGGGTCATGAGTTGCCCGATTTCACCACCCCGGCCCCGGGTCCCGGTACTGCTCGGTTGCCCTCCGTCTTCCTCGGCGACATGTTGGTCGACGTCATGGGGCCGGCGTGCCCCTTCCTTTGCTCATCGTTACCGGGCTGTCCCCCTGACGGCGCTCCGCCGGTATGCCTGGCCATGTTCCAGCAAGGTGTCGAGCCTGCTTCGTGTCGAAACCGCCGTTTGACAACGGTGGTAGGGCGACTTATCTTTGCGGTAATCAAATAATAAACAAAGTTTCAAATATGAATTATCAGTCCGCATTCGTGGATAGGAACAAGAACATGACAAATCTGAAGATCGGAATATGTGGTGGTGGTATCGGTGGGCTGTGTGCGGCACTGGCGCTACGCCAGCAGGGCCATGAGGCTATCGTCTTCGAACGCGCCAAGCAGTTCCTGCGCATCGGTGCCGACGTGAATCTCACGCCCAATGCCGTGCGTGCCCTGGATCGGTTGGGCGTCGGCGAAATCCTGCGCGAGACGGCGGCGCGTCCGACCCATCGCATCAGTCGTACCTGGGACACCGGCGAGGAAACCTCGCGCCTGCCCATGAGCGAGGCCGCCGAGCAGCGTTATGGTGCCCCGCAGCTGACGATCCACCGTGGTGATCTGCTTCGAGCCCTCGAGGAAGCGCTTCCGGATGAAGCCATCCGGCTGGGCAAGCAGGCTGAACGCATCGAGCATGGCAAGCCGATGCGTATTCACTTCGCCGATGGCAGCCATGATGACGTCGACCTGGTGATCGGCGGTGATGGCATCCATTCGGCCGTGCGTCGTGAGCTGTTCGGTGACGATCAGCCCGAGTTCACCGGTCTGGTGTCCTATCGGGCTGTGGTACCACGTACCGCGGTGCCCGAGGTCGAGAACCTTGATGCGTTCACCAAGTGGTGGGGGCCGACACCCGACATCCAGGTGGTGGTCTTCCCCTTGACGCGTGGCGAGGAGGTCTTCGTCTTCGCGACCACCCCTCAGGACGACTGGCGCGATGAATCCTGGACACTGCCCGGCGACGTCGAGGAGTTGCGGGGGGTCTACAAGGATTTCCACCCCGATGTCCGAGCCTTGCTGGCGGCCTGTGACAGCGTGACCAAATCGGCTCTTTACGTGCGCGAACCCATGGAGCGCTGGTCCTTGGGCGATGCGACCTTGCTCGGCGATGCCGCCCATCCCATGGTGCCTTTCATGGCCCAGGGCGCCTGCATGGCCATCGAGGATGCCGTGGTGTTGTCGCGTTGCCTGGAAGGTGCCGGTCGCGATGATCTGCCGGCGGCCCTGGAGCGCTATGAGCTGGCCAGGAAGGAGCGTACCGCCCAGGTGCAGCGCGGTTCACGTGCCAATGACTGGCTCAAGGGTGAAGGCAATGCCGACTGGGTCTATGGCTATGATGCCTGGGGCCTGGAACTGCCCTGATGCTACCGGGGCGTTCGATTCATCGACTTCAATAACAACACGCGAGGAAAGACCGACCATGACCAAGCAGCTCCTGTTCAAGTCGCTGTTGAGCTTGTCCCTGATCGGGGCGACCGGTGTCGTTCAGGCCGAGGAGATAAGACTCAACGCTGTCTCTTTCACCCCCAAGACGGCGGTGGTGTCCCATGGTTTCGAAGAGTTCGTCACGGCCATCAATGAAGAGTTCGATGGCGAGCTCGAGATCAACTGGCGTGGTGGCCCCGAGGTGATGCCGCCCTTCCGGCTGGCCGATGCCGTGCGTAACGGATCCATCGACATGGCCTTGACCAGTCCCAGCTATTATTCAGGACTCGTGCCATCGGCCACGGCGTCCAACCTTTCCTTCAAGACCTACGAGGAAATTGCCGAAACCGACTACCTGGAGCGCATGACCCAGGTGCATGCAGAGCGCGGTTTGCACTTTCTCGGCGAGATCCCGGCCAGTCCGGTGAAGTTCTTCCTGTTCTTCAAGGACGAAGTCGCTGGCATCGATGACCTGGAGGGCAAGCGCATTCGTGTCTTCCCGACCATCCTGCCGTTCGTGGAATCGCTGGGTGCCGAGCCCCTGGTGATGCCCATGGGCGAGATCTATACCGCCATGGAGCGTGGCGTCATCGATGGCTTCGCCCAGAGCAATCTTGGCTGGGTCGATCAGTTCAAGGATGTGGTGAACTATTACATCACCCCACGTTTCTATCGTGCCGGATTCAATGTGCTGGTCAATCCCGAGGCTTGGGAAGAGCTGCCCGAGGGGCTGCGCGAACGTGTGCAGGCCTATCTGCGCGAGGAACTGGCGCCGCAGATCGATCGGAGCTGGGAGGAGACGATGGTCACGGCCCAGACACAGATGGAGGATGCCGGGTTCCAGGAGGTCAGGCTGAGCGGGGAAGCTGCCGATGAGTACCTGGATACTGCGATCGAGGCCGCCTGGCAGCATCTCGCCGAAGATGTCGACCCTGATCTGCACGCCGAGCTCAGGGCCATGCTGGTCGACTGAATGTGATCCGATGCCGGTGCCAGTCGTCGTGGTGCCGGTATTCATCCACCTCCCGGGGCTTTCGTTATGGATGATTCCTTCTCCGTCGAGCATGCGTCGTCCAACGCCTTCATGCGTGGCGTCAGTCGGCTCAACCTTTGGTTGGCCTGGCTCAGTGGCCTGGTGCTGGTGATCGCGACCGGGCTGGTATTCCTGGAGATCCTGTCACGACTGATCTTCGATCGCTCCCTGGTCTGGGTCGTCGAGCTCAGCGAGTATGCGTTGCTCTACATGACCTTCCTCGGTGCCCCCTACCTGCTCGAAAAGCATCGTCATGTGGCCATCGACCTGGTGACCGATGCCCTGCCGGCGTGGCCGCGGCGTCTGCTGGTCGCGGCACTGAGCGCGCTGGCGGCGGTGGCCTGTGGCTACTGTGCCTGGGTCGGCGGTGTGGTGACACTCGACCAGCTCGAGCACGGGATGCGCGAGACCACCCTGATGCGACCGCCGAGCTATCTGATCACCCTGGTCTTTCCTCTCGGCATGCTGTTGCTCGCGATCCAGTTCGTGGCGCAGACGCTCGACAGTTTCAAGCGCTGAGCCCCGAGTGGCACGCGCAAAGACAATAATCTCCCCTGGAGGCTGATATGGACTGGTGGCTGACGCTGCTCCTGCTCATGGGACCGCTCCTGCTACTGATGATGCTCGGCATGCCGGTGGCATTCGCCTTTCTGGTCGTCAACCTGGTAGGCGCCTATGTGCTGCTGGGTGGCATGTCGGGGGTCGAACAGCTGGTGATCAACACCACCGGTGCGCTGACCAGTTTCACGCTGGTGCCCATCGCCATGTTCATGATCATGGGCGAGGTGATGTTCCGGTCGGGTATCGCCAACGATCTGCTGGACACGCTCGACAAGTGGTTCGGCAAGCTTCGCGGTCGCCTGGCCTTCATGGCCGTGGGAGGCGGGGTGCTGTTCTCCACCCTGACCGGTAACAGCATGGGCTCGATCGCGCTGCTGGGTTCCAGCCTGGTGCCGGAAATGGAGAAACGTGGCTACCAGAAACCCATGTCGCTGGGGCCGATCCTCGGTTCCGCCGGCCTGGCGATCATGATTCCGCCGAGTTCACTGGCCGTCGTGCTGGGCGTCGTGGCTGAATTGCCGATCGGTCGGCTATTGATTGCCATCATCCTGCCCGGTTTGTTGATGGCGGTGCTCTATACCGCCTACATTCTCGGTCGCTGTACCCTGCAGCCGGAGGTGGCGCCGTCCTTCGACGTCGCACCCACCTCGATGCGGGTCAAGCTCGAGGCCGGGGCGCGCAACATCCTGCCCATCGGCATCATCGTCTTCGCCGTGGTCGGCGTGATCTTCCTGGGCCTGGCTACACCCACCGAGGCGGCCGCCTCGGGCGCCGTGGCGACGGTGCTGCTGGCGCTGTTCAAGCGTCGCCTGAGCTTCGATATCTTCAAGAGCTCGATGTTCGAGAGTGCTGCCATCTCGGTGATGGTACTGCTGATCGTTGCCGGTGCCATCGCCTTCACCCAGTTGCTGTCCTTCACCGGGGCAACCTTCGGCCTGATGGATGCCGTGCTCGGGTTGCCCTTCGACGACAAGACCATCGTGCTGGCCATGGTGCTGACCATCGTGGTGCTCGGCATGTTCATGGGGCCATTGCCGATCATGATGATTACCCTGCCGATCTTCGTGCCGGTGGTGGAGCAGTTCGGCTTCGATCCCCTCTGGTTTTCCGTGCTCTTCCTGATCGCCATCGAGACCGGCTCCACCTCACCGCCGCTGGGTGCCGCATTGTTCGTGATGAAGGCCGTGGCGCCCGAGGGAACCCGCATGGGCAGCATCTACAAGTCGGCGTTGCCCTTTCTGGTCTGTGACTTCCTGGCCATCGGTATCGTTTTCGCCTTTCCCGAGATCGTCACCTGGCCGGTTGGCCTGATGTTCGACTGAATCGATGCCCGGTGGGCGACGCCGGACATATGTCTGAGGAAGCTATCATGCGACGTCCCAACTTCGTCATCTTCGTCACCGACCAGCAGCGTGCCGAGCACCTGGGCTGCTATGGCGATCCGACCGTGCGGACGCCTAATCTGGATGGCCTGGCCGCCGACGGTGTGCGCTTCGAACGTTTCCATGTCGCCACGCCAATCTGTCAGCCCAATCGGGCCTGCCTGGTCACCGGACAGCAACCCTCGGTCAACGGCGTGCGTCAGAACGGGATTCCGCTGGATCTGGACAGCGTCACCTTTGCCGATGTGTTGCGTGACGCCGGCTATAACACCGGTTATATCGGCAAGGCCCACTTTCAGAACGTCACCGACATTCCGGCGCCCGAGCGGCGCCAGGGAGGGCAGGGGGAGACCCTGCCCGACGAGCTCGGTCATAGCCTGCGTCGACAGCGCACGGGCGATGCCTATCGTTGGGAAGTGCGTCGACGCTGGGCCGACCGTCCCGATCTGGAACTGCCGACGCCTTATTACGGCTTCGATCATGTGCGCCTGTGCATCGGCCACGGCGACCTGGTGGAAGGGCACTATACCGCCTGGCTGCGCGAGCGCCACGCCGATCCGGATGCGCTGCGCGGCCCGGCCAACGCCCTGCCCGACGAGCGCGTCACGGCGCCACAATGCTGGCGCACAGCACTGCCGGAGGCCGACTACCCGACTCGCTACGTCGCCGAGCAGGCGTGTGATTTCCTCGACAAGCAGGATGGCGAGACGCCCTTCGTGCTCGTGGTGTCCTTTCCCGATCCTCACCATCCCTTCACGCCGCCTGGGCGTTACTGGTCCATGTACGACCCCGATGACGTCGTGTTGCCCCTCAACGCCGACGAGTCCGTCGATGGTATCCCGGGTCTGCCCGCCTCGGCGCTGACGGCCTACCGCTGGGGGGAGGACGAGCCAGAAAGTCATTGGCCGCTGACGTTATCCGAACGTCAGATCCGCGAAATCATCGCCCTCAACTACGGCAGTATCAGCATGATCGATGATGCCGTGGGTGAGGTGATGGGGCGTCTCGAAGCCCTGGGGCTGAACGAGGATACCGTGGTGGCCTTCACGTCCGATCATGGCGATTACATGGGCGATCACGGCACCGTGCTCAAGCTCGGCCTGCACTTTCAGAGTGTCGTGCGCGTGCCCTTGATCTGGCGTGATCCCCGAACCGTCGAGTCGAGGGGGAGCAGGTCCTCTCGGTTGGGCAGTGCCATCGATCTGGCCCCGACCCTGCTGCAGCGAGCCGGACTGCGCATCCCGGTCGGCATGCAGGGGCGCGATCTCTTCGGTGAGGCGCCGGCTGCCCCGGTGCTCATCGAGGATGCCGGTATCGAGGTGTTTCGTGATGGAGATGCCGGCAGTGGCATCACCACGCTGGTGACGGATGGCTGGCGACTCAGCCTCTTCGAGGGCGAGGCGGGCGGAGAGCTCTACGACTTGGCCGAGGACCCGCATGAGACGTGCAATCTCTGGATGGATCCGGGGTGTCAGGCGCAGAAGGCATTACTGCTCGAGTGCCTGGCACGACGCATGGCCGAGCTTCGAGACAAGCGACTCTCGGCATCGGCCAGAGCCTGATGGGACCACGGGAGAAGCGGCCCGTGACGAGGCTCTCTTCTCCTGAAACCTCTTTGATTTCATGTAATTACCGTTTTTCTGGCGAAGGCGAACACACCTTGACAACGGGGCTTTAGAAGGCTATTTTTATTTGTATCAAATAAGAAATGTAGTTTTAAATATGAATCGATGAAGGGTCGGCATCGACCAGGGAGCATCGGCTCGCCGGTTGCAATCCGGTATCTTGGGTTCAGGAGCGCCACATGCGATGTAAGAACAGTAAGGTCGGCGCGAACGGATTCCGACACCAAGTGACGAGGACGCCATGAACGGTAGCGAAAAGGATGCACGCAAATACATGATTCCGGGCCTGGAGCGCGGCTTGATCATTCTGATGGAGCTGAGCCGCAACCATCGGGAGATGAGCTTCGCCGAGATCGTCAAGCGTGTCGATATTCCCAAGGCCACGGCCTATCGTGCGATCCAGACCCTCGAGTACATGGGGTTCATCCGGCGTCATCCCTCCACCGGGCTGTATACGCTCGGTGTCAATGTTCTTCGTCTGGGGTTCGAATACGTCGCTTCCCTGGATGTCGTCCAGGTCGGTCAGCCGGTGATCGAGTCGTTGCGCGACAAGACCGGTTGCTCGAGCCACATCGCCATTCGGGATGGGCAGGATGTCATCTACGTGGCCAGGGTCAGTGCAGCCAACGCCACGATTCGGCGGGTCAGCGTGGGGACTCGGCTGCCGGTGCATCGTACCTCCCTCGGGCGTGTGCTGTTGACCGGCATGAGTCGCGAGGCATTCGAGGCGCTCTATCCAGAGGAAGCGCTGCCGGACAATGAGCCTGGTGCGCCCGAGGACCGGGAGACGCTCTGGCAGCGGGTTCAGGAGGATCGCCAGCGCGGCTATGTCATCGGCGAATCCTTCTTCCAGTTCGGTATCTCCTCCATCGTCTATCCGCTGTTCAACCATGACGGCGAGGTCGAGGGCGTGGTCAGCATCATGGTCCCGGTGCACGAGATTCCGGAAAGTGATCGCGACCGCCTGCGCCACGATGTTGCCGAGGCGGCCGACAACATATCGAATCTGCTGGGATATCAGGGCCATCCCGGGGAGCACTACAAGATGAGATGACCCCAGGCTGATTCAATCCGCCGGGTGCTTCACCTGGAGCGCATCCGGTCATTACCACAGATCACCGCGCAGTCGTCGCGATGCTCATGCATCGCGAAGAGGGGCTTCGTGTGTCTGAAACGTCCAACAAGAGTGACGGTCGAGGTCACATTAGCAGGAGATCGACATGAGTATCGTGGGTATCGAAGCGCTGGAGTTCGGCGCCGAGGACATCGAGACCGGCAAGCGGTTCGCCGAGGATTTCGGGCTGGCCAGTATCGAGGAAGAGGCCGAGAGCGCGACCTTCGAAGCGCTCAACGGAGGGCAACTGGTGATCCGTGGCATCGATGACCCGGCGTTGCCCGAGGCATTCGAGTCAGGATCGACCCTGCGCCGCATGACCTGGGGCGTGGCCGATGTGGAGGCGCTGGCGGAATTGCGCGAGCGGCTGTGCGATCAGCCGGGCTTTGTCGACAATGGCGACAGTCTCGAGTGTCGCGACCCCAATGGGCTGACCGTACGCATTCAGCCTACCTCGCTGCGCGATGTCGAGCTGGAAGTGACACCGATCAACCAATGGGGTGACATGCGCCGGGTCGATCAGCCGAGTCCGGTGTACGAACGGGCTACGCCGGCCAGCATCGGCCATGCGGTCTTCTTCGTCGACGACCTGGAGGCGAGCGAGAGATTTTACCGTGAGCTGCTGGGGTTCTCGGTCTCTGACCGCTATATCGACCGCGCCGTCTTTCTGCGCATGCAGGCACGCGGGGGGCATCACAACCTCTTCCTCCTCAAACTGCCGCATCGGGGTGCGGGCTTGAACCATGTGGCCTTCACGGTGCGCGACATTCATGAGGTGATCGGGGGTGGCCTGGCCATGAACCGGCGCCAGTGGAGCACCTTCATCGGGCCCGGGCGGCACCCCGTTTCCTCGGCCTACTTCTGGTACTTCAACAGCCCGTTGGGCGGCGCTTTCGAGTATTACACCAACGAGGACTATCTGACCGAAGCCTGGGAGCCGAGAGAGATGCAGCATTCGCTGGAATCCTTCACCGAATGGGCCATCGAGGGCGGTATCGACGCCGATACCCGGCGCCAGAAGCAGCCCGAAGCCTGAATCCGGTCGGGCACCTGACGGCCCGATAATCGACAGACAAGAATCGGAGCCGGTCGCCCGTGGGCGGCCGGTCCGGGGAGCCTTTGTTCCGACATTCGGCGCGGCGCCGTCGGGCCAAGTGCAGGAAGGTATTTCCCGGGCACCGACGAGAGCCGCGCCATCCTGAGGAGACACAGCATGTCCGCACAGTTTGAAACCTGGAAAAAGCCCGACGATCTGTCTTTCGCTGACTGGATCGAATCGCGCGTTGCGCGTTTCAAGGGCCGCAAGTATGACTGGAACGCGCTGAAGTTCCAGGCCGACTACGACCCCAAGTACCGCCGTGCCCAGATGCGCTACATCGGCACCGGTGCCACCGGCGTGGCTGATGACACCAACACCATCCCGGCCGAGCACTTCACCTTCTCGACCATGGTGCTGCCGTCCAAGTGCGAGGGCCCGCTGCACGTGCATGACGACGTGGAGGAAGTGTTCTTCGTGCTCAAGGGCTCCATTCGCCTGTTCCTCAAGGACGGCGATCACTACACCGAGACCGTGCTCGAGGAGCGTGATGTGGTCTCCGTGCCGCCGGGCATCTATCGCGGCCTGCTCAACGAGAGCGAGGAGGAGGCCCTGATGTGCGTGATGCTGGGCACGCCCAAGCCGCAGATCCCGACCTATCCGGACGATCACCCGCTGTCCAAGGTCAAGCGCGACGGATGAACGGGCCGGCCATGACACCCCAGGCAATGACACCCGGGCAATTGACGCTCGACGCCGGCCGCCAGGCCTACCGCGAGACCGGCGAGGGCCCCGCCATCGTGCTGCTCCACGGCATCAGCTCCGGAGCGGCCTCCTGGGCGCCGCTGGCCGCGCGCCTGGGCGGCTATCGGCTGCTGGCCTGGGATGCGCCGGGCTACGGCGGCAGCCAGCCGCTGGCCGAGGCCGAGCCCACGGCGGCCGACTATGCCGCGCGTCTCGAGGCCTGGCTCGACGCCCTGGGCGTCGAACGCTGTGTGCTGGTCGGCCACTCGCTGGGGGCGATGATGGCCAGCGCCTTCGCCGCCCGCCGGCCCGAGCGGCTGGCCGGGGTGGTCCTGGCCGACCCGGCGCTCGGCTATCGCGGCGCCGACGAGGACAAGCGCGACAGCGTCTACCGCAGCCGCTGGACAATGCTCGTCGAGCAGGGCCACGAGGCCTATGCCGCGGCCCGCGCCCCACGCCTGCTGCGCGATGGCGCCCGGGACGAGGATGTCGCCCGGGTCCGCGAGGGCATGCAGCGCCTGCACGTCGCGGGCTTCGCCCAGGCCTGCTGGATGCTGGCCAACGACGCCCTGGAGGGCTATCTGCCCCAGGGCTTGCCGGTACCGGCCACGGTGCTGTGCGGCGACGAGGACGCCATCACCACGCCTGCGGCCTCGCGGGCCCTGGCCGAGCGACTGGGGCTGCCCTATCGCGACCTGCCGCGCGCCGGGCATGCCAGCTACATCGATGCCCCCGAGGCCTTCGCCGCGGCCGTCGCGGCCTTCGCCGGGCCGCTGCTGGCGCCATCCACCCGGCACTGAGACGAGGACGACACCATGAGCTTTATGATCGAAGACCGGGTCGCGGTGGTCACCGGCGGATCCTCCGGGATCGGCCTCGAGACCGTGCGCCTGCTGCTGACCCACGGCGCCCGGGTGGCGCTGTGCGGCCGTAACGCCGAGCGCCTCGCGGCGGCCCGCGCCGCCCTCCAAGAGGAATTCCCCGCCGCCGAACTGCTGGCCGAGACCTGCGACGTGCTCGACGAGGCGTCCTGCGCGGCCTTCGCCGAGGCCGTGGCCGAGCGCTTCGGCGGCGCCGACATGCTGATCGCCAACGCCGGCCAGGGCTACGTGGCCCATTTCGACGACACCCCGCGGGAGGCCTGGCTGTCCGAGGCCAACCTCAAGCTGTTCGGGGTGCTCAATCCGCTGAGCGCCTTCCGCGACCAGCTGGCGGCCTCCGAGATCGGTTCGCTGACCTGCGTCAACTCGCTGCTGGCGCTGCAGCCCGAGCCGCACATGATCGCCACCTCGGCGGCCCGGGCGGCGCTGCTCAACATGACCCACTCGCTGTCCCACGAGCTGGTCGGCGACGGCATTCGGGTCAACTCCATCCTGCTGGGCATGGTCGAGTCCGGCCAGTGGCGGCGCCGCTTCGAGCAGCGCGACGATACCTCCCAGACCTGGGAAGAGTGGATCGGCGCCATCGCCGCCAAGCGCGGCATCCCCATGGGCCGCCTGGGTCGCCCGCAGGAGCCGGCCCGCGCGCTGGTCTTCCTGGCCTCCCCGATGGCTTCCTTCACCACCGGCGCCGCCCTGGACGTCTCCGGTGGCTTCAACCGCCACCTGTGACGACACGGAGAATCCCATGACCCAACGACTGATGATGATCGGCTACGGCGCCATGGGCAGCGAGGTGCATCGCCTGCTGCCCGCGGGCCTGGAACTGGCCTGGGTGGTGGTGCCGGAGGCCTTCGCCGCCGATGTGCGCGACCGCCTGGCCGGTCAGGCCGAGGTGCTGACCGCCATCGACCAGTGCGCCGAGCGCCCCGACCTGGTGGTCGAGTGCGCCGGCCAGCCGGGCCTCGCCGAACACGGCGAGGCGGTGCTGCGCCGCGGCCTGACCCTGGCGGTGGTGGCCACCGGCGCGCTGGCCGACGAGGTCCTGTACGAGCGGCTCGCCACCGCGGCCCGCGAGGGTGGCGGGCGCATGCAGCTGTTGTCGGGGGCCATCGCCGGGATGGACGGCCTGGCGGCGGCCCGCGAAGGCGGCCTGGACGAGGTCACCTACGAGGCCTGCAAGGCGCCGCGCAGCTGGAAGGGCAGCCACGCCGAGCAGCTCGTCGACCTCGATGCCGTCGCCGAGAAGACGGTGTTCTTCGAGGGCGACGCCGGCGAGGCCGCGCGACTGTTCCCGGCCAACTCCAACGTCGCTGCCACCATCGCCCTGGCCGGGGTGGGCATGCGCGACACCCGGGTGAAGCTGATCGTCGATCCGGCGACCACGCGCAATACCCACCGTATCCATGCCAGGGGGCGCTTCGGCGAGTTCACCATCGAGCTCAACGGCCATCCCCTGGAAAGCAATCCCAAGACCTCGACCCTCGCCGCCCTGTCGGTGGTGCGCGCCTGTCGCCAGGCGCTCGAGCCGGTCTCGTTCTAAGGGAGGTGTCCGAGATGACCCTGAAGATTTTCGTTGCCGGCGAATGGCGCGAGGGCCGCGGCGACCCCATGGTGTCGCGTTTCCCCGCCGACGGTTCGGTGAACGCCGAGCTCAACGCCGCGAGCCTCGACGACGTCGAGAAGGCGATCGCCACTGCCGACGCGGCCTGGCGTGCCCCCGCCTGGCGCGAGCGTCTGCCCCACGAGCGGGCCGAGGTGCTGTATCGCGTCAGCGACCTGATCCGCGAGCGCCTCGACGAGCTCGCCGCCCTGCAGACCCGCGACAACGGCAAGCCGCTGGCCGAGGCCCGTGGCCTGGTGGCCAGCGCCGCCGGTACCGCGCGCTACTTCGCGGCGGCCTGCGAGACCCTGGAGGGCGAGCTGCCCACCCGCCGCAACGCCGAGTTCCTGACCCTGAGCCAGTACGAGCCGCTCGGGGTGATCGCCGCCATTACGCCCTGGAACTCGCCGATCGCCAGCGAGATGCAGAAGGTCGCCCCGGCGCTGGCCGGCGGTAACGCCGTGGTGCTCAAGCCCGCCGAGGCCACCCCGCTGATGGCGCTGAAGCTCGCCGAGCTGTTCGAGCAGGCCGGCCTGCCCAAGGGGCTGCTCAGCGTGCTGCCGGGCCGCGGCCGGGTGATCGGCGAAGCCATCGCCCGCCATCCCAGGGTGCGCAAGATCTCCTTCACCGGCGGCACCGGCACCGGGCGTCACCTGGCCCACGTGGCCGCCGACAAGCTGATCGGCACCTCCCTGGAGCTGGGCGGCAAGTCGCCGACCATCATCCACGAGGACGCCGACCTGGAGCAGGCGGTGAAGGGCGTGGCCTACGGCATCTTCAGCTCCGCCGGCCAGGCCTGCATCGCCGGCTCGCGGCTGTTCATCCACCGCAGCCGCTACGACGAGGTCATGGCGCGCCTGGAGACCATCGCCCGCGAGCTGCGCGTCGGCCACCCCGAGACTCCCGGCGTGCACCTGGGCCCGCTGATCAGCGAGGCGCACCGCGACGGCGTGGCGGCCTACGTCGAGCGGGCCCGCGAGGAGGGCGGCCGCATCCGCGCCGGTGGCGTGATCCCCACCGAGGGCGAGCTGGCCGCGGGGAGCTTCTATCCGCCGACCCTGATCGAGGGCCTGCCCCACGACAGCGCGGTCTGCCAGGAGGAGATCTTCGGCCCGGTGCTGGTGGCGCTGCCCTATGACGACGAGGACGAGCTGGTCGGCATGGCCAACGACAACGTCTACGGCTTGGCCGCCGGCATCTGGAGCGCCGACTACCGCGCGGCCCTGCGCCTCGCCGACCGGCTCGAGGCCGGCACGGTGTGGATCAACACCTACAAGAAGTTCTCCATCTCGACGCCCTTCGGCGGCTACAAGGAGAGCGGCCTGGGCCGCGAGAAGGGCCGCCAGGGCATCCAGGCCTACATGCAGCAGAAGAGCCTGTACCTGGGCCTCGACGCGAACCCCAACAGCTGGTGCGACTGAGCGCCCACGGTCACAGAGGATTAGCATCATGACGACCATCACCGTGGGCGACGCCGTCGCCCGCACCCTGGAAGCCTACGCGGTCTCGGCCGTGTATGGCGTGATCTCCATCCACAACCTGCCGATCGCCGACGCCATCGGCCAGCGCGAGCGGGTGCGCTTCGTGCCCTCCCGCGGCGAGGCCGGGGCGGTGACCATGGCCGACGGCCACACCCGCGTCGGCGGGCTCGGCGTGGCCCTGACCAGCACCGGCGCGGGCGCCGGCAATGCCGTGGGCGCCATGCTCGAGGCGCTCAACGCCGGCACCCCGCTGCTGCACATCACCGGCCAGGTCGAGAAGGCCTACCTGGATCGCGACGCCGGCTTCATCCACGAGACCCGCGACCAGATGGGCTTCCTCGCGGCCTGCTCCAAGCGTGCCTACCGCGCCTGCACCCCCGAGCAGGTGGTGCCGCTGCTGCACCGCGCCATCCAGGAGGCGATGACCCTGCCGCGGGGCCCGGTGAGCCTGGAGGTTCCCATCGACATCCAGGCCAGCCGGGTCGAGTGGATCGAGACCGCGCCGGCATCGCCCGCCGCGCCGGCCCGGGCCGCCGACGCCGAGGTCGACGCCCTGGCCGAGCGGCTGCTGGCCGCCAAGCGGCCGGTGCTGTGGATCGGCGGCGGCTGCCTGGAGGCCGGGGACGCCGTGCGTCGCCTGGCCGACGCCGGCATCCCGGTGGTCTCCAGCACCCATGCCCGCGGCGTGCTGCCCGACAGCCATCCGCGCAGCCTGCGCGCCTTCCACAGCGCCCCGGCGGTGGAGGAACTGTTCGCCGCCAGCGACCTGATGCTGGTGGCCGGCTCGCGGCTGCGCAGCAACGAGACCCGCACCTACTCGGTGACCCTGCCGCGGCCGCTGGTGCAGATCGACGTCGATCCGGCGGCAGCTCACCGCAACTACTCCGCCGACGCCTTCCTGTGCGGCGAGTGCGGCGACGTGCTGTCGCGCCTGGCCGATCGCCTGGAAGGCAAGCGCGCCCCCAACGCCGAGGTCGACCGCGATGTCGCCAAGGCCGTGGCGGCCGCCGAACGGGCGTTGCGCGACCAGGTCGGCGAGTATGCCAGGCTCAGCGACGCAGTGCGCGAGGCGCTGCCCGACGACGGTGTCTTCGTGCGCGACATTACTGTTTCCGGCAGCACCTGGGGCAGCCGGCTGCTGCCGATCGAGCGGCCCTTGACCAATATCCATTCACTCGCGGGTGCCATCGGTCAGGGACTGGCCACCGGCATCGGCTGCGCCGTGGGCGCCGAGGGCCGCAAGGTGGTCACCGTGGTCGGCGACGGCGGCCTGATGCTGATGGTCGGGGAGTTGGCCACGCTGGCTCAGGAAGGCCTCGACATGACCCTGGTGGTGATGAACGACGGCGGCTACGGCGTGATGCGCGGCATCCAGGACAAGTACTTCGAGGGCCGCCAGTACTACAACGACCTGCATACGCCGGACTTCATGGCCATGGCCGACGCCCTGGGCCTGCCGTGCTGGAAGGTCAGCCATGGCGACGACTTCCAGGCCGTGCTGGCCGAGGCCGTCGGTCAGCACGGCCCGGCGGTGGTCGAGGTGGACATGACGCGGGTGGGACCGCTCGAGTTCTCCGGCCCTCCCCAGAAGACGCTTTATTGAACCGGCGGGCGCGCGTCGTGGTTTTGCTGAGCCTGCGGCGTTGTCCTTTCGTTCATCGGGCAAGAGGAGGTTACGGGACATCCAAGTGCCTATAGAGAGTTTCTAGCGACTGCATCCCACGTCACTTTGCTAGCGACGTACAATCACAACAAACGAGAGTTGTATCATGATATATAAAAAGACGCTGATGCTGGCAGCACTGTTGCCGGTAGGGCTGACTAGTGCCACGACATCCCAGGCCTTCGATGTGGTACCGGCTGGCGAGCCCGTCGTGACGGGCGAGCCGAGCCGCGTCGGAGCGCCCTGGAACCATCGCAGCACCTTCAACATTCCCGGCACGAACACCGATATTGCCTTCGGGGGTTATGTCAAGTTCGATGCGCTTTATGACTTTGATTACAATCTGGGAGAGATTACTGATCCACTGGCAACTGCCAGCGAGGACAATGCCACCGACGGCAAGACGACGTTCACTGCACAAGAAACGCGCCTCAACTTTCGCACCCAGACCCAGACCGATTTCGGTATGCTGAATACCTATTTCGAAGGTCATTTTGCCCCCGACAACAAGTTCAACCTGCGCCATGCCTACGGCGAGTACAACGGCTTTCTGGCCGGCCAGTCCTGGACCAATTTCATGTTTTTTCTGGGGACACCGAGGATCCTCAAGCTGGGTGGACCGATCGGCTATGCCACCGGCCGCCCCGAACAGGTGCGCTATACCCATGAGTCAGGGGGGAACACCTTCGCGGTGGCCCTCGAGAACCCGGAGTACTCGGTATCCGATCTCGGCCCCGGCGGTGCCGTCGACGAGAATACCGAGCTGCCGGACCTGACGCTGCGTTACCGCTACAAGCGCAATTTCGGTGTTTCCGGCGTGGTACGCCAGGTCTCCACCGATTCGGCTGTCAACGGGCAGGACGAGAGTGCGACCGGCTACGGGGTGGCCGCCCAGGCGGCGCTGCCGATGAACAACACCACGCTCAAGGGCAACTTGATGGTAGGCAGTGGCCTGGGCGGCTACCTGGACTATGTGCCGGCGTCCGGTGCCAAGTTCCGTGCGCCCGATGCCTATCTGGCTGCCGATGGGTCGCTCGAGACCGTCGATATGCGCAGCTATGGCGTTTCCCTGGATCACCGCTGGAACAGTGACTGGTCGAGCTCCATCGGCACCTCACGAGTTCATCAGGACCTGCCGGATGACGCGCCGGCCTTCCAAGGGATGACCGACACCGTGCAGTTTTCCCATGTGAACCTGATCTGGGACGTGAACGAGCGTCTGGCAGTGGGCATGGAATACCAGTACGTCGACCTCGAAAGGGTCAGTGGCGAGAAAGTGGATGCCAGTCGCCTCCAGGCCAGTGCCAAGTTCCAGTTCTGATCCCCCCGGCGACGCCGGGAGCTGTGAGCCGTAAGACGTAAGAACGCCCGGACATTGTCCGGGCTGGAAGCTTGAAGAAACCCAGCTGCGAGAAACGAGTCACGAAAGTCAACCCCGGCTCCGAACGACTCGTTGCTCGCCGCTCGGGACTCGTATGCTTTCTCTTCGAGCTTACACCGCGTCCTTGTCGGTTTCGCCGGTGCGGATGCGGATGACCTGTTCGAGCGGCGTGACGAAGATCTTGCCGTCGCCGATCTTGCCGGTATTGGCCACTTGGGTGATGGCGTCGATGACCTGCTCGGTCATGTCGTCATCCACCGCGACCTCGAGCTTGACCTTGGGCAGGAAGTCGACCACGTATTCGGCACCGCGATAGAGCTCGGTATGGCCCTTCTGGCGGCCGAAGCCCTTGACCTCGGTGACGGTGATGCCCTGGACGCCGATCTCGGAGAGTGATTCGCGTACGTCGTCGAGCTTGAACGGCTTGATGATGGCGGTCACCAGTTTCATGGTCTTGTCCTCGCGTGGTTCGTGTGCCGGCGGCGCCGCACGCCGCCCTTGCTGGCCTCATTGTGACAGAGCATACACCCGCTGCGAACAGAATAAAAAAGCCCCCTTGCGGGGGCCAGTGGAGCACGCCAGCTCACTCGGGGGTCGCCTCATTTCTTGGCGACGTTGAACTCGGGGTAGGCTTCGAGACCGCATTCGGCCAGGTCGACGCCTTCGTATTCTTCTTCTTCGCTGACCCGGATACCCATCACGGCCTTGAGGATCAGCCAGACGATCAGGCTGGCCACGAATACCCAGATGAAGATGCCGAGGATGCCGATGATCTGGGCGCCGAAGCTGGCACTGCTGTTGGACAGCGGTACCGCCAGCACCCCCCAGATCCCGACCATGCCGTGGGCGGAGATGGCACCGACCGGATCATCGAGCTTCAGCTTGTCGAGGCTGACGATGGAGATGACCACCAGCAGGCCGCCGAACCCACCGATCAGGGTGGCACCCAGGGCGCTGGGCGACAGCGGGTCGGCGGTGATGGATACCAGGCCGGCGATGGCGCCGTTCAGTGCCATGGTCAGGTCGGCCTTGCGGAACCAGGCCTTGGCCAGGATCAGGGCGGCGATCACGCCCCCGGCGGCGGCTGCGTTGGTGTTGACCAGTACCTGCGCCATGTTGTTGGCGGACGCCACATCGGACACCTTCAGCTCGGAGCCGCCGTTGAAGCCGAACCAGCCCAGCCACAGGATGAAGGTACCCAGTGTCGCCAGCGGCATGTTGGCGCCCGGAATGGCGTAGATGGCCCCGTCCTTGCCATATTTGCCCTTGCGGGGGCCGAGGACCAGCACGCCGGCCAGCGCGGCGGAAGCGCCTGCCATGTGCACGATACCGGAGCCGGCATAATCGGAGAACCCGATCTCGGCCAGCCAGCCGCCGCCCCAGGTCCAGTAGCCGGAGACCGGGTAGATGAAACCGGTCAGAATCACGGTGAAGATCAAGAAGGCCCAGAGTTTCATGCGTTCGGCGACCGCACCGGAGACGATCGACATGGCGGTGGCCACGAACACGACCTGGAAGAAGAAGTCGGCGCGGGCGGAGTAATAGGGAGCGTCGTCACCGCCGGCGGTCACCGCGTCCACGGTATTCTCGCCACCCAGCAGAAAGCCCAGGCTGGGCAGGACGCCGCCGGCACTGCTGGAGTACATGAGGTAGTAGCCCACCAGCAGGTACATGGTACAGGCGATGGCGAACAGGGCGATGTTCTTGGTCAGGATCTCGGCGGTGTTCTTGGAGCGGACCAGGCCGGCCTCGAGCATCGAGAAACCGGCGGCCATCCACATCACCAGGGCGCCGCAGATCAGGAAGTAGAACGTATCGAGCGCATAAGCAAGCTCTGTCATGACAAAGGTCTCCGTATCGGGAACAGGCAGGAAGGCGGTCGGCGATCAGACGGCGTCGGCGCCACGCTCGCCGGTGCGGATGCGGATGACGTCTTCCAGCGGGGTCACGAAGACCTTGCCATCGCCGATCTTGCCACTGTTGGCGGCATTGCAGATGGCATCCAGCACGGTATCCAGGCGGTCGTCATCCACCGCGACCTCGACCTTGACCTTGGGCAGGAAGTCGACGACGTATTCGGCGCCGCGATATAGCTCGGTATGCCCCTTCTGGCGACCGAAGCCCTTGACCTCGGTGACGGTGATGCCCTGTACGCCGTTGTCGGCGAGTGCTTCGCGGACATCGTCGAGCTTGAAGGGCTTGATGACGGCGGTAATCAGCTTCATCCCGGTTCTCCCTTGTTCGGTGAGCGCGGCACGTTGCCGCGCGGTGCATGCTTGTCCTGGTGTAGCGCAAACCGTGCCAGGTTCTCTGATAGTCCTTTTTTTTCATTAACCTGTGGCATGAGAATGCCGACTGGCACCGGAAGCGGTGCAAGGTGGCATGGGCGTTGTGCACTGGTTTGGTGCTTCGTCTGCGCTGCCGTGCCCCAGAAGGTGGCGGTCGGGAAGAATGCGGTGAGAGGACGCCTTGCGTATCCTGTCGGGAGGTTCCCTACTATCGTTCAGGAGAAGCAGCATGGTCAGCCAGGATCGCATCGGCCGCTTGGCTCAGCAGATCGGTGAGCGCCTTCAAGGTGCCTCTCAGGCTCCGGAAGACGTACAGAAAGGCGTGCAGCAGGTGGTAAAGGGCGCCTTCGATCGTCTCGAGCTCGTCTCACGGGAGGATTTCGACATCCTGATGGATGTCCTGCAGCGAACTCGAGGGCGAGTCGAAGCCCTGGAGAAGCAGGTCGCCGCCCTGGAAGACGCGCTGGATGCCTCTGCCGCCACCGTCGACGAGGAGGCCGAAGAGGTCCGGGAAGCCGCGACGGGCCCCGATTCCCCCGAGGAGGATGCCGGCGCCGGTGAGACCGGGCGGTGACCCGGCGGGCGTACTCCGTGCCACTGGTCTAGCCTGAGAAGGCGAGACAAGGACGTCACATCCGGACAAAACAGAGGCGCGAGGGAACGCCGATGACGCTGGCGATTGTTCGCACTCGGGCAGGCCTGGGCCTGGAGGCGCCCGAGGTGCTGGTCGAGGTCCATCTATCCAATGGCCTGCCGGGCATTACCCTGGTCGGGCTGCCGGAAACCGCCGTCAAGGAAAGCCGTGAGCGGGTGCGCAGCGCCCTGGTCAATGCCGGCTTCGAGTTTCCGCTGCGGCGTATCACCCTGAACCTGGCGCCCGCCGACCTGCCCAAGGACGGCGGGCGTTTCGACCTGCCGATCGCCCTGGGCCTGCTGGTCGCTTCGGGGCAGATTCCCCCTGAGGCTCTGGCGGAGCTGGAGTGCGTTGGCGAGCTGGCGCTGGACGGTAGCCTGCGCCCGGCGAGTGGTGTGCTGCCGCTGGCCATGGCCTCGCGGCAAGCGGGACGTCGCTTGATCGTGCCCCGTGCCAACGCCGACGAAGCGGCCCTGGCCGGTGACCTGGAGGTGCTGCCCGCCGAGCATTTGCTGGAGGTGGTGGCTCACTTGCTCGGGCAGGAGCCCATCGCCGTCCACCGGTTGCAGGCGCCCCCTCGGCGGGATGCATCGGAGCCGGATCTGCGCGAGGTCAGGGGGCAGCACCAGGCGCGTCGGGCCCTGGAGATCGCGGCGGCGGGCGGGCATAACCTGTTGTTCGCCGGTCCACCGGGCACCGGCAAGACCATGCTGGCCAGCCGCCTGCCCGGCATCCTGCCGCCGCTCGGTGAGGACGAAGCGCTGGAAGTGGCGGCGGTGCGTTCGGTCAGTGGCCTGCCGCTGGCGGAACAGTGGGGGCGTCGACCCTTCCGGGCCCCACATCACACCGCGAGCGCCGTGGCACTGGTCGGCGGCGGTTCGCGCCCCAAACCGGGGGAAATCTCTCTGGCGCACCATGGTGTGTTGTTTCTCGATGAACTGCCGGAGTTTTCGCGGCAGGTGCTGGAAGTGATGCGCGAGCCCATGGAGTCCGGGCAGATCCATATCGCCCGAGCGAGCCACGAACGTCGCTACCCGGCGCGCTTCCAGCTGGTGGCGGCGATGAACCCTTGCCCCTGCGGTCACCTGGGTGACCCTCGCCAGGCGTGTCATTGCACGGCGGCGCAGATTCAGCGCTATCAGGCGCGGTTATCGGGGCCTCTGCTGGATCGCATCGATCTGCAGGTCGAGGTGCCGAGCCTGCCGGCAGACCAGTTGACATCCCGTGAGCCTGGCGAAGACTCGGCGACGGTACGCCAAAGGGTCCTGGCGGCGCGCGAGCGCCAATGGGCGAGGGGGGCGCTCAATGCTCACCTGGCAGGCCCCGACCTGGAGGCCGCTTGTGCACTGGGCGCCGAGGATCGCGCCTGGCTCGCCGAAGTGCTGGAACGGCTGCAGCTCTCGGCGCGCGCCTTCCACCGGGTGCTGCGGGTGGCCCTGACCCTCGCCGACCTGGCCGGAGCGGGGCGACCCGATCGCGAGCATCTGATCGAAGCCATCGGCTATCGCCAGCTCGACCGGCTGCTCAAGGGCGGCTGAGGCCAGGGCTACAGGGCGGTCGCGTCGAGAGCGCCGTCGATGTGGGTTTCCCACAATACCTGGTCACGGCCGGGGCGTCGCAGGGAAAGGGTCAGACGGTAGGGCAGCAGCTCGCGGTCGGAGAGTTGCAGGCGTGGCGCCGAGGCACTCAGGCGGCTGTCGAGGCGCCACTGATTGCGTCCCGCACCCTCGGTGAGGGAGGGACGCCAGTCAAGCACCTGAGGACCGTCGTCGAGCCCCAGCAGGGCACGGGTCAAGCTTTCCATCAGGCGTTCATCGGAGAGGCCCAGTTCAGGGTCGACCGCCGGCATGGCCAGTAGCAGCACCTGGTCGGTGGCCGGACTGGGCAGGGTCGGCGAGGCGGCCACCTGCTCGGCGACGCGCTCGCCTAGCCCGAACAGCGCCTGGCGCACGGTCTCGGGGCGCTCCGGAGTGGCGGCGCAACCGGTGAGGGCGAGCAGCAACAGCACCAGAAGTGCCCGTTGAGGAGTGTTCATGAGCAACGACGCCTTTCAGGGGGCAGGGCCTCGAAACTTTCCTCCAGGTCGGCGAGGAAGCGCGCCAGGTCAGCGAACAGCGTGCGGCGTATCGGCTCGGCCTCGTTGACCAGGTGGTGTCGGGCTTCGGGATGGCGACAGATTTCGGCATTGGGGAACTTGCGATCCAGCACGTCGAGGTTCCATTCCCAGTCCACGGTCGAATCCTGCTCGCCCTGCAGGATGAGGGTGGGCACACGGCTGGGGGGCAAGGCCAGCAGGCGGGGCATCCAACGTCGCATGGCATCGACCCATTCCATGGTCAGGCGTTCCGGTTGCAGCGGGTCGCCTTCTCGCAGGAAGGTGGCAAAGTCGCTGTCGGTGGAATTGTCGCGAAAGCGGCGTGGTACCGAGCGCACGAAGGGGCCTACCAGCCGGTGCAACCAGCTGGATTGCGGCCAGCCCCAGGGGCGTACCAGCGGGGCCAGCAGGGCGAGGCCATGCCAGTGGCCGTCATTGCCCCGCGTGAGCGCATCGGTGGCCAGTATGGCAGCGCCGGTGCTCTGGCCGATCCCGACCCAGGGAGGCGCGGCCAGGTCGCGGTCCTCGAGCTCCCGGCGAAGGTCGGTCAGGCAGGCGCCGTATTCGTCGAAGTCGCCGATGGAAGCGCGAGGGCCACTGGAGAGGCCGTGTCCGGGGAGGTCCCAGAGCACGACGCGCCAGTTGCGCTCAAGCAGGCATTCGAGCAGATGGCGATAGAGCCCCAGGTGGTCATAGTAACCATGCACGACCCAGATCGTGCCGATGGGCTCCCTGGGCGTCCATATCTGGGTCCATAGCCGGAAGCCGTGTATTTCCACATGGCCCACGTGCAGGTCCATCGTCTCGGCGAGCAGCGGACTCAGGCCATAATGGTCGAGATAGTGCTCCAGCGCCTGGCCGGCCTGCTCGGCCGGCGCGAGGGGGCCGAGTTCCTGTAAGGGAGTGAAGTCGCTCATCGCATCCTCTGCTGTGCTTGCCCATGCTAGCGTCAAGCCGGCGGCGGAGCCAGCCATGAACTCGAAGTGAAAGCGTCGGCCACGTCTCGTCATTTGGTCGATATCGCGGCGTGGCGCGTCCTCCCTGGCTTTACATGTGGAATAATTTTCCACAAAATTATTGTCGAGCAGTCACCCTTCGCTGTCCGGCCGCTCGGTGCCAGGGGGCGCCGAACTGCCACGCATAAGGAGAACGACCCATGACCCAACGCATTACCCGCCATCGTCTTCAGGTGGCCGCCGAGCTGGACCGTTTCATCAATGAGCAGGCTCTGCCGGGAACCGGTGTCGACCCCGAAGCCTTCTGGTCCGGCGTGGACGCCCTCTTTCACGATCTGACACCAAAGAACCGTGAACTGCTCGCCGAGCGGGATCGCCTGCAGGCCGAGCTCGATACCTGGCATCGTGACCATGCGGGACCGGTGCGTGACATGGCAGCGTACCGTGCCTTCCTCGAGGAGATCGGGTATCTGGTGGAGGCGCCGGCGAATGTCGACGTCACCACCACCAATGTCGATCGCGAGATCGCCGTTCAGGCCGGGCCACAGCTGGTGGTGCCGGTGAACAACGCCCGCTATGCCCTGAATGCCGCCAACGCGCGCTGGGGCAGCCTCTACGATGCCCTCTACGGCACCGATGCCATTTCCGAGGAAGACGGTGCCGAGAAGGGCGACAGCTTCAATCCCAGGCGTGCCGAGAAGGTCGTCGCCTACGCCCGCGGCGTGCTGGACCGTGCCGCCCCCCTGGCCACCGGCTCCCATCGCGAGGCAGTCAAGTATGCGCTGCGTGACGGTCACCTCGTCGTGACCCTGGAAGGCGGTCGCGAGACCGGCCTCAAGGCGCCCGGCAAACTGGTGGGTTTCCAGGGGGAAGCCGAGGCGCCCGATGCGGTACTGCTGGTCAATCACGACTTGCATCTGGAGATCCGGATCGATGCCGGCCACCCCATCGGCAAGACTGATCCAGCGGGGGTCAAGGATGTGGTCGTGGAAGCGGCCCTGACGTCCATCATGGACTGCGAGGATTCCGTAGCCGCGGTGGATGCCGAAGACAAGGTCGAGGTCTACGCCAACTGGCTGGGTCTGATGAAGGGCGACCTGGAGACCCAGATCGAGAAGGGCGGCAAGACCTATACCCGCCGACTCAACGATGATCGCACCTGGCGCAATCCCGCGGGTGGCGAAGTGACCCTGCCGGGACGCTCGTTGCTGTTCGTACGCAACGTCGGCCACCTCATGACCACGCCGGCGGTGCTCGATGCCGATGGCAACGAGTTGCCCGAGGGCATCCTCGATGGCGTCGTCACCAGCCTGATCGCCCTGCACGACCTAGCCAAGGGCAAGGGGGAGCCTCGCAACTCCCGCGAAGGGTCGGTGTATATCGTCAAGCCGAAGATGCATGGCCCGAAGGAAGTGGCCTTCGCCGATGCGCTTTTCGCACGTGTCGAGGACCTGCTGGGCATGACCCGCGACACCCTGAAGATGGGCATCATGGATGAGGAGCGCCGGACCTCGGTCAACCTCAAGGCGTGTATTGCCGAGGCCACCTCGCGGGTGGTGTTCATCAATACTGGTTTCCTGGATCGCACCGGTGACGAGATGCATTCCACCATGGAAGCCGGCCCGATGATCCGCAAGGGCGACATGAAGAACAGCGCCTGGATCGGCGCCTACGAGCGCAGCAATGTGCAGACCGGCCTGGCCTGCGGGCTGCGTGGTCATGCCCAGATCGGCAAGGGCATGTGGGCCATGCCGGACCTGATGGCGGCGATGCTCGAGCAGAAGATCGGCCATCCCCGGGCCGGTGCCAATACCGCCTGGGTGCCATCTCCCACGGCGGCGACCCTGCACTCGTTGCATTATCACCAGGTCAGCGTCGCCGACGTGCAACGCGAGCTCGAAGCTCAGGGCGAGCCCGATTGTCTGGATGAGCTGCTTACCGTGCCGGTGGCCGAACGCCCGGACTGGAGCGACGATGATATCCAGCAGGAGCTCGACAACAACTGCCAGGGGATCCTCGGCTATGTGGTGCGCTGGGTGGAGCACGGCGTGGGGTGCTCCAAGGTGCCGGACATCCATGATGTCGGCTTGATGGAGGATCGTGCGACCCTGCGGATCTCCAGCCAGCATGTGGCCAACTGGCTGCATCACGGCGTGGTGGATGAAGCCCGCGTGCGGGATACCCTCGAGCGCATGGCGAAGGTCGTCGACGAGCAGAATGCCGGCGATCCGGCGTATACGGCGATGAGTGCCGATTTCTCGGCCTCGCATGCTTTCCAGGCCGCCTCCGACCTGATCTTCAAGGGGCTCGAACAACCGGCCGGCTACACCGAGCCGCTGCTGCACCACTGGCGCGCGGTTCACAAGGGAGCCTGATCGGCTGCGGGCTGCGGGCTGCGGGCTGCGGGCTGCGGGCTGCGAGATGCGAGATGCGAGATGCGAGATGCGAGATGCGAGATTGAGGTTGCGATCTCCGGGTAGCAGGACACCCTGATACTCGTCGCTCGTCGCTCGTCGCTCGTCGCTCGTCGCTCGTCGCTCGTCGCTCGTAGCTCGTAGCTCGTCGCTCGTAGCTCGTCGCTCGTAGCTTTTTCTCGGGCACGACGAGAAAAGAATGTCACAAAAGGGTATAGACCACGACAGAAATCACGAAAGATAC